>CAIVEI010000059.1 GCA_903904835.1 uncultured Schlesneria sp. | reverse complement strand
TTCTCGACGGTTGATGCGGAGAGGCAGGGATTCGAACCCTGGGTCCGGGGAATACCCAGACGCCGCTTTAGCAAAGCGGTGCTTTCGGCCACTCAGCCACCTCTCCGGCGGCAAAACCGAGACGAAACTATATCTCATGATGCCTGAAAAACAAGTCGTGTCGGCTGCCCGCAAAAAACGAGCAAAAAAACAGCGAGTCTGCAATTTTTTGGCAGTTTGCAGTTTTCCTTCCGCATGAACGGCCTTGTTTCACGCAAACGCCCGTTTTTTTGCTCCGCCGACAGATCTATGCGGTTTTGACGTCCTGCAGGTTCCAACGTCGTAATGTCAGGAACAACAGGATCAAACTGGCAAACCACTGAAGCGAACTGGTCCCAATATACATTTTATGAAGCAGACCAAACTGCTTCGGGTCCGACACGCTGGTCGTTTCTGCCACCAGAATTCGATCCATTTGAAAATGAACTACCGTCAGTCCAATGAGTGCGATCGCCGCAAAACACCAAATCCCCCATTCTGCCGCTGAAACGCCATTGCGGCGACTGCGCCACAAATCTTCGAGCCATACAACGAGACAAACGGTCCCGATAAGGTTCAGATAATTCGTCACCGATTGCGTAATAAACCCCTGTTGCGCCTCTGACCCAAGAACCTGTGCTCCCACGGGAACGACTACGCCTCCGTAAAACATGAACCCGCCCTGCCAGAACATCAGCGAAACAAGCAATAACATCCGGCGGATTATCAAGTTCATCTTGGCCTTCTTTGAACAATGTGTTGTTCTTTTCTCGCTATCGATCACGAGATGAATCCTGTAAAAGCAGACATGCATCGCAAGCCACTGAAGACTGAATCCGTTGCTAACGTCGCATGAGGCACTTCCCGTGAGATTGCTCAGCTACAATATTCATAAAGGGATCGGCGGGCGTGACCGGCTTTACCGGCTTCAGAGGATTGTCGACGTCATCGCTGCCGAGTCGCCGGATATTGTCTGTCTTCAGGAAGTGGATCGCAACGTTCGCCGAAGTCGGTTCGATAATCAGCCGGAACTATTCGCCGAACGTTTGGAACTCGACCATCGAATGTACCAGCTCAATGTCCATGTCCAAACGGGTGGATATGGGAATCTGTTGTTGTCACGCTGGCCCTTTCTCAGTCATCACCAGGTCTCGTTGACTCGGCAGACGAAAAAGGTGCGAGGTGCCCAGATGGCGACGATCGACACCCCAAGCGGTGCCATTCATCTGGTGAACTGGCACCTGGGACTGGGGGAACGAGAACGGCACTGGCAGACACGTCGACTGCTTGAACATCACCTTTTTCGTGAAGGTCGAGATTTACCTCAAATTATTGTCGGGGACTTCAACGACTGGCGGAACACGCTGGCGAGCGGACCATTCGAGGTTCACGGCTTTCAGCAATTAACGACACCGATTTCGCGGTTTCGTTCGTTTCCCGCTTATTTGCCCATGGGCTCATTGGACAAGGCGTTCTGGCGCGGTTCCTTTTCAATGCTGACCGCACATGTCGCTAAACGCCGCCTCGCGCGTGATGCTTCTGATCATTTGCCGCTGATTGTTGATTTCGAACTGTAAGTCCGAATGCACCGTTTTTACGTCAGAGTTGCCCGGGTTGATCGAGGACCAACAGCCGTTCAATCTCGTCGTTCTTCAAGCCCAGAGACATCGGACGCAAGGTTCCCGGGAGGGCCACGACGTCATAGATTTCGGTGACCGAGTTCTCGACTTTCAGCCAATGGGCAATGTCCCCCGTCTTGAGATCAATGACCTGAAGACCACATTGCGCAACGGCATCTCGCTTGGCAAGTTCATCATCAAGACCTAAGCCGTTAAACGTTTTGTCGTGCCGGGGCTGGGAAAGACTGACAACGGCATAATCGTCGACGAACGTCAGTCCGCGCAGATAACCCGGACAAAAAGCCAACGGTTCAAAGGCGTGAGTTTCAAGATTGACTCGTCCAAACTCACCTTGCCCCGAATTCAAAACCCACAACTGACCCCGATACCACCGTGGAGAATGTGGCATCGAGAGACCTTCGCAGACAATCTCGTTGGTGACGACATCGACAACGACTCCTCCGTCATTGCGGCGGGCTCGCCAACCGTCGGCCACATCGCTTTTCGAAACCGCCGTCACATAACGAGCTCGACCGTCGCGTAGCGCCAAACCGTTCAGATGACAGCGATCTTCGGGAACCAGCTTACTGATAAAGGGTGGTCGCCACAGCGGCTGAAAACTGAATCGTTGACTGACCGTCCCTAGACAACTGAGCGACGTCGCAACAAAGACAACTCGCCCCGAATCCTCAACTACGACATCATGCAGGTCAATATCCCCGGTTGTATAAGCAATTCTCGGCACGTACAGACGGTCCCGTCCTTGATGCATTTCGCCGGCAGAAAGTCCGTTTTCGAATCGCCATAATTGGTACTTGGTACTCAGCCACAAAGTTTGTCCATCGCCGCACATTCCCATCGCTCGATTGAAGGTTCGTTCAAAAATTGAAAGCCCCCCTTCAGGGCTCGTTCCGATGAGAAAGAGTTTGCCGGTTTGATACGTGCTGAACGCCAGGCTTGTTCGCTGGCTGACAAGCCACGGAGCCAAACCCCGCGATCCATAGATTTCCACCCAAGGCTGCCCGGCATAATTCGATGGCGCCGCATCATTGGTCGATTGACTCGAAACGATGGCTTCATTGGGTTGTGACATCATCGAAGAGCCTGAGGGATTTGAACGAAGAACGTGGTTGGCATCAGCCATTGTAATATTTCATTCAATTTAATGTGGTGATCTACGATAGGAAACAATCAGTGATGAAGAAACCTAATCACCCGGAAAATGTCGTTGAATGTGATCAGCGAATTGCCAAGACCAGGGACTCGCTTCCTGCGTGGAAAATTCTTCGCGAAAAGTCGTCGCCTGTTGCCGCAACCGCATCGCTAACGACTGGCAGATGTACGCTTCTCGATACTCACCTGATCGATAGAGCGCAGAGCCCAATTCATTCGCCAGCCATGCCGACTCGGGAAAGGTTTCGCAGGCTCGGCGGAGTAGTGGTATCAGTTCAGGCTGATTTGGCATCGCCTGGATCAGGGTCGTCAGGGTCTGGCGAATCGCACGAAGTGCCGTATTTCGTTCTCGTGGAACAAGTGTCGACTCAAACCGATTGACAACTCGGCGAATTGCCAGAAGCGATTCGTCCGCTGAGTACAATGACGCCGCAAGAAGTGTTATTGGATAGCATGTGGGAAATCGTTCTTCGGCGCGTCGTCCCCAGTCGGAACCATCGATGGCATTGCTTTGGGCCAGCAAACGCAACAAATATTGCCACGCGGGAAGATAGTTCGGATCAGCTTCGATTGCTTCTTCGATAGACCGACGTGCATTGACCACCTCATTTAAACAAAACCACGAACGACCGATCTCACTGAGTGCAACTGGACTTTTCGGTTCCAAAGCATGCGCGCGTTCGAGAACGGCAAGTGCCTGTTGATGGTTGCGAACATCGTTCAGGAGCTGCCCCTGACGCACCAGGACTGCCACGTAATTCGGTTCGCTCTGCAATTGCAGAGTCAGGCGATTAATGGCGATGTGTTTATCCACTAACCGAGTATTCGCGAGAAATAATATTTCGGGTTCCCCAGGTCTTAACTGCCAATAGTTATCTTCTCGGGCGGTCGCAGCCTCTTGAATAGACTCCGGCAAAGACTCGCTCGGTTTGACCGGTCGTTTGAGTAAGCTTCGATACCAATCAACGCGTTGACCTACGTTGTTTGGCAACTGACGATGTTTGGCAAGATATTCGTAAGCCTGCTTTCGAAGGCGCATGCGAAGGGCCGGATCGGTTCGTAATGTCTCCAGATGTTCGATCATTTGTTCTGGGCTTTGACTCAACAGTCCCGTCATACCATGGACGACACTCGACTGATACGGTTGCAGATCGGCATAAATCCCCGCGACGCCCTGGCTCGCATATTCCAGAAACTTCACATCGGACCGGCCACGGTTGTAGTCCGTAGGGATCAACGGCGCCAGACCGATATCCAGCGATCTCAAAAATCGGACGTAATCGCTTAATGATCCAAACTTGGTGAAATGATAGCGGTGCGGTTCAAGTTTCACGAAAGAATGGGCCAACTCGTGCGTCATCACGGACAGGTGGACATCAGGATGATCCGCCAGCCACTTCGTCAACAACGGGGCTAATTGATACCAATCCGCGAAATGGCCGGGAGAGCCTCCCCAGCCGATCGTCAGCGGACGATCCGTTACTTCTGGCAGCGGATCAATGGCGACTAACTGGTTAGGAAAAACGGCAACGGCTGTTGCGCCTCGTTCACTCCAACGCCCTGCGAGATCTGCCGTACTGGTCTGGACTCCATCTGCTGTCACCAGCCATTTGAGATACAGTTCCTGTACCGTTCGATCCAGCCAGGCTGCACCAATGGGACTCCAGGGCTGTAAATCAAAAAAATTGTCGTTCGCTTCGAAGATCGTGATCAACCCCGCCTCACGTCGACGTTGGCAGAGAGCTAGCAATTCCCAGTCATTGATAAACTGCACGACTAACACATCAGCCAGACGGGCTAACGCGGGTAAATGCCGATGCGAAAAATGACAATCAATCGTCGTCAGACCGGGGATCTTCCCCAACTGGCGAACGGGCGCGTGCATCCGATACTCTGCATCTCCGTCGTCGCCGAAATCACAGACCTGAACAATCAACATAGACACGAGTCCTCAATTGTTTTTGGACTCACTTTAACGAGACGTTCGACAAGAAAGAACGTGCATTCGTACTGGAATCATCACTTCGAGTTTTCGAAAACCGGGACGCGAATTCCATTGAGTCTTCAACATGCAACAACCCACCCGCGAAATGCTGAAAGACGAAGCCTATCGCCGTTATCAGGCGGGTGATCTGGCCACCGCAGAACGATTGTGTCGTCAAATCCTGCAACAAGGCCCCCCTGCTGCCGAAGCGGTGTATCTGCTGGGAGTGATCGCCTTAGACGTTGGTCAAACTCAACCGGCAATGGAGCTGTTTCAGAAGACTGTTCAACTGGCTCCAGACAATGCTGTGTTTGTCAACGCGTTGGGCGAAGTCTATCTGACTCTCAACAAGAAACCCGAAGCCCTGGCCTGTTTTCAACAGGCTGTGGCGTTACGTCCAACTTATGAACGGAGTCATAATAATCTTGGACGGATGCAACATTCGTCGGGAAAGCTCACCGATGCACAGAATAGTTTCACCGAAGCGGTACGACTAAACCCTCGCTATGCCATTGCACACAATAATCTCGGCGCCGTTCTCCAAGCTCAGACTCAATTTGAATCCGCTGCGGCTTGCTTCCGTCACGCTCTTTCGATCAAACCCGATTACCCCGAAGCTCATTTCAATCTGGGGACGATCCTGCAAGCACAGGGCGACCCCGCTGGTGCCGCCGGACAATTTCAACGTGCCATCGAGTTACGTCCGACCTACGCACGGGCTTTTTTCCAACTGGGGCAAGTCCAGGAACTTCTGCGTCAGGACTATGCCGCCCTGGCCTCGTATCAGCAGGCCGCTCGACTTCAACCAGACGACGCCGATATTCAACAGCAGTTAGGTAATCTTCTGATTTTCAAAGGGGATTGGGGTCCAGCACTGGCTGCGCTGGAGCGATCACTGGCCATTCAGCCCGATCGATCAGAAGCGTTCGCTCGGCTTTGCTGCGCACGCCAGATGGTCTGCGACTGGCGAAATTATGACGCGGAAGGAGAACAACTTTGGGCCGATGCCTCCGCAGCGCTGGCGGAAGGAAAGGCACCATGCGTAACTCCTTTCCAGTCACTGACGCTTCCCTGGTCGCTGGAGCGGCAATTGGTCATCGCTCGCAGTCATTGTGATTCGATTGTCAAAAGAAACCGTGAACGGGGAATCGAACGACGACATCCGCACCCGCCACGGATTCACGCTGATCGAATTCGAATCGGATATTTGTCAGGTGATTTCTACGATCACCCGATCAGCCACCTGATCCAGGGTCTGTTTGGTTGCCACGATCGTTCCCGCTTCGAAGTGTTTGCCTATGGTTTTGGAAAGGTCGACGACAGCGTTTACCGACAACGAATCGTTGCCGAATGCGAACATTTTGTTGACGTCAGTACGCTGTCGATACCAGCTCTCGCAGATCGGATCGCTGCTGATGGAGTTCATATTCTCGTTGACCTGATGGGTCATACTGGCATCAACCGAATGGCCGCGTTTGCCTTGCGACCTGCACCGATTCAGGTCAGTTTTCTGGGGATGCTCGGCACGATTGGTGCCGATTTCATCGACTATCTGATTACTGACCCCACTGTAACGCCACCCGAGTTTGCCCCTTACTTCGTCGAAAAATTTGCGACAATGCCTCATTCCTATCTGATCGCAGAACCAGACCCTGTGACGGTAACACAAAAAGTAGACCGTGCAGTTTACGGCCTTCCGGAAAACGGATTCGTCTTTTGCAGTTTTAACGGTGCCTACAAGATAGAACCGCAGATGTTCCGCGTCTGGATGAATGTGCTAGCCCAGGTTCCCGACAGCGTCTTGTGGTTGCATTCGACGGGGCCAATATTCGAAGAGAATCTGCGCCGCGAGGCACAGGCCTCTCGCGTCGCACCCGATAGACTCGTCTTTGCCAACTGGATGTCACGTCGCGATCACAAGCTTCGCCATTGCGCAGCAGATCTTTTCCTGGATACGCTGTTCTACAACGCTGCCGCCACCGCTAGTTTGTCACTACTCATGGGACTGCCTGTCATTTCCTGTCTGGGTAACACATTCGGATCACGCATCGGTGCAAGTCTGCTGAAAACCGTCGGATTGCCGGAACTGATCACAACCGATCTGGACCAATATCAACGATTGGCAGTCCACCTGGCCCAAAACCCAGACGAGCTTCAAATATACCGTGACCGGCTCGCCGAAAATCGACTGACCTCACCACTCTTCGACACACCAAGATTTGCGCGAAACGTCGAACGAGCCTATCGCTCAATGTGGGAAAACCATGTTGCAGGCAACCAGCCAGCGGCGTTTGTCGTCAGTGAGGGGTTTAGAGTTTAGACTCGACTTTGGTGGCATCACATTCAGAAGAATTGAGCCGGGTCACGAACTCATGACGCGAACCATCGGCCCGCGTGGAACCATATATACATCAGAGGCGAACGGCACGGCACCTTCGGGTAAACGGACTGGCCACAGAAACTCAATTCCGTCAATGAACATTGCGATTTCAGCGTCACAGATGCCAATATCTTGGAAATCACGCAGAATGATTTCATTTGGACCAATACTGGCAACATCAACAATCTGACCTTCGGCTCGCAATTCTATTCGTACATCAGCGGAAAAGTGGTTTTGCACTGTTAGGGGCGTGTAAAGCATGGCAATCCTTCCATTTTCAGCTCACGAACGGGCCGCAATGTACGCACATCAGATGAAGTTGACAATCCAAGTGCCACCACTGGGCGGAGGTTTTGATGGTCTCGTTCTCGCTACCGATCGTGGAACAGCAATCAAGGCGATGAACAATCCTCAATTATATCGGCAGGAATTGGATGTCTACCGATTCATGCAGAGGAAAAAGATTTTCATAATCAGCGGATTTCACATCCCAAAGCTGATCTGCCAAGACGACTCCAACTGTATTATTGAAATGACAATTGTAACTGCCCCTTATGTGGTCGATATGTGGTCGATTTCGCTGGTGCTCGACTGAGTAGGCCGGAACCCTTCAGCGACGAAATCATGGAGCATTGGATGGCGCAAAAGCGGGACGAGTTTGGAGACGACTGGCCGCGAGTGAAACGGCTTCTTTTCGCTTTTGAAAGAAAGGGATTTTCTTAACCGATGTTCACCCTAGAAACGTTGCATGTCGTTAATGGGTCAAGATAAGCCGCTGAATTTAATAAAACTGATCCTTTCAGTGTATTCCATCGGCTGACGAAATTGCCGAATCACGGACTGGGGGTTTGGGAAGACTCTGCGGGCTATTCCTTACGGATGGTCTCACGCCACCAAGTCAGTCGATAACGACTAAGCCGCTCAATAAAGACTTCATGCGGCAGACTCGAAAACTTTGAATTCCAGGCGGGACATGGCGGATTACCGCGTACAACTCGATTCGTTCAGCGGGCCGATGGATCTGCTGCTGTATCTCGTTCGCAGGAACGAAGTTGATATCGTACGCCTGCCGATCGCCAAAATTACGAATCAGTTTCTTGAGTTTCTCGACGTGCTTCAGCTTCTGGATCTCGATCTGATCGGCGACTTTGTCGTGCTGGCCAGTTCGTTGATCGAGATCAAAAGTCGGCAGGTTTTGCCGAGAGCCGAAGAAGAGACCGCCGAAGAATTGCCGCTGGCGGACGATCCCTGCGGCGAATTAATCGAACAATTGCTGGAATATAAAAGATACAAAGATGCCGCGACGGCTCTGGAGCATCTGGCTGAAGAATGGCAAGAGCGATATCCGCGACTGACGGATGACCGGCCAACGATTGGAAAAGATCCGAGTGCCGATTCGATCAAGGAAGTGGAGCTCTGGGACCTGGTCAGTGCCTTATCCCGAGTGATCCAGAAGAAAGTGGTCGAGTCAACCTCAAGCATCCGTTACGACGACACACCGATTTCGGTTTACATCGAACGGATCGGTGCCCGAGTACGTGAAACAGGGAAAGTGGCGTTCAGCGAATTCTTCGAGGGAAGCAACCTGCGCAGTAAAATCGTGGGGATCTTCCTGGCTGTTCTCGAACTACTTAGGCACCACTCGTATCGAGCCGAACAACCGTTCGAACATGGCGAGATTTATGTTCTGCCACCGCTGGTAGAATCCTCCACGGAAACACCCGCATCGGCGCCGACAACAGAAACTGAATCGCCCGTAACCGAAGCCACCGTTATTAGCGAAGTTGCGTAATCAATTCGAAGTGACATTCGCAGTTTGAAACGAGCGACCTTTGGCCGCATTCAGACGTTCAACCTGCCCCTTCACAGCGGCCAATTTTTCCATCGACGTCTTGGCGGCCAATTCCGCATCGGTTAACTGCTTTTGCTGTTCCGGCGTGGGTGTCGCTTCTGCGACCGCCTTGTCTGCATTGGCCTTGGCAACCACCGCCACGTCGGTCCACGCTTTCAGTTTCGCGGCAATGTCGACCACAACCTTTTCGGCAGCAGCCTTATCCGCGACTCCTTTTTCTCGAGCCGCTTTCGCGACATTCAGCGCCGCAGTCGTCGAAGCAAAAGCATCGCTTTTCACTGGCAATTCCAGAACAGTCGTTGACGATTGTTTCGTCGCCTCGGACAAGGCAACAAGGGCATCTGACAGCTTCTTGTTTGCAGCTACATTGGCCGCTTTCACACTGGCGTCTTCAGGCTTCGCCTCGAACGCGGCCAAGGCCTGTGTTGCCTCGGCTTCGGCAGCAGTCACTGCGTC
This sequence comes from uncultured Schlesneria sp., assembly GCA_903904835.1. GTDB lineage: Bacteria > Planctomycetota > Planctomycetia > Planctomycetales > Planctomycetaceae > Schlesneria. Next base: position 40,893 of record CAIVEI010000059.1, on the reverse strand, counting down.
CGCCAATCCTTTCACCTTCGCTCGCAAATCGACGACTGTTTTGTTCACAGCGTCGCGATCAGCCGCCGCCTGATTCATAGCCGCTTGAGCCGCCGTCAGGTTCGTTTCTGCCGTCTGTAATGCCTGAGTTTTTGCCGCAACGTCAGCATCAGCATCGGCCTTTGCTTTGGTCGTCGCTTCCACGACTGAGTTTGCTTCGGCAACAACGTTAAGAGCCGCTGCCGCAGCCCCCTTCCGATCAGCAAACGGTTTATTCAATGCTGCAAAATTCGCTGCGGCCTGATTCGCCGTCGTTTCAATCGCAACCAGCGCTTGCGTGGCAATCTCAATCTGTTTGGCCAGCGGTGGAGGATTAGTACTAAATTGACCGATCACAGCACCGTCTTTGGCATTCCAGAAATGAATCGTCCCAGTCAGATCACCTGCCACCATATAGTCATTTTCGGAATCAAAGGCGACTTCCATTCCGATATCGCCGAGTCCCGGAAACCCTCGGATCGCCCCGCCATTAATGTCCCACAACTTTGCCGTATTGTCGCGACCTGTCGAAGCAATCCGGTTGTCTCGTGTGAACTCAATAGCGGTGACTCCACCACCATGAGCGCCCCAGTTCTTAACCTGACCGCCATTTTGCATTTCCCACAGACGAATCGTTGTATCTTCGCTGCATGAGGCGAGCACATTACTGTCGGGAGACCAACTGACATCGGTTACTGACGCCGTATGACCTGTGAGCACATAAAATTCTCGTCCAGTAAACGCTTCCCACACAATCAGTCCGTTACTGCGATCTGAACTTGCCAGCAGGACGCCATCGGGACTGAACTCCAATGCGGTGATCCAATCGGTGTGCTTGTTCTTTTCGTAAAGTAATTCGCCAGTCGAAGTGTCGTAGACACGCACGATCTTCTTCGGGCCTCCCAAGGCGACTTGCGTATGATCTGGACTGATATCAGCGGCCAGAACGATGTCGTATTCGGCTCCGACTTCGGCTACTCGTTTCCCGGTTTTGACGTCCCATAGGATGACTTTGCCGGAATGAGCACCGCGTCCTCCACCTGCCAACAACCATTGGCCGTTTCGGCTGAACTTCAGCACGTGTGCGACCCCTTCCGGAAATGGCAGCACACCCGCCACTTCTCGTGTCCGCGTGTCGTACAGGATCACCTGTTTATGGCCGGCCACAGCAATCAGCGGTGACCACGGGTTAGCGGCAAGCGCTGTCGTCCCGTTACCTCGGCTCGATTGAACCAACGGCTCAAGTGGCAGACTTTCCGGCATTGGCGGCGGACCCGCAGGCCTTTGGTTGGACACGGTCACCTTCGACACGGCCATGTTCTTTTTCGGTTTGGCTTTGCTGCCGCTGTTTTCCAGTGATCCACCTTCGATCCACTTACGAATCAACGTCAACTGTTCGTCAGGCAATTTCGGCTGTTGTGGCGGCATCTTTGGTTCGGCAAGATGTGCGACGACGAGATAAAGCTGACTCTGCGACGCATCCCCGTCTGTCCGAACAACTTCGCCCGAAGCCCCACCCTGCATCGCAAGGCCATAATTGTCCAGAACAAGATCCCCCTTCTTGTCGTTTGCGTTATGACACGAACCGCATTTCTCACGAAAGATTGGAAGAATGTGCTGATCGAAGGTGATTTTCTCTTCCTTCGGGGCTGCCTTCTCTTCTGCAGCAGCAAATACCCCGAACAGACTCGTGAAAATCAGGCAAATGGCGAAGAAACGCATAACAAACAACTCCGCAACCGCAATCTATTCAACGGTTATCAATAATTCTTTTGAATACCGGCTTGGCCTGAATTCAGGCATCATCGGATTCGTAATCAAAGATCATCTTTACAACATAGGTCAGGAATCCGATGGTTGAACACCGCCCGGTTCGCCTCGATCCGAAATTCAATTAATGGTTAAACAAAAACTCGCGACTGTTGAGCAACGCCCAGAAGATGTCATCCAACGATCGTTTCACGTCGCTTCCTTCAGCAAATAGTGGCTTCAGAGCCGCCAATTCATCAGGCTGCGGCTTTCGGCTGAGGCAGCGGATATACAGCTTTTCGATGATCTGATCGGGGGTCAGATTTTCTTTTTGTAACGCTGCAATCACACCTCCCTGCTGAATCTTCTGGTTGGAAGTATCACCGTTCAGCAGATGCAACGCCTGCGACAATGTCGGTTCCATTTTCACTTCGCAAGAACAGGCCGTCTCGCGAGTCGCTCGACCAAACGTCGTCAGGAAGTACGTGCTGGTCGCTCCGTCAGCGATTTGAACAGCACGAGAACCTAGTGGCAGCTTGGGGAATTTGTCTCTCGTGCTGGTCACCTGGCTGATGATGTCGAGCATCGATTCGGCTTTGATTCGCCGCAAAGTCTGCGAAGCGAAGTTTCGCTCGTCAGTGGCGTTGCTCGGATTTTTCTCCGTCGATCGCTGATAGGCTTCCGTCCGACAGATGTCACGCACGAGCGCCTTGAAGTCGTAATTCGACTCGGTGAATCGCTTGGCAAGTTCAACTAACAAGGGATCATTCGAAGCGGGATTACTGACGCGGACATCGTCGACGGGTTCGACGATTCCGATCCCAAAAAAGTGGTGCCAGATCCGGTTAACGAAGTTTTGAGCGAAGTATGGATTCTTGGGAGAGGCGAGCCAATCGGCCACGACTTCACGGCGATCTTTTCCCGCCACGTCGGCCGGTCCACCACCCAGAAACACGGGGGGCATGACTCGCCCACCAACGGGATGGTTCACCTCACCACCACCGGCATTGAAAACAATCGTTTCCCGGTAATCTTCACCCTGCTTGCGTCCAACCTGTTTGAAGAAGGCTGCGAACGAGTAGTAGTCGTCCATCGTCCAACGGTCGAACGGATGATTATGGCACTGAGCACACTGGACGCGCATCCCCATGAAGATCTGAGCCACGTTTTCGCTGACCTTCAGGACATCAGGTTCAATCTGATAGAAATTGGTCGAAGGATTTTTGAATGTCCCGCCGCTGGCACCAAGAATTCCGCGTACCATTTTGTCGAGCGGCACATTGTCCGCGATCTGCTCACTCAACCACGTATAATACAATGTGATCGACTTAGGGCTCGTCTGATTCGACGACCGCATCATTAACCATTCCGCCCATTTGCTCACCCAGACTTCGGTGAATTCTTTGCGTGACAACAGTTCGTCGATCAACTTATCTCGTTTGTCCGGTTCGGTACTGGACATATACCGATTGTATTCCTCTTCTGTCGGAACCTGTCCCACGAGATCAACGAAAACTCGCCGAAGAAACGCTTCATCTGACGCTCGGCCTGACGGATCAATACGAAGCTTTTTCAGCTTCAGATTGACGAGTTCGTCGATGTAATTGACTTGAGGTTTTGGCGAATCTTCATAGACCAGGCCTTTTGGCAGAACGACGAAGTGTGACCCGACAGTAAACGTCGAGAATCGGGCCATAATATAAGCTTCACCCCGAGCACCTGCCGTGATAATTCCGTCCGGAGAGATCGCTGCAGAAGTGTCATTGTTGGAAAGGTACAGCGCCAGCGATGTGACATCGCGGTCGGTGCCGTCGGAATATTTGGCTCGTGCCGTAACGGCTTGCTGAGTTCCTTCGCCATCGAGCACGCCGTCGCGTGGATAAATTTCAAGTCCAACACATGTTGCTACTTCAGCCGGATCGCGTGGGCAACCGGCGGTGATCCATTCGATCACGGTGTTGCAAAGTTCTGATTCGCGATCAAATCGCTTACCACCGGTGTGAGGGACAACTCCGATCGATTTTTCAATCAGCAAGCTGGCCTCTGGAACCGCGAGGTCGATTCGGCGACCTGGCAGCTCTCGGGTAATGCGAAGGTAATCACCGTCAGGATCGAACCCGAACAGCGACAATCGAAAACCGTCCTTACCGCGAGCCGCACCGTGGCAGCTCCCTGTGTTGCAGCCGGTCTTCATCCAGACAGGCATCACGTCAAGCTTGAAACTGATGGGCCTTGCTTCGGCAGCTCGCTCAACCTTCACAGGGATCGTCAGCATTTTGCCGCCGTATTCGACTTTTAATTCTGTCTGGCCATCAGCGACAGGATAAAACGTGGACCCTTCCCGACGGCACACGGCTGGATTCCCAAGAGTGTAAGTCGCCTCTTTCGCGACATCGCGAGTAATGCCGTCTGCTTGAACCGCCTGGACGACAACGAGCTGACGATCCTTCGACGTCGTCAGGTTAATGTCCGGAGGATAGACATTCAGTTGCACCAACGGTGACTCGGCTCTCGCAGCCGCACCAAACGAACCGGTGGCCACGCACGCAAGTGCCAACATCGATATGGAAATCCAACGCATTTCACAGTCCCTCAATTGCATCCGCATCACTATTTCTGTCCGCTTGCAGGCTTCGCCTCACCCGCTGGTACGGCCCCGTTCAGTGCTTTGACCCGTAGTTCCTGATCCAATCGCAGTTGCTCAAGTCGCGTTAACCGCTTTGCCGGCGCAGCCGCCTGATCAGGCATTGGCGTGGCAGCCTGAGCGACCGGAGCGGCCGCAGCTTTGGGTGGTAAGGGCTTATCAACGCGGATCTGACCACTTCCAATATTATGAATGATTGGTTCGCCATTTTCCGTCACGACAACCTGGCAGAACAAACTCTTATTCACTCCTTGCGCAGCGTCCGCTTCCGCCTTCACCTTAAAAACCAGCTCTTTAGCGTCCTTGTTTAATGTTGTCGGAGTCGTCGTGACTTTGTTGGGAAGCCCGAGAAGCTGGACTGTCGCATCCCCTTCGAACGGCTTCGGCGTTTCGATCTTCACGACAAGATCCGTTTCGGCACCCAACTCAACAGCGGCCGCTTCATACTTGAACTTCAAATACGGTTCAGAGACTCGCAAATTCGCAAACGGCGAACAGACCATCACGGGACCGGTCCCCACAGTCGCCTCGCCACGAACCGCGATCTTGTGCTCTTTCACCTGGGCATTTCCGGCAGCGTTCATGGTAATCAACGCCTCGGTCTGACCTTCGGCAATCGAGATTTCACGGCTGGAATTCACGCCGTTCGGGTTTAAGATCAGTTCGATTTTAATGGGTGCTTTGAAGTCACCTTCGCGAGTCGCGACAACCTTCAATGACATCTGCCCACCCTGTACCAGCGGTACTTTGGGCTCAACAATCTGCAACGTGAAGGGAATTTTTTGTGTGACTGCCATCGCCAGCGAATACGTCGGTTCGGTCCAGAATGGAATATTGTTCCGACCACGAACAAGAACGGTTGGAAGCCGCACTTCGCCCTTCGGTGGGTTTGGATTATTCGGATCGGCCAACACTCCGACCAGTTGAGCAAACCGTCCTGCGATGGGAGCTTCAGGTGCCGCTGCCAGGATCACCTGAGCGACCCCCTGATCGGCCGCCATTCCAAACGATTCGACGGTCACTCCGGCGGGAAGATCCAACCCTTTGAAATCAAGCTGACCACCGAAACCGATACGATTGGCATTGACCACCAACGGAAATCGGTTCCCTTGAGGAATCGCTGCCTTGGGTTCAACATACTGAACGAACTCGTTAACTCCGAGTAGCACTTCTGGGACGAGGGGACTGACTTCGATTCGATAATGAAACGCATTACCACCCCGTCGAAGATGGTCTCGAACTTCAAGAAAATACTCTCCGTCGGCGGGCACCGCAAACCGGATGAAGCTGTCAGGCCCACCGGTATCGTCGTTGCTGGCGATCGCACCACCCTGTGCATTGTAAAGGATCAGCACAGGATCGAGTTCTGATCGCAATCGTCTGGCCCAGACGTGAATCTCCAGCGACTGGCCTTTTGTTGCCGTGAAACCGAAGAAATCGACATCCGTCTTCGAAGAAAGCACTCCATTGAATGCAATCGGTGCTGCAGCCTTCGTGGCTTGCGCGATATTTTCGTTCGGTTCCTGTTCCAGCGAGTTCTCAAGATCAACTACGCGGAAACGGTTACCCGATGGCGAAATCCCTTTTTCGTCGGTCGCAAACAGGGCGAAATCTGATCCCCCGCTGGCTGGCAAATCAAACTCGCGAGTGAACTCACCCGAAATATCACCAAGAAACTTGACTGCGACTTTCTGTCCTGGTTTGCCACCTGAGGGAACGATCGCTAATGGACGTGGATAGTTTCCGATGTGGCATCGGTAGTGAGAATTGCCACTACCGCCATAACTGCTTTCCCGAATCTGAATGATGTACTTGCCGTCTGCCGGGGCAATGATTGATGCAACGCCGTCCTGCCAGACTAGGGCCGCATCGTCACTCGTATCCAGCTCAAATCGAGTTTCATTCAAAATGGCTACGTAGGGATCGAACATCGCATCACCCAGCCGAATCCCTTCGACTTCAGCAGTTATTCGGTCTCCTTTCTTCGCTTCGATCACAAAATAATCGACATCCTCGTTTTGAATGATTCCTTCAATCGTGACGTTGTTCGCAACTGTTTGTGGCTGCTTAAAATCGCTGTTCGGCTCGACTTCCATTACGTTTGGAAGAGCACCAACACGAAACGTCCTCAGGTCGGACAGCCCCGTGGCTGCTCGAATGCGGAAATGCTTTGTGCCAAGAGTACAATCGGCAGCAATCTTCAGCTTCGCCTTGACCTGCTTATCATTGACCACCGCAAATTCGGTGACCTCGATCCCCGGTTCGTAGATCATCAGTTCCTGAGCATCTTCCAACCGCTGTCCGTTGAACAGAACTTCGGTCTCGGTGCCGCGCTGAGCGCCGCGGGGAAGAATGTTCGAAAGCACGGGGCTCGATGCGAAAGCAGGAACCGCTCCGCAAAAGAAAATCACCATTACAAAACGAAACATCGTAGTCGCCTCAGATAAAAAAGAGCCGATCGAACCAGGTTCGATTGACGACTCCCGTCCCTTTGCTGCGCAAGGCTGTTAACCGGTCAGGGGGAATATCATTCTCCCTGCAATGCGCGGGTCTTCCTGACCCTATCAACCAAAGGGCTTCATCCCTGAAGCGCTCAATGACAACATAATACGAAAAAGGCGAGCAGGCGGCTGTCAGGACCGGGATTCTTTCAATCGATAATCCGGGACCCGACGGCACCCGGCTCGCCTGGAATGTTCCGTCATTCGCTGGTTGTTCGCTCTGTTATGCTCACAACCCGTAATGAATTATGCCAGCAGTTCTTTGATGACCTTTCCGCCATCGACAATCTCAATTGGACGATCGCCAGGAGCCATCAGTTCCTTGTCGGCGACGATCCCCATGCAATGGTAGACGGTCGTGAACAAGTCCTCGGGTCCCATCGCGAGTTCTTCTGGTTCCGACGCGGTTGAGTTCGACGATCCGTGGATATATCCACCCTTAACTCCACCACCCGCCAGCACCACGCTGAAGACTTTCGGATAGTGATCACGACCCGATTGGGCATTGATCTTTGGCGTCCGCCCGAATTCGGACGAAACCATCACCAGCGTTTCTTTCAGCAATCCGGTTCGATCAAGGTCATTGATCAAAGCCGCAAACGCCTGATCGAAAGACGGCATCTGATTACGGAACCCAGCCACGATATTGTTATGCATGTCCCAGCCACCGTAGGTCAGGTTCACAAGACGAACACCTGCCTGAACCAGGCGTCGAGACAACAGCATTCGAGCACCCGCCGTATTGCGACCGTATTCATCGCGAACTGCGTCAGACTCTTTCTCAATATCAAAGGCTTCGCGAGCCGCTTGTGAACTGATCAGGCTGTAAGCTCGGTCATAGAACGTATCCATTGCTGTCAGATCGTCTGACTTTTCTTTTTTCTGGAAATGAGCGTTTACCGCTTCCAGTGCGGAACGGCGAGTCGCAAAGCGGCTGTCATCGACCCCTTTGGGAAGATCCAGGTCGCGGACTTTGAAACCCTTCGCGGCGGGATCGCTTCCTAGACTGAATGGAGCGAAAGCGGAACTGAGATAACCACTTCCAGCAAATTCCGTTGGCATGTTTGGAATGCAAACATAGGGAGGAAGGTTGTTTCGAGGACCATACTCGTGGCTGACAACCGACCCGATACAGGGGTAAATCAGTGCGGGACTTGGACGATACCCCGTAAACATATTGTGCGTGCCACGCTCGTGAGCCGCTTCGCCGTGAGTCATCGACCGAATCACGGTCAACTTGTCAGCCACCTGAGCGGTCTTTGCCAGCGTATCCCCAAAAACTTCGCCGCTGATCTTGGTCGCAACTTGACCCATCTCACCGCGGTATTCGATTGGTGCATAAGGCTTTGGATCGAATGACTCTTGATGAGCGATACCACCTGGCAGGAAAATGTGAATGATCGACTTGGCAGTCCCTTCGAAGTTTTTGTAGTCCTTCAAATCGCCATAAGCCGCATTGCTGCGAAGAAGTTGCGGCAATGTCAAGCTGGTACCAGCCAAAAGTCCAAGCGACAGAAAACCACGACGATTGAGACTGTTAAAATGCTGAGGGTTGCAGTTGACAGACATTCGAATTTCTCCGCGTTTCGTGTAACTTATTTAACAGTTTAACTTTACGAACAACGACAGTCCAGAACTGTCAATCAATATGTAACAACAAAACCTTGTATCACATCTTTGGCAGTGACCATCATTGGGTTACATAACATCGGCGGGCGAATTCACAATCAAAGTGAATTCTTATTAACAAGGCAGGTCGCAGGCAGGGTCAACGTCTTTTCTTCTTCTTACGCAACTATCACATTGAGACTAACCATCACGCATCGGAATCGTCAAGTGTGTTCACCGAATGTGAGGGAAATCAGGCAGAATAATTCGGAAATCCGAGATACAACGACTCGCGCGGAATAATGTACTCAGAATCTGATCAGACACTCCAGCGCCAAAGTCAATTGCTCTTTTTCGCGATGAATGCTATCCAATTTTCCGTAAGCCGACCGATCCGCCATATCACCTCGAATTTCCGGACGAATTGAAATCCAGTCCCTTGGCCGATAATTCAACCCGACCGTCACCGCGTTAAAAGTTGTTGCGATCCCCGTGCGAGAGCCATTGACGTCATCGAACCATTCGTATCGAAAATTGGCATCCACCGACCGATTGATGCAGTACTCGGTAATACCAAGAACTCCATACCATTCTCCCGTCCCGATGACGGCAATTCCCGGAGCAACTCCCAGATTTGCCTGCACGACTTGTTTCCAGTTCTTTGTGTATTGCTGTACGGTTCGCAATTCGAAAACGGAATCTACGCGACCCGTGGCGTAGGGAACCACGTTTCCGATCGCGCCATTCCCAATTATCCAACTCCCGGTCAAAACTGTTTTCCACTCGTCATCAAGGCGATAAACCACCTGCGTCAAATGGCAAGGAGCGTTCCCACGTAATTCAAAAAACGTGTTTGAACCCAAAGTCATCGCGTATCGGAGGTCGAGTTGACTGGTGGCGTGCCAGGTCGTCCAGACACCTGTGTCACTTCCATCCTCGGCAAAGTTCCATTGGTAACTGAGCGAGTAAAGCGGACGGCCTGGTGCCATATACGACTCGTAACCCATCCAGGTCCCCTGCCGCCCGAACACAACATCGATTCCGCCCGCTGTCAGCAACGGTAGATGGACGGAAGTATTCAGTTGGCGAATTGTCATTCCAAATTGCGGATTACTGGATTGGATATCGCCAGGCCCCTGCAAAAGACTGGCATCGGACCCCGCAAATAATTGACCATAAAATCCCCACGACAATTCATCCGTTTTAAGCTGCTTCGAAACAACGACGGCCGCCTGGTTGAATAGAATCGTATCGCCATATCGATTGGGAACCGGCGCCACCGCCAGCCGACCTGCGGCCGTCGAAGCCGATGTGTAACCGACGTCTAACCATCCATAGATCTGTAGCGGTGCTTGTGACGCAAGTCGCCCCGAAAGCCCAATTTCGTCAAATAGTCCCAAATCTTTTCGAGCAGCCAACGCAGGGCTATCCTCGAACGGATCTAAAAAAGATTTAAAAAACGTCTCCTTTACATCAGTTTCATCCGACGGCGAAACAGAATATTGCGGTGGGGAATCGTTAACAGACTCAGCCAACGAGCAGGTATTCATCGCCAGACACATGAGCCCGAACGAATAAACAGCGATTATGGACGACATCGCATGACGCGATCGACGATACGTCGATAAAGACTCCGGAACCTTACGCGCTGGTTTCACGTTGGTCTGCCGATCCGAAACCCATGATTGATGACATTCGACACTGCTCGACACCATCAGCGTTCTCATCAAGTTCGGAAACCCAACTCCCGTAGAACGAATGATAAGCGGGCATAATCGCCCGCAGATACCATAGAAAATATCGGCGTGTGTGAGGTGTTCGCCCTAACCAGAGACGCTACAGCCGGAGACTGCGTTGTGGTATCCGTTCGGCCGCACATCCTACGGGGAAGACATCATTCCGTTTCGGCAATATTTGCCGATCCACATAAGAATCTTCGTGAGACGAATTTGAAAGTTGCCACGAAGGGATGTTCAGTCCATCTTACAGAAGTGTGGAATTCCACAATTCCAACAACGCCATTCATTCTTATCTGTTTTTTCCGCCGCCTGTGCCCCAGAATAGCTTGACGCCGATTCAAGTTTCAAAAAGCATTTCGCAGGTGACCGACTCATGAAACACAAATTCCAGACCCTGTTTGCTCTGGGCATGGCGTTTACTGCGGCCATTGCCGCTGGCGAAGACTCGAAAGTCGAACTCTCGAAATTCGATGGAACCTGGGAACTTTTATCCGCCGCTACGGATGGAAAAGAAATGGCACCAGAGACGGTCAAAACAATCCGTCTCGTGATTAAAGACGGTAAGCACACTGTCTATTTGGGCCAGACGGCTGTTGCGAAAGAGATACCCTTCACGGTCGATTCGACCAGAGTTCCCATGACGACGATTGATACACTTCCGGACGGAAAAACGATCAAAGGGATCTTCAAACTCGAAGGCGAGACTCTGACAAGTTGCGTGTCTGCCGCTGATCAAGATTTTCCCACGGAATTCTCATCCAAACCAGGTTCGGGTTATTCGTTAAGGGTGTTCAAGCGTTGTGCTGAAGAAAAGCAATCGCTCGAAGGAGTTTGGGTGCCAGTGGATGCTGAACTTGGCGGAGTCAAGCTGCCCGTAGAGAGCCTCAAAAGCTGGAAGCTAACACTCAACGCCGAAAAATATCATTTCGAAAATGGCAAAGAAGCAGACCAGGGAACTTGGACGATGGATACGACCAAGACGCCGCAGACGATGGACATCACAGGTACTGAAGGACCCAACAAGGGAAAAACGATTCTGGCAATATGTCAATTATCGAAAGACCGTTTGAGAATTTGTTACGACCTTGGAGGCAAGAGCCGTCCGACGGAGTTCATGACTAAACCTGGCAACCCCCTCTTTTTAGTAAATTATCAGCGGAAATAGGTGCAATAGCGGATCGGAGATAAATCCTGATCACTCACTGTGGATCGGCTTCGTCCGCGATCACGAGCGGAATTTGATTGGATTGATGGAAGAAAAACGCTGAATCAGATTTTGTGCGGCCTGGCAGTCAATTCGATTCACAAAACTGCTTGCCTCAGTAGTTCCGCGAATAAAACGTTCGAAACTTCGTTGATTACCCGTTCAGCTACATTCACGAGTTACCAATGCAATTGATGATCGAAAATCTGAGTAAAACCTATCCAGGGGGAGTGCTCGCTCTCAATCAGATCTCTCTGACGATTTCAAAAGGGATGTTTGGCCTGCTCGGCCCGAACGGTGCCGGAAAATCAACGTTGATGCGGACGATCGCCACGTTGCAGACCGCAGACTCTGGAACCGTCCGATTAGGCGAAATCGATGTTCTGAAGGAAAAAAACAGAATCCGGCAGATCCTGGGATATCTGCCGCAGGAATTTGGAGTTTATCCGCGAACAAGCGCCGTGACATTGCTAATGCATCTGGCCACGTTGAAAGGAGTGGGTAACGGCCATCGGGATCGACGCGAAGTTGTCGAAACGCTGCTTGAGCGAGTGAATCTGGCCGATGTCCGAAACAAGGCTGTCAGTACGTTCTCGGGTGGAATGCGTCAGCGGTTTGGAATTGCCCAGGCGCTGCTCGGCGACCCCCAGTTACTGATTGTGGATGAACCGACCGCCGGTTTAGATCCTGGAGAACGCAATCGCTTTTACAATCTTCTTGCCGAAGTCGGTGAAAATATTATTGTCATCTTATCGACGCACATCGTACAGGACGTCAAAGAGCTCTGTACGCAAATGGCAATCATCAATAAAGGTCGTTTGCTTTACAGTGGCTCGCCGGCTGATGCCGAGAACCTGCTTGCCGGCAAAGTCTGGTTTCAATCAATGAGTAAGCAACAACTGGCGCATCGCGAATGGAAGCAGCCGATTCTTTCAACCAAATTGGTTGCAGGAAGTCCGTCAGTACGAATCTATAGCGAGACGGACCCTGGAAACGGATTCCAAAGTGCGATCCCGGACCTCGAGGACGCTTTTTTCTCGCACCTGTCTCAAGCTTAGACGAACCAATTCATCAGAATCCGTCTGCATTGAGTCGGTCAACTCGATGCGATCCTGTCCTGATCTCGTCACCAGAAACAAAAGCCCTCTCTATGCTGCGTGAATTCTTTCGATTCGAGCTGTTCTACTGGCTGCGCGGCTGGATGATTTACATTTTTGCGGCGATCATGGCGGTATTATTCGGATTTGCCTCTGGATCGGATTTTGTCCAGGTTGGCGGCCCGATCGGGAACACCTACAAAAACGCCCCGTTTGTCATCGCGATGTGGTATGCATCGGCCAGCATTTTGACCTGCTTTATGGCCGCGGCAGTCTACGACTCGTCAGCCTCGCGAGATTTCAGTTGCAAGATGTCCGACATCTTATTCAGCAAGCCCCTGAATAAATGGGGATTTCTGACAGGACGGTTCTTTGCGGCGACGGTCATCGCAATGTTGCCAGCGTTAGGAATTTCCCTGGGAGTCATTTTCGCACGACTATTTCATTGGTCGGATGTGACCCGATGGGGACCGTTTCATTTCATGGACCATGTCTTGCCCAACCTCGTCTTCACAATTCCCAACACACTGCTTTTAGGCTCGATCGTCTTTGCGATCGCCACTGTGACTCGAAACAGCCTCTATTCGTTCCTGGGTGTTCTTTTGCTGCTCGTGGCCTATGCTGCCTCCCAGACAATCGCGGGAAAACTTGATTATGAAACGCTGACCTGCTGGATCGATCCCTTTGGGGCAGCGCCCTTCGAAGTGGCGACGAAATATTGGACGGTTGATGAGCGCAACACGAAATCAATTCCAATCACGGCGTTGCTCTTAGGAAACCGCGCATTATGGCTGGCGGTGGCTGCACTGATCTTTGCCATCGCCGGTCGATTGTTCAGTTTTGAAAGTCGAACACGAGCTGATGGAAGGAAGCGGAAGACTTCTCAGCCGGAACTGACAAAGCAACCTGACGTTCAATTGTTCGACCAGACAGTCGAGATCCCCAGACGAACCCCGTCCCTGTCGTGGACATCACAACTTGCTTCGATGCTTCGATCCGATTTGTCGAGCATGTTCGGCAGTTCGACGTTTATCGTCATTGTCGCCTTTGCAATTCTGAATACCGCAGCAAGCTTATTTCTGGGCAGCAGCGGCGACGTCATGTTTGGAAGTTCTTCGTTTCCTGTGACGTATAAGATGGTCGACGCCATCTCCGGTTCGCTGCTGGCGTTTCCGATCGCAATCATCACTTATTTTACTGGCGTTTTGATCTGGCGAGATCGCGACTGTTTATTCCACGAAATTGTCGGAGCGACACCGGCAGCGAATAGCGTATTCGTCGTCTCCCGGCTGATCTCCATGATCATTACGGTTCTGATCATTGTGTTCATTGGAATCGGGCTCGGTTGTTTATACCAGTGGACGCAGGGTTACACGCGGTTTCAGATGGGAGTCTACTTCCAGGAACTGATTGCAATCCAAGGGATGCGATTTGCGTTTCTGATTGTGCTGGGATTGCTGGCTCATACATTGGCTTCAAACAAGTATGTTGGCTACGCGATTTTTGTCTTGTTTATCGTGATCAATGCGTTTGTGTGGCAGGGTCTCCGTTGGGAATCACTACTGTTGCGCTTCGGGGCTTTGCCGCGACACATCTATTCGGACATGTTTGGAATCGCCCCCTATCGACCCGGATTGATCACGTTCGCAGGTTATTGGAGCTGTGTTTCCTGCTTTCTATTGTGGTTCTGTACGGTCGCCATGCACCGTGGAGTCGCTGCGAAATTGCGATCTCGTATCGGCGACGGCTTCCGATCGACATCGCTTCGCGCTCGCGGATTTGCCCTGCTTGCCCTGGTCGCATCGGCAGGCATGGGAGGGTGGCTGTACTACAACACGCTGATTCTCAATAAATTGGTCGGCGCACCGGAGCGTGAGCGTCGGCAAATCGAGTATGAGCAAACTTACGAAAAACTCGCTTCAATCGATCAACCCAAAATCCAATCCGTGAACTACGCGATCGATATCTTTCCTGAATCACGGAACATGATCGTCAACGCGGAACAGCGAATCGAAAACAAATCAACAGCTCCCATCCAGACTCTCTATGTCAACGTCAGCCCCGATTTCAAAACGACATTGGAGATCCCCGGTGCGAAATTAGAAAAAGACGACGATCGTCTGTGCGTCAGAACTTTCCGCCTGGAACCGCCGCTTCAACCGGGCGCCTCGTTAACGATGAAATACACCGTCCAGAGCGACACGCGAGGCATCGAAAATAACGTCTCGCAAAGCGTCCTGGTCCAGAATGGAACGTTCTTCAACAACGGCATCGCCCCCTCATTCGGATTCGATTCCGAACGCCGCCTGGTGCTTCCCAATCGACGTCGAAGTTTCGGTCTCAGTCCGATTGAGCCGATTCCTGAATTAAACCGAGAATGTGGGCACGCCTGCAGTGTGCATTACATTGCCAATGATTCCGACTGGGTCACTGTCGAAACCGTGATCAGTACCTCCGCAGATCAAACGGCCGTGGCTCCTGGCTCGCTGCTGGAAAAGTGGACGAAAGGGGGGCGAAACTATTTCCGATATCGGCTCGACCATCCTTCACTGAATTTCTATTCGTTCATTTCGGCCAAGTACGAAGTGGCTCGAGCGAAAGTGGGAGACGTCGATACCGAAGTCTATTACGATCCCGAACATCACTGGAACGTCGAAAAGATGTCGAGTGCGATCGCGGATACTCTCGAATATTGCACAACGAATTTTGGTCCCTACCGGCATCAGCAGGCAAGAATCATCGAATTCCCGCGCGTCGCCAGCTTCGCCCAGGCATTCCCGGGAACAATGCCCTACTCCGAAAGCATCGGTTTTATTGCGAATCTCGAAAAGCCAGACGACATCGATATGGTCACGTACATTGTCGCCCACGAGATGGCGCATCAATGGTGGGCGCACCAAGTCATCGGGGCGCGAATGCAAGGTGCAACATTGCTATCGGAAACGATGGCACAGTACACGGCACTGATGGTGATGCGTCGAAAGTTTGGGGATGACATGATGCACAAGTTTCTTCGTTACGAGATGGATCGCTATCTGCGGTCACGGGGAAGAGAGGAGTTGAAGGAACGCCCGCTGATCCGAGTCGAACTCGAACAGGGATACATCCATTATCAAAAGGGAAGCGTCGTTTTTTTCTATCTGGCTGACATGATCGGCGAAGATCGTATTAACGCGGCACTCAAAGATGTCATTAAGACCTTCTCATATCAAGGTCCGCCTTACCCAAACGCCTACGTCCTCGTCGACCGATTAAAAGAACAAACACCTGCGGAACTGCAGTACCTGATCAAAGATCTATTTGAAGACATCACGTTATTCGGAAATCGAACCGTCGAGGCTTTTGTCGTGAAACGGGATGATGGCAAGTTCCGAGTTAACCTTGTTGTGGAATGCGAAAAATTCAAGGCGGATGACAAAGGTCATGAATCGGCGGTGGAAATGAATGACTGGATCGAAATCGGAGCCTTCGCAAAACCAGAAGCGGGCAAGCGCTACGGCCGCCTGCTGCACAGGGAACGAAAGCTACTGACGTCCGGTCGACATGAGCTGGAATTCATTCTCGACGAATTGCCCTATCAAGCGGGGATTGACCCAAGAAACATGCTGATTGACCGCGTACCGAGCGACAATATGAAGACGGTTACGCAAAAGCCGTAGCATGGGCTTCAGCCCGTGCAAGATAGTATTTCGTGTCGGCCAGGGGAACATACGACAAACAAAGATGTACTAAATGGCTGTGAATCATATTCCCGACGGTTATCATTCTATTACCCCCTATCTGATCCTCTCGGATGCAACGCGGGGACTTGAGTTTTACCAGAAAGCGTTTGGAGCGGTTGAAGTACTTCGCTTGTGCGATCCTACCGGAAAAGTTTCTCACGCGGAGATTCGAATTGGAGATTCTGTCATCATGCTGGCAGACGAATTCCCGGAAATCGACGCCCCGAGCCCCACGACATTAAAGGGAACGCCTGTTAGCTTTATGATTTACGTTGAGGATGTCGACTTGCAGTTTGATCGAGCGATACAGGCCGGGGGGATCGTTCGACGCCCTGTTACCGACCAGTTCTATGGTGACCGCAATGGAATTCTGGTCGATCCGTTCGGACACGTGTGGACTCTCTCAACTCACAAAGAGGACTTGACTCCCGACGAGATCAAAGAGCGAGCTCGAGCGTTGGGGAATTAATCGACTCAACATTTTGCTGATTTGCGTTTTTTTCCGACGGACCCACTTGCCTGAACCTTCTTGATTCGATCCGGAGCGGACGGGACATTGCAAGCCGTACCATTTGCATCAACAACAACTTGACCAATTTCTTCTGCTACGGCAAGTGCCAGATTACTTAGCGAAACAACGTAAGTACCGATGGCAATTACAAATCCATTCATGCAATAACAAACCCGATTCGGTTGAGTGTGAATCGACTTTTTCACCCGCTGCAAAAGCTTTTTAAGTTCTCCAAGATCGAGCTGCCCATCGTCTTTGATACCAACGATGCTGCTGAAGGTTGACCAACCGGCAGCAGCAATTCTTTCATCCTTTGAGTCAATCCATTCTTTTGCCAAATTCCAACCTGCAGGACTTCCTGCAGCAACCCAGGGA
This sequence comes from uncultured Schlesneria sp., assembly GCA_903904835.1. Taxonomy (GTDB): domain Bacteria; phylum Planctomycetota; class Planctomycetia; order Planctomycetales; family Planctomycetaceae; genus Schlesneria. The sequence goes on along the minus strand of CAIVEI010000059.1, from coordinate 23,725 downwards.
ACCGTGTATTCACTGATGAGAGGCGAATTTGCTTGTTTTACCCAACGTTTCAGATCTGCCGTTGTCATCGCAGCATCGTCAGCGACGAGTCCGGCGAAATACATCGCATCTGAAATTCCGGTGTCGTAGAGCTCCAATGCGAGCTGGTAATCTGTTTTGATGCGCTTGAATATCCTTTTCATATCCTCGATTTTGACACCAAAACAAGGCTCCTTGACCCCATGCTTGAGCAAGGTTGTCTTATACTTTTCATCACCCAACCGTTTCAGCTCATCAACAATTGCATTGGCCTGCATTCGCGTTCTCCTGAACTGGATCATCGCAGTTGATGAAAATTCCATTCATCACACGATAGACCCGTCACAGAATCTGATCTGACCGAGTGCAGAGTGATCAGATCATCGAGCAACTGGCTACGATACTATGTCGTCCTCAATTCGAGTCGCCAGGTCGGCAGCGAGGTTACAATGGTAATCGCACATTTGATGATCTTCCAAAGGACTCTGTGGCTGAGCTAATGTCTTATGGGCGCTGCCAAGATAAAACGGCAGAAATTTTTTCACACATCCCCTGAAAAAACGATGGTGCCCGTTCGGTTTTGCTTCATATAAGAATGACGACCGATTGTACCGACAACTTGAAAGCCGAGCTTTTTGTAAAACTCATGCGAAGCTGTAAAACCTTTCAATTCATGGCTGACGAAAGATTTTCCGGTTCCTCAGAGGGTTTTTCTTTGGAAGCAACAGTTCGCATCAAAGAGTTATTCACGACCGATCACAGTAAGTCGACTCGGCCTTCAAGCCACCGATCCCAAATAACTACTTTTTGATCGTGCGTCCAGCCGGAAGCTTGACCGTCTCTTTAAGCACGGGCATACCTGTGTTCTTGACATTACTTGCCATAGTCACGGAATTGTCGCTATCGGTTTCTGAAAGGTCTTTGGCGAGTTCGATGTGGCCCGAATCGGATCCGCAACCGATAAGGCTAACAAACAACGCAAGGCTGACGAACGAAAATCGAGTTGGTTTTTGAAACATCTTAACCCCCTTATTGGATTCGATGACGAATCCTCAACAAGAATGAAATGGAACCAGGCCCTTTCTCGTACAAAATTCATCTCGCACGGAAATAGAGTGCAGCCCTGGAACCGGAAAGAGTCACGGGTGAGAGAAAATGGTCCTCACAGAATTGTCTGTGAAGACCATTTTTCGAAAATCGTTTGCCGGAACGACCGGAATTGGTTCAAAGACTTCTTCTCACGTTAGTAATCACCAATCACTAACCCATCGTCACGGCTGTGCAGCAAACCGTACAACCCATGAGTTGCCGGATTGGCCGTCGTGGACTGTTGAGTCGTCCCTAACACAGCAGGATTCCAGTCGCCATCAGCGTTAATGTTGTTGCTGATGAATCGGACAGAGCCATCACCGAGCAAGAAGGTGGCTCCACCAATGTGAGCACTGTTGAACCCTTGACGGTCAAGACGTAGCACAGTGGTATTCACTTCATCGTATTCGTTCGTGTTTGGTGGAGCACGACCTGTTCGAACACAGCTTCCCAAGTGCAACGGCGGGAATGCCCAGGTACCCCAAGCATACGCTCCGTCTCCGTTCGTCGAGGTCTCGTTTTGCGTATGTCCCGAGATCTCCCCGATCATGATCGTGTTGCTCAGTCCATCGGTCACGTCTGCGATTCTCGTGCAATGTTGCTGCGAGAAAATACCACGAGTTTGAACTCCCTTGGAATCTGGTCCCCCTTCATTGCAAATTCCGCTCACGTAGCAACCACCAAAATTGTTGTTCCCGTAAGTACAAGCGTAACTGCAATGTCCCATGGGCCAGGTCGGACTTCCTTTAGGCGAACTGGCGAACGAAACCGATACTCCAAGCGTATCGGACGGGCAAACGAAAGTGGGAAGTTTGGCTGTCCATCCATATGTCGCAGGACTGATGTTCGTCGTATTACCAATCGGCGGAAAATTAGAATTCGAAGGACCGGATGCAAATCCATACCAGCCGAGAGCCCCCGCGCTGGAATCCACTGTCGAAATCACATTGAACAAAGCAGCCTGGTCAATCTGTGGCAGAATCATTGCTGACCACGAATATCCCCAGGTGTTCATGTTCAACGAGGCTCCCGAACCTGACGGATTTCCGTAGGTCAGCATACAGGGAAATGTATTATTGATTTCGTGATAGTTGTGCAGCGCCAAGCCGATCTGCTTCATACTGTTTCGGCATGAAGTCCTGCGAGCAGCCTCTCTCGCCTGCTGCACTGCCGGCAAGAGAAGAGCAATCAACACTGCGATGATTGCTATGACCACGAGCAACTCAATAAGCGTAAATCCTTTTGAGCGAAGACCACGATTGCGTTTCAACTCCATAATGACTCCTTGAAAAAAGGTGACGGAAAAGGGTCAAATGACCCAGGCAGATCAAAAAACGTGAAAAACGGAAAACATGGCCCGAAATTCTGAACTTCAGTACACAACACACATACGAACACATCATGCGAATGAATATTTTTTCACAAAAGCGATCGAGATCGTGAGAAAGCAAACAGTCAGCAATCGTCTCGCAGAAGTTGTCTTGGAAAAGACGGAAGCGATTCGCAGTCAAGCAATTGGCAATCAACGTGCCAATTTTTGGGAATCAAAAACGTTGATTCTGATATGTGGAATTTTTGATCCCGACTCAGGAATATGAATGAATTATGAAGATTTTGACTGAAGTCAGCTTTCCTGTCTTAACTATCAGAATCCAAGGAATCGCCTTTTTTTCGGGAGTTCAGCGAGTCCCCACAAGTCAAAATCCGAGACGAAATCAACGCGGCATCAACAAAAAAACAATAGGATTTATTCGTTTCGACGTCTAATCTGCTGGCTTGATTTTCCGCAAATTTAAACAAACCAGTACAAAAACAATCGCCCGCGACTTCGGATTTATGAAGTATTCTTCAAAGCATTTGGAAACAACAGCTAACAGGTCAACGAGCAATTCACATGCAAGGTCGATTGATTTGTGCGCAAGCAAGAAGTTTGCTTATGGACAACTTACGTCAACGCAAGGTTTCGTGACAGAAACTGTACTTAGCTTCCCGTTGGTTGCCTTGAAATACACCAGCAACTTGCCGCATACGAGAGTTCTTGTCGTGCAGAGATCACCTGGCCTCAACCAAAGAGGGTTCTTCATTTTTTTCCGCTGATCGCCAGGCTCTGTTTCGGTAGCGTGAAAATGAACGCCACGACGGATGACGCCGTCATGCGAGCATCTGAACCGTATCCGGCATTATCCCGATTGGGCTGGTAATAAAAGCTACCATCACTGCACTGAGCCAGAGTGAACCACCCGCGATTGGAGTCCATCAATTTTCGAAAATTGGCTGGTTCGATATTCGCGGCCAGAGCCGTGTAGGCCATCCCCATCGGAGGCGAACCATGCGTATCCGGAAAACTCTGCGGATGCTCGCCGATGACTTTGGAGTGCAGCAGCGCGCGTTCGCGATAGACCGGTTCGGGATACGGACTCATGATATTGGCGATTCCTGCCGCACCCGTCCGGCCCATGTCGGCCCAGTCGCGGGGTGCTCCACCAACTTCGTCCTTATACCAGACATAGCCGTTCGCTCCTGTCGCTTTCTTCAGAAACTTATACGCCGCGTCGTGGTGCGTACGGTCGATCTTGATTCCGCAGCGGTGCATCAGCGAGTACGCCAACGCCCCCTGCCCGGTCAGCATGGCGATCGGGCCATATCCCTCGAAACCCGGATTGTGACCCCATCCACCATGAGAATCTGCCGGACCTTTGGGGTAGTCATCGGGGTGTGTTTTCTTGGCCATCGGATTGATTTGCGACATATGAAGATACTGGCCCGAGATCAGGAAATCGTGAACTTCCTGCAACTCGGGCAGCACCCACGCCTGCTGAGTTGCCAGGTAATATTCGCTGAGAACGATCGCTGCCCCCATGTAGTGCCAGTTAATCAAATCGGCCACGCGGCGATCTTTGGCTTCCGTCGTTTTACAGTAATAGCGGACGCAACGTTCGACGGCAGGCATGTAGCGAGCCTCGCCACTCGCAAGCAGCGCCAGTGGAGCGAACGTGTTGTGCAACGGGTCGCCAAACGAACCATCCTCGTCCTGATGAGCCACCAGATAGTCCAGCAGTTCTGCAAGAATGAGTTCTGACTTCGGGCACTTTTCAGGATAGGTCGCAGAATAAGACCCATATTTCTGCCCCACATCGAGAACCACACTCCGGCTTTCGGTTCCACGCCGCAGGGTTAAGGGGAGTTGACCTTTTCCTGCATCCCCCTGGCTCGCTTCCAGGGCATCGGCAAACTCAGCAATCGGTCCGTGGAACCCGAACACTTTCATGCCATACCCGTTGCGGTGTTCATGCAAAAACGGCTTGTTATCGGCTCCAGTGATCCGATCGCCCGCTTTGACTTGTTTACTTGCCGGAGAATCCGGGAAGACATACTTCACGACCAGCGACTTGGGATCATCTTTTACCAACTGGACTCGCAAGCCCGTAATCCCCATGTTGTAAAACCAGCCAGGAACGTTGGCATCCGGCCCCGATTCAGCCCGCTGATTCCACGGTTCACCGCTATCGTGATAATCAACTTGTGCTTGAAGGGCTACGGGGAGACAAAACAGAATGAAGAAGGCCAAAAGAACATCCCGAGAACTAATGGTTCGAGCAAATATCAACGAGTTGAGGGCGTTCTGTTGGCGTTTCATGTTGTCGACCTTCGTAAACGTTGATAGACGGTGAAAAGCGATCAGTTTAAACAATGGGTGACGAGTTAGTCGATGTCGGCTGGTTTCGTCGGCGGGACCTCGATCAAATGGTTCGCATTCCGCGAACTTTGTTCTTGCCTGTTCGTATTTCACGAACTAGAATCGCTTACAATGCTGAACTATGGGAGAAGGCGCGGATGCGGGTCATCTCAAAAACGAGACTTCGCGAGTTTTGGGTAACTCCCAAATGCGGGGACTCCGAAGGTCCTTTGCGAGCGTGGCACACTCACGTCAGCCACAAAAGCGTCTCATGGCATTCGTGGTCGGACGTGAAAGCAGAGTATGGATCGGCGAGCCTTGTTGGAAACTGCGTGGTCTTCAACATCGGCGGCAACAAATATCGGCTGGTGACACGCATTCTTTACCCAAGCCAGAAGGTCTTTATTTTGAGGTGCATGACCCACGCCGAATACGACGAAGACACTTGGAAGGCTGGTTGTGGCTGCTACGATCCTCCACCAACGAAACCCGCCAAAGAAACAAAAACCGTGCCGATCAAGCGAAAGAAGCGAGGAGAATGACAATGGCGACCAAAACGCAGTTCCGACTCAAGGGTAAGAGTCGAGACTCTTACATGGAACTTGTGCTCGATTTCCCATTGGCGTCGATCAAGTCAGACGAGCACCTCGCCGAAGCCCAGCGGACCATCGACCGACTTCTGGCTCGTGAGTCACTCGACGCAGGCGCTGAGACCTATCTCGATGCCTTGAGTGACCTCGTTGGGTCATATGAGGACGAACATCATGACATCGCCCCAGCATCGGACGGCGATATGCTGCGTCATCTGATGGATGCCAAGGGAGTGTCCCAGTTGCAATTGAGCCGTGACACAGGGTTGCCGAAATCTTCAATTTCGGAGGTGCTGTCAGGAAGAAAGAACTTCAGCCGTCAGATGATCCGCAAGTTGGCGGAGTATTTCCGTGTCGATATCGGAGTTCTGGCATCGAACATCTAACCGATGCGCCAAACCTGAGATGTCCCGAGCGTCATGGTTGTCTCGCTTTACGCCAACGGCGTTGTATCTCAAAGCCCAGGGTAGGTCGCCATGCGACCTACCCTGGGTCGCGGTTTTTGAAATTGGTTTTACTCCAACGGAGTTACATCATTCTTCGGTTCACACGAATCCGAGTGTGCGGTAACCGCAAAGACGTAATCGAGACGAGTTCGCGAAGCGGGCAAAGAGCGATGTAACACCTTTGGTGTAAAACACTCTTCGCGTGATGTTACCCAGGGTGCGCTCGCTGAAGCTCACGGCCCTGGGCTTTGATATGCAACGCCGTTGGCGTAAAGGCAAGAACGGGTTTCGGATTCGTCGATTCCATCACCGTCACCTTATGCATGAGATTTAATCTCGCTAGAACTTCATAGTGCCGTTCAGCGACGATTCTAAGTACTTCGCGAGCGATGAGGCGACCCGTTGACGGCTGTCGTCTTCGTGATTCCAGGCGAACACATCGGGACGCCGAATTTCCCCTTTGAGGATTGAAAACGCAAATTGGTCTCCGTTTCCGGCGTCGCCGAAGAATAACCATGGATCGAATGGCATATAGAGTTCCTGAAACTGCACGTTTTCCCGAAACCTCAGGTTATCCTTAACAATCCGTTCAACTGGCCATACGAGTCCGAGACCATATTCTCCGTGAAGACCATTTGATTCGAAAAGGAATTGCCGTAATTCGTCGGGGAAACGGACACTGAGTTTCTCTTCTGCCGAGGTCACGTCAGCCCACAATGCTGGTGCGAAGAATTCACAGTCAGCCGACCACGCCTTAATACGGTCTGTCCATTTTTGATGAGTCATTGCCGGAATTGCCGTGGATTATTTTCGGATCGCATTCGACGCGTGCACAGTGACATACCTCTGGTAATGAAAACCATTGCTGGCGACCGGCAGTTTTGGAATATTCAGTTCTTTCGGCGGTTCCACCTCCCCATCAAAATGGCCGTATTCATGCACGTAATAGTCGAACCGTTCACCCGCCGTAGGCTTGTGCACGTCGCGGCTTGCCCGTCCGAATTCGACGTCAATGGGCGGTTCCAGTTTCTTGCCATCTACGTCATTGATGCGCAACAGGGTCTTTCCTAAATCCGCACGAAATCCCGTCGTGTCGCCGTCTACCGCGACGCCCGTGACGCGGACGACCGTTCCGAGCGGAACCCCAAGGTACCCAACCGGCATCGCCGCATTGAATTCTCTCACCGCAACCGCCGTACGTTTTGGTCGCGCCGGGTCTAGGGCAAACGTGCAGGCAGCGAGCCCTGCAACTGATGTGAGAAAGATAGCGAGGTTGGTATTCATTGTCTCGTACGCCCTCCTACCGCCAAACAACGAAATCGTACCGAAATTTGTTTAGTCCGGCTCGGATTTCGAGACGCTTTGCCTCGGCACCCGAATAAGGATGGTCGCCGAAATCTGGAAGTCAAGATGGACCGATTGCTTAATGAGTGAAAAAATCCCCGAAACTCGTTTGTGAGACGTTGTGATGATCGGTTGCATGCCTGAAAGAAAGCCTAGCGAGGCACAGTCTTGTCGAAGACTCCAAAACCGTGGTATCCCTTTCGACTCCCGAATACCGGGAGCGGGCCAGTTTGAAACAACCGAGCGACATATGGATTGCCAGAAATCGATCAATCTCGATAGGATAAATGTCGATGTTTCTACTAATCAGGTGAAGCAATGCGTTGCTCCGTTTTAATCGCGATCCTGTTGCTGGTTGGTCGGACTTCATTTGCTCAGCAAGTGATCCAGCAGCCGGTCGTGGGAACCACCGCCGTAAGTACGACCGTTTCGGTTCCTGACCGTGGCAGTGTGCTGTTGGGCGGTGTTTCTTCTGCTCAATCAGGACGTGCTCTATATGGTCCGCTGCGTTCGGGAACGAACACCGGAATCTCGCGGCAAGCGACTTCGATTACTACGCACGTTTATATTCATGATCTTCAGGCGATGGACGAAGCGCTATTGAATTCGGGGCCTTCCGAATCCAGTGATTCGAAAAGTTCAATTAGTTCAAAATTTGTTCGTTCGAAAGAACGGGAACAGCCAGTCGATCCCGTGGCATCTCCTGCCGAAAAGGCCGCGAAGTTTGAGCAACTGGCTCGAAAAGCAGGTGAAGCAGGCAAGCTGGGCGTTGCCAAACTGCACTGGCAGGTTGCGGCGAAATATGGTTCAAAGCTTGCGGAAACTCGGCTCGCGGAGCTGTCTCGCGGTTCAACTCTTCAAACATCCGCCCGGTGAATGACTAAAACAATGATTGAAGAGACCTTTTCCAGCGGCGAACAATCCGCCGCACGACAATTGATCGAAATGGCGTTGGCCGAAGATTTGTCGACGGCTGGTGACCTCACCTGCAAGGCGTTGATACGTCCCGACCAAACGGCGACGGTGCAAGTTGTCACGAGAAAGAATGGGGTCCTGGCTGGTTCGCCGATTGGCCGCATGGTCTTTGCGAAGCTGGACCCTCAAGTCCGCTGGGAAGCTTTGCAGCGCGATGGCGACCGAGTCTCTCCGGGGACGGTCATCGCCAAGGTTTCGGGACCACTAACGTCGCTGCTAGTCGGCGAACGGACGATGCTGAACTTCATGACGCATCTCAGTGGTATCGCCACATTGACACGGACGTTTGTCGACGCCGTGACCGGGACGCATGCGAAGATACTGGATACTCGCAAGACTCTGCCCGGTTGGCGATTGCTGGAAAAATATGCGGTCCGCTGCGGGGGTGGGACGAACCACCGCATGGGCCTTTACGATGGAGTGTTGATCAAAGACAACCACATCGCCGCATGGACCGAATCTTCCAGCATCGCCGAAGCAGTCCGAACGGCGCGTGCGAAATCTCCGAAGGGAGTTTCGATCGAAGTCGAAGTCGATTCGATTACGCAGTTGCACGATGCCCTGCAAGGTTCGCCTGACATTGTGCTGCTGGACAATATGGACGTCGAGACATTAAGCGAAGCGGTTTCATTGAGAAATCGTTTGGCTCCAAAAGTGTTACTCGAAGCTTCCGGCGGAGTGAACCTTGAGACTGTTGGCGGGATCGCTCGAACTGGTGTGGAACGGATCAGCGTCGGGGCCTTAACACATTCCGCCCCGGCATTGGATCTCGGTTTCGACTGGCCGTAGGGGAGCAAGCCGTTTCAAGCGTTTTCAGGATCAAAACCGCGCACGAGCTCTTCTTCCCATTCATCCAGCAACGGCCAATCGACTGCACAAGTCCCGAAATCGGCCATGTGCTGGTATCCCGTCAGTCGATCGATTGTCTGTTGAAGCTGTGCATCATTCTTACGAAAGATGGGACCGTGACTTGGGAGCAGCCATTTGACGTCTGAATCGCGGATTCGTTCGAGCGACTTTATGAACGCGGGAATGTCCGACCCATGATGAGCGTCGATATTACCGACGCCTCCATCACGATAAATGTTGTCACCTGAGAACAACAAGTCGCCAAGCCGAAACGCAAGCTGGCTGGGGGTATGACCGGGGGTATTCCAGACATCCAGCAACAGTTTTCCAACCTTTAAAGTGTCACCTTCATTAATGGTCTGCTCGATCTTAATCTCAGGGAGATCGATGGAAATTCCTTGGGCTGTTATTTCGGCGTACGTCACAATCCGATCCCCGCTGGCAAGCAACTGCTGGCATTCAGGATGTGAGACGGTGATCGCGTTTGGCAGCAGTTCTTTGGCGCGTTTCATTCCCTGAATGTGGTCAACATCGGCGTGCGTGGCCACGAGGTATTTGCAGTTGGCCAGCGAAAAATCCATCTGCCTGATCATATTGATGAATTCGTCGGTCGATTCTTCAAAACCGATATCGATTAACATCCATTCCCCCGCATCATGGACGAGATACACGGAACAACCGAGCCTTTGTCGGGCCTGGTAGTTCATCTCGATGACATGAGGAAATACTTCGCGGCGGGGCAACATGGAACGTCTTTCAAACGATCGGCGGGTGAATCACAAACGACTCAGCTTGCGGGTAACGAACGTTGACAACAGATTCTATGACAGACCGGTTGAACCAACAACGCGCCGAAGTGGCCCGTTTTTGAAAGTTGAATACGGAAATCCACAAGTCGTAGCATGGGCTTCAGCCCGTGCAGCACAAAATTTCGTGGAGGCTGGAAGACTCCACTGCGACAACGAACAACGCTCCACAATTTCGGATCATAGGGATTTAACCGTTTCAGCGGCGATTGTTGCACGGGCTTTCCAAAGCGATTCCAGCACCGCGTTGATGTATTGTTCTTCCGCGAAGGGACTCAGCAGATAACTTTTCAAAGCGACCATCGGTTCTCCGTAATCGGTTTCTCGATAGCAGTCGGTCAACGAGATCACGACACCATCCCCATGCAGTGCATCGGCTTGAACAACCTGATAGATGCGCCGGTTGTACTCGTTATGAATCCGAAGCTGGTCCCGATACGAAGCATCTTTCTGCTCGCGTTCGGTAACACCGAAAGTATCGACCCCATCGGGATAGACGCGAAATAGAGTGACCGGCCCGAAGTTACCTCGATTGACCACAGTCGTCGCCGCATGTCCTTCAAGCTGTTCCCTCAACACCTCAGCCATGGAGACAACATGCCCCAGCAACGCTCGGAGGCCGTTTTTGCCGAACAGTCGCAAGTTGGCCAGGGCGGACATCGGTGCACTGCCGCTTCGTGACGTTTCGAGAGTGTACCGACCGGGATGATAGTGGCCGTCGTGAAACAGATAAGGGGTATCAGATTGTTTTCTCGTAATCAGTTCGAGATCGATCGCGTCTTTCACCAGAAACAAGCTTGAGACATAGGGTGTGAATCCCGTTTTGTGAAAGTCGATCCCGACGGAATCGGCAAGGGGCAGTTGGCGGATACGTCGCCGCGTGCCGGCGAGTGCTCTGACCGTCCGATGCCGAAAACCTAGCGGATTGGTATCGAAGTCGTAGTCATTGAAGACCGACCAGGCCCAACCGATGACGGCGTCTGCGTGAATGTGAGGGTGATAATCCAGATGAAATTCGTCGACAAGACGATCGCGAATCTCGTGAATGGATTTCAGATCATCCAGTCCGAAATGGTCCGTCGTCCCCATGGTGGCCACGATTGCGGCAATTTTGCCACCTTCTTTCAATACATCGCGGGCCATCGATTCCAGCAAGCACGTTCGCATTTCGTTTTCAGGAGAACAGGGAATCTGGATGACGTTTTCTCGCCCGATACCGAGCCAGTTTGCCACCGTCAGGCAGGCGTAATGTGCTCGTTCGGAACAAAATATGACCGCACGCTCTCTGGCACCATGACTTGCAGTCCCGGGACAGGCCTTTTCCAGTCCCAGCTTCACCCCGTACATCAGGGTTCCCGTTCCACCGAATGTAAACAGACCTGCTGAACGACTGGGGTCGTATCCGACCAGTCGAGCGGTCATCGACGAGACTTCGACTTCCGCGACAGCCACCTGCCGTGATGATTCTTCACTCACCAGATTCGGGTTATAGATTGAAGGAAGCAATCCGCCGATGATGCTGGCAATCGTTGGGGGCGGGATCACGTTAATCTGCGCCCGAGGATGGCCCCAGATGAACATTCCCGAAAGGTGCTCGACCAGGGTTTGAGTCACCTGTTCAAGCGGCAGGGGGCCATCCGCAACTTGCGAGCTTTTGGCAGCGTCATAGTCCAGCGTCTGGGTCTTGCCCAGCAACGGCGTGACCGATTTCATTCCGTCGAGTTGATCGAGTGCCCGCAGAAATGAAAACACGAAATAGGCATCGTGAACACGATCTGAAACCGGTTGAGGAAAACCTTGTCGGAGTGACATGACAAGGTCGAGATAGGGAGCGGACATTAGTCTGTTTCCGAAATTGAGCGACAGATCCAAGTAAGGATTGATGACGAGTTCTATCAGAGATTGCCTGAACCTGTCACATTTCATTGGTTACGGGTTAAGTTTTTAATCATTCGGTATTGTAGGCACCTCGCGACTGATGGGTACCGATCCAATTCCGGAATCCAATCCCTACAATGTTGCTGAAGATCGTTTCTCCCCCTGAGAAGAATCAATGATCGTCATAAAGAAAGCGTTTGACGGATGGCCCGATTTTTCTACGGCAACTTCGACTTTGAGCATCGTCTGGCCGACGCGAAGTATGAACCTTCCGCCGCGTTAAAAAGATTAAATGCCGAACTCGCGACGGCCTGGCTGGCGGTTGCGGAAGATGGCGACTTGATCTGGACCCCCGTATCGATCGAGCCGGATTTTTTCCTTGAAGCGACTCGAAATGGTATGCCTTCAGTTGTGCCGGTTACCTCGCTTTCAGAGGTTCCGCGCGAAGTGGAATTCGTTCCGTGGGGTTGGTCGGCAGAGGTTCGAAAGCTGGCAATCCAATTCGGCTGGTCGATGGATGCACCAACGGAAAATGCCGTTCGGCAAGCCAATTCGCGAGCAACATCAAACGAGCTAGAACAGCGAGGGAATTTCAGATTAGACGGTTCACGAAAGATTGAGTCGCCTGACCAACTCGACGAAGCGATTCAAGCGACTTATGCATCCGGAAGTCGCTGGGTGATCAAGGCCGAGTTCGGGATGTCTGCGCGTGAGCGCATCCTCGGAAGAGGTGCAGCGACGGAGGCAGACAAGAACTGGGTTCGACGCCGGCTGACACGGCATGGAGCCGTGTTTTTTGAACCTTGGGTCGAACGCATCGATGAAGTTGGAATTCAGATTGAAATCTCCAAACACAAGCCACCAGAATTGCTCGGTGTCTCAACCATGCTCGTCGACGAGCGTGGACAGTACGCGGGTAGTGGGTTTGCAGGTTGTGAATCACGATTATTCGCCAATCTTACCTTGTTGCAGGATGCGATTTCTACGGCCTTAAGTGCAGCAACCCATTTAAAGTCGCTTGGATATTTTGGGCCTCTCGGAATCGATGCGATGCTGTATCGCGACACGGCCGGCGATCTTCGAATTCGCCCGCTGCAGGACATTAACGCCCGTTGGACGATGGGACGACTGAGTCTTGGGCTGCGACGATTGACCCGAACGGGTGACCACGGAATCTGGTTCCATGGTCCGCAGGGCAAGCTTCAACACGAGGATTTACTAAAAAAAGAACGCGTGATTGCAACTTCGCCAACACGAGTCGGAGACGAACCATGCCGTCATTCATCCAAAATCCGGATTTCCTCATCAGATTTCGCTGAGGAAGCAAAGAAAATAGTTTTGTCAGAATTTCCGTAAATTCGTCAAGAACTTGCATTGATCTAAAAAAATTGGCATAGTCACAGAACTTTCGCACGTTGGTTTTGCCATTTGTTTTAAACGGCAGTGCTATCGGAGCGTTCACATCGTTCCACTTTTCGATTCAAGGTGTTCATAATGATCTGCAACCGTTTCAAGGTATGGCAGGATTCTTTCTCTTTGATCGTGTCGATCGTGGCCGCAAGCCTGATTGGCTGTGGATCGAGTAATACACCGGCACCAACGACCTCTGTTGCGGGACAGACGACGTCCGTTGCACCGGCGGGTACGCCCGTTGGCGGACCTGGTATGCCAGGGCCGGGTATGCCCGGAATGCCGGGTATGCCAGGTATGCCCGGGGCTGCCCCAGGTAACTCAGGCGGAGCGGCCCATATGAATACTGCTCAAATGCCGATGATGACCCCGCCAGCCGCACCGGGATCGCAATCATCTTCTTCCGGATCGTCGTCACCCAACAGCCAGCAGTATGCAGCTCATATGGCTGCCAACAATAAGCTTCCACCAAATTCGGGCGGCAATTCCGGTTCAAATTCGCCAAACATGGCCAATATGGCACCGCCAAGTCCTCCTGGAGGGGGAGCTGGTGCGAATTCGAGTAGCTCGTCAACGATGGATCCGTCGAAAATGATGGCCCATATGGGTCCAGGTGGAACCTCAGCACCGAACAACGCCCCAGCAATGCCGCCCGGCGCAATGCCGCTTGGCCCAATGCCTGCTCAATCAGGAGGCTCAGCCTCTGCGCCTGGAATGGGCGGTTCCGGCGGTGCAAACGCTCAAAATCCTGCTGCCGCGCAAATGCGTGGACCGAATGGTCCACAAACCTCAATGCCGGGACAACCAGGCGGGCCGGGAAGTCCGGCTGGAAACCTGACTCCAGGGAGTATCGAAGATACCCTCTATCGATTCTGCGTTGCGATAGCTGATGGAGATACCGCAGCGGCTGCCGAATTCGTAAGTCCCAAAGCCAAAGGTCTGATCGGGCAGATCCGCGATGGCGAGTTATCCGAAGAAAAGCTCGAAGAAATCACAGACGCGATTTCTCCGGTCACAGAGCTGCAACCAAGTCCAAGCCAGACGAACACCAAACGATCCCTTCGTAACAGAAAGAATCAAATCATCTCGTTCACCGTCAAAAAGGATAAGGACGAAGAATACAAGATTACCGAGTTTTCAATCAGCAAACCTAAAAAAGGTGCCGTGGGTGGGCAAGGCGGCCAGGGTGGACAAGGTGGTCGGGGCGGTCAAGGTTCATTCTGATATCGATTTCAGAAGACAAACAAGAATTCATTTGTATTGAACGTCGCTCGACAGAACGCCTCAAGTCCGTGGGCAAGAATAAATCGACACGCCTCGACTATTTCTTCGGTAGTCGGTTTTCGATGAAAAGCCAACTCAAAAGCCTGCTGGACTTGAGCAGCAGAATTATCACCCGCATCACGGCGTAATCGATTTGCGAACTCTGACGCTTGTCGCAAGATAAACCGGCTGTTGAGCAGATTCAACGCTTGTAACGCCGTAATTGACGAAGTTCTTTTCGGTGCGATCTGACCAGCGTCAGGACAATCAAACTGGCCGAAGATCTCGTCGAGTTGCATACGTGGCTTTGACTGGTAAACCATTCGACGCCACTCGGCAGGACTGAATTCTCGTTTTGAGGTATAGACCTTAACGTAATTCGTGTTCGTCTCAAACAAGTCAAACCCTGGCCCGTACATTCGATCGTCAATGTTTCCCGCAATCGCCAGGATGGCATCGCGAATCGATTCGGCTTCGAGTCGCCGCGGCGGGTATCGCCACAAAAGCCGTGTTGTCGCGTCCAACCGAATGCAATCCGATCGCGCCTCGCTGGACTGTTGGTACGTTGCTGACGTGACCATTAATCGGTGCAGACGTTTGGGTAAACCGTTCGTGTGTAATTCGCTCGCGAGCCAATTCAAAAGCGACGGGTGTGATGGCGGGACACCGTTACGACCGAAATCGCTTGGCGTTGAAACAAGCCCCTGGCCAAAATGGAATTGCCAGATTCGATTGACCATGACTCGAGCCGTCAAAGGGTGATCTGAAGAGGTGATCCAGACTGCCAACGCTCGCCGTCGATCGGAATCCGCGCACTCACTCCCCAACTGCCACGGTGAACCGAATGCACGTAATCCTGCTGGTGGCGCCGCTTCTTTTGGTTGCAGAGGGTCCCCGCGATGAAACCGATACGTTGGTTCTGGCGTAACAAATCGACCCGCGTAGACGACTTCCATCATCGACAGTGCTTGCAACCGTTGTTGAAGTTTTTCACGTTGCAAAGTCAGTTGTTTCGCAAGGCTTCGCTCCTCGTCATTCAGCCCGTCAAATGTCGGTGCTGATGTCGTCTTACCCTTGAAGGGGATTCGGTCATCCGAGGTCGCAACGACCTTCAGGGACTCGGCCGTCAGTCCCGCTTCAATGCGATATCGCGTTGGGATTCGATCTTGAAACTTGCCATCGTCCGGTCGGTCGCGACTCCACACAACGCGGTCGACCTCGAACGGTTCGGCAAACTCAAGCATCACCCAGCCACGCCCCGGCTCGTTCGAAATCCAACTTGCCGAATTTCCGTATCGTCCGTCATTGACGAATTTCAACTGGTGGATTTCGTACCCCGGCAGGTTGGATGATGATCTCGCAACAGTACCTTGACTGGCCAAGGCCACGTTTCGGGGTTTCGTCCCCGATGGGGTATTTGTCTCGAAGACTTCAAGTTCATCCAGACACGGTTCACCGCCCGTTGTCGCTTCGATGCGGAATTTCACAAACCTGGCGTTCACTGGGGCAAACCGTTCTACGTTGGCTTGCCGCTGAACGGGCGGTCGAAGTCGCGAGGGATTCGGGTTCTGCGACTCGCGCTCGGCACTCAATTCGACAAGTCGCGACAACTGCCGATCAACAACAATCAGTTCCTCGCGAATCACTTCCATCGATTTTTGCCGTTTTTCAAAGTTGGCAGTTTTCATCGGTCGATCACCATGTTGGACACCGGCAAACACAGCTTTCATTCCGTAGTAGTCGGCCTGCGTGATCGGGTCAAACTTGTGATTGTGGCAACGTGCACAGCCGACGGTCAGCCCCATAAAGGCGCTGGATGTTGTGCTGACCATATCGTGCAACTCGTCAGCACGTTGCTGTGCAGTCAGACCAGGATCGGGACTCTTGACTCGATCCATAGCACCTGACACCAGGAAACCGGTCGCGTCGTCCACTCCCACTGTATCTCCAGCCAGTTGCTCAAACAGGAACTGATTAACAGGCTTGTCGTCGTTAAACGCACGAATCACATAATCTCGATAGGGCCAGGCATTGGGCCGAGGTTGATTCGTTTCAAATCCATCACTTTCAGCGAACTTCACAATGTCCAACCAATGCCGTGCCCAGCGTTCGCCAAAATGCGGTGAAGCCAGCAAACGATCCACAAGTCGCTCGAAAGCGTCTGGATGCGTGTCAGACAAGAATTCAGTAACCTCATCGGGCGACGCTGGCAGTCCAATCAGATCGAAAGTCACTCGACGAATTAACGTAAGTCGTCCGGCTTCAATCGATGGCAAAGGATCAATTGACTTGCCGCTGTTCTGTGAACCATTTACCCCCTCCAACTTTTCGGCAACAAAAGAATCGATCGGATTTCGGGACCAAATCTCGTTCGTTTTGGAAACAATCGGAATGGCCGGTCGCTTCAGTATTTGAAACGACCAATGTTCAACGACATCGCTTTTCGGGGCAGGATCATCCGGCCATTTGGCCCCTTGATCGATCCAGGCTCGAAGTAACCCTATCTCATCGTTCGAAAGTTTCCGTTCACCCTCAGGCGGCATCTGCATTCCTTCGACGATCCCGGCAGTAAACCGAACCAGCGGACTGTCCGTTCCGTTCCCGGGGATGATCGCCGGAGCGAAACTTTCACCCCCTTTAAGAGCTGCTGCTTTCTCATCAAGACGAAGATCGCCACGTTGCTTATCCTTTCCATGACACTTGATGCAGTGATCACGAAAAAGTGGCTCGATATCGGCTTTAAAAGTCACTTCTCGTTTTGCGGCGGGCGGAAGTGTTGGACTTTCCTCAGCAAATACAGTGCTGTCCGTCAGGCCCACCAACACTCGCCCGATCAAGCAGATTCGAGCGACGCCAACGAAGATACGAGTTCGATTCAGATGCCTCACAACGTGTTCGTCCATCATTTCACCTGGTACTGAGTGTCGCGAATCTTCGGTCCCGTTGTTCTTCCAACCAGTTTAACATTTGTAACGTCGTCTCACGCCAATCTGGTTCAAAAAACAATTCGTGAACGTGTTTGGGAAAGACGTTCAGTTCCTTCTCAGTCGATTGGATGCGATCCCACCAGTCTGCCAGTGCCACAGGATCTGTCGTCCGATCATCGCCCCCTTGTAACGCCAAGACAGGAAGGGAGACTTTCGATGCGTCCTGTTTCGCCGCTTGAAGAGCCGACTGCATCGCCACGAACCAGCCAGCGGTAACCGTCTTGTTAATCAGAGCGTCACCCCGCCGCATCGACGCGAATTCGGAATCGCGAGTCATATTTGCGGGATCAATTCCATTCGAAAAACGAACCGTTGGATAAAAATGGACAAGCATCCGACCGAGCATTACCGTCACGGGGTTCACCCGAAGCTTCAAACCTAATAAGGGTGATGAAAGCACAAGAGCCGACGGTCGAACATTTCCCACTTGCACGGTCCTGACCGCCACCAGCCCTCCCATACTGTGCCCCAGCAAGACGGGTGGGGCATCGTTCAAACCCAGTTGTGCCCAAATGGTGGCGATATCGTCTGCATAGTCATTGAACGACTTGACATAGGTCGGAACACCGCCTGACCGACCATGTCCTCGTAAATCTGCTACGATCATGCGCCAGCCGTTTTCTGCAAGCACTTCTGCAACGTGAGCATGTCTGCCCCCATGCTCGCCCAGACCATGTACCCAATACAGGACACGCCCTGGATCTGGCTGATCGGGCCAATAACTTCGAACGTATAGGTCAACGCCGTCCCGAGCTTTTACGATTTGCGATTCCAGTCGCATCAGTCCACTTTCGCTTTACACTTTATTTGACGCAGAAGTCAGGCAAACGCCTAAGACTTAAATTTCAGATTGTGTGCCACTGCATCGGAGTCTTCGGAGACGCAGTGCTTTCCCTTTTTTCGAGGCAATCGCCGAGCACTGGGCCACAAGCTTAGCAATCTCAACCGGCTTCCGCTTCCAGCCGGGCCTTACACTCGATCAGTGCTTCATGCTGGGAAGCGGGCAAGATCGGAAATTTCAAGCTTAACTTTCGGATTTCACTCGACAGAATCGTCGCCACCAGCAGATGAGTCGTCACCTTTTGATCCGCAGGAATGATAAACCAGGGGGCTGACTTCGTGCTCGTCGCATTCAACATCTGTTCATACGCGGACATGTATTCATCCCAATGTGCCCGCTCGACCAGATCGCCCGGCGAAAACTTCCAGTTCTTCGTCGGATCATCGATCCTCGCAAGAAACCGCCGCTTCTGCTCGGCCTTCGAAACATTCAGAAAGAACTTGATGATGCGAGTGCCATTGCGGGTCAGCCGTCGCTCGAACTGGTTTATCTCTTTGTATCTCGATTTCCAAAACGATTTTTCGCCCGGATTCGCCCCCGGTATTCGCTGTTTCGCAAGAAGTTCGGGGTGCACTTTCACCACAAGAACTTCCTCGTAATACGAACGATTAAAGATGCCGATCCGTCCCCTTTCCGGAAGTTCCCTGGAACAACGCCAAAGATAGTCATGATCCAGTTCCTCAGCCGAGGGTTGCTTGAAGCTGACGACCTTGACCCCTTCAGGGTTGATACCCGTCATGACATGTTTGATCGTACTATCTTTCCCGGCGGCATCCATGGCCTGAATGATGACCAACACCGACCACGAATCGGCCGCATACAATAGCTCTTGCGATCTCTCGAGTTCCTGGACATCTTCAACCAGCAAACGACGAGCCTCACGCAGCCGGTCAGCCGCTGTTCCGAGACCATCTGCTTCCCAGTTTGGATGGTAATCCTTGAGCCGAATCTTCTTGTCTTCGGGAACACGACACATTTCGATAACGTCAGACAGATTGAGCATCGTGACTCCTGAAGTAGGTCCTGTTGCAGCAAACCCTAACGAAGATTCACTTCGTCAGCGCCCAGCCCTTGGCGTCGACTTTCAGACCAGTATGACCTTTATGAGCGTCATAAACGACATGCATTTCTTCAATGCTGTCGAAATAGCCGACAATAAACGCCGCGCTGAAAGATTCACCCGCTTTCACCGGACGGCCACCAAACTCTTCAATCAGGCAAACGTAGCCCCGCTGATGACACCATGCTTCCGAGACAACACCCGGGTCAAGCGTCATTCCCGCCAGCCACGGCCCGACGCGTCCTGATTGCAAGTCGCGAATGTGATAGCCACGGATCATTCGATCAGGAACGGGGGCTTCACCACGGCGGTAACTGAATCGTTCATCGGGAGCAAAGTTCTTTGAAAACTCTTGGCAAGGAATACGACCGTGGTAGCTCAAATAGACTTCGCTGAAGCTGTCGCCATTCTTGTGCTGAATATGGCCCGGCATGTCAATTCGCAGAAACATTGCTTCGCTGCTGTTGACGGCGTCGATTCGCTGCATGGAAATGAAGTAACGCTTCCCTTCAGGAAAGACCATCACCTGAGTCCATAATGAACCAATATTTTTTCCAGGAGCCGCAGTTCGATATCGGAACGTCTGACGAACGGCAACGAAGTCTGGACCTCGAATCACTTCCGGAGCCAACTCTTTCGCTTGAGTACAAATCTGCGGACCTTCGATACCACGCTTCGGCGTTTTCCCGTGATACTCGTTGCCGAATGTGTAGATCAACTCCTTGTTACCCGTCTGGACCAACTGATCCCGATACGCTTCATCGCTCCCTGGCTCCATAATCCAGTCGGCGATATCGAGCCCGAATCCCAGGTCCGTTGCACCAGTTTTCTTATCGACGAACGACTGGGCTTTGACGCCGGTGACATACCCTCGCTTCCGAATGCTCGCGGAAATTTCAGAGGTTTCCAGGCGTATCTCATCGTCTGTTTCGGTTACTGAATACGGGGCTCCCTCCAGACAACTGACCGATGATGCAATGATAAAGACCAAACAAACCAGGCGGCTTGCAACGCAATGCATGATGCATTTTCCTCGCGGGGCTTCGAGCACGAGCCAAACTCATTCGGACTTTTGATTGAAGACTGACATCGTCCAGCTTCGTTCCGCCGCGACTATTTCGCCTTGCGTTTCATTGATTTCAGCAATTTCGGCAATTCTTCTTCAGCAACCACCCAGCCTCGGCACTTTGGACTGCCGCATAAGCATTTGATTGCTCCATGTGCAGCCCATTGGTAGTCGATCGTCAGTTCCGCTCCTTTGGGAATGTCCATCAGGGCTTCGATCGTGATTTCCGAGGGAGCCGGGCTACCGTCTTCGTAAGTCACTTCGGAAATACACAATGTGCTGTTGGGGGTGCAGCAGTGATTCAGGAACCGAAACGGAGCACGTGGTTCCAGTGAAAGCGACCCGCCCAGATCGATGCAGTACGACGTCGCGTAATTAGGATCATCAATCACTCGCCCTTTGACTTGTCCGATGACCGTTCCCTTTGGGATGTCATGACGAGCGAAAACGCCTTTACCAAACGGGACTTTTCCAACGCGAACCAAAGATTCAACCACAGACGTCATGTCCATTGACTCCTCACGATTCTGTATCGTGGATTGTTTTCCCGGCATCCGCAAACAGGAATCATCGCGGCGGGAACGGGCGCGATGATCGGGCTGATGCCACGATAACATCCAACGCGACAGCGTCAACGGTTCAAAGAGTGGTTATCCGTTTTCATAGTGTCGGCTTCCAGCCGACACGCATTTTTCGTTTCAATGCCCCGAAAGGCAACGCCCGGATTTTTCGTCGGGAAAACAGCGGCATTAATCTTCGTGTGCCACTGGCGTGCGTCTTCGCTCGCCAGTGCTCTTCAGACTTACGGAGCTGTTTGAAGACACTGGCGGCTCAAAGCCTCCGCCAGTGGCACACGGTCAAAATGCTTCACGGCGTTGACGGAAAAGGCTGAAGCGGGTTGTGATTCACAAATTTGAATCGTTACAAAATCCGACAACTCTGGACCATCAGGTCAAGAAACGCCTGATATCATCGACACACGTACGACTTGATCAGCGTTTCATCGTAGGAGGATTTGAACTCGACGTCCGGGTCGCTTTCGGTCGCTCAGCCTGAGTATCACCGGCATCTGGCGTTGCAGACGTCCCTCGCCCCATCGAACTACCTGCGGGAGCGTTCGGGGTTGTTTTGGTACTCGGTTTATTGCGAGCAGGCTCCTTGTTACTCGCTGGCTGAATATCATTCGAAATTTGCAGCGTATAACCCTTCAAGCTCGGACGATACGGGTCTCCGAACCGGCCTTTCAAAAACTTTGCGAAACCACTGTCGTTAATTTCGACAGTTTTGAAGGTATAAACCGTGAGGATTCCATTGGGGTCGACTAACCGGACTGCCAGCGGAACGTATCGTTTCAAATCGAGTTTAATCGCGGCTTCGCTGTAATTCTGACGGTCACTGTCCATGCGAGGAACCGCATAAATTACAACCCAAGGATTATCCTTGTCCTTGCCGAACTGACCAAGCCTTAGATTGAATCGCTGCTTAGCCTCTTCCGCCTTCATACCGAAGAGAAACGGGAGCGGACTGTGGACAATGTTTTTGCCTCGCATGGATGCCGGAAGAACCTCGCGGGAATAAGTCTTGTCATCTTCGTTAAACGAAAGGATTTCTTCGCCCGTGCAAATCCATTTCTCCGACGAACCTTTTTCGAGCGTGTAACCTTCTTTCGAGGCGGCCTCTCCCTTACCGACCGCCTTGGCGATCATGTCAATCCGGCCTTTGTCGGGAGTTTCCAGAAAGAATTCCCCTTCGGAAACTTTCTCGACGCTAAACGCCTTAATGAATTCTTGACGCGTATGCGTTCCATGAAGCGACTTGATCTTGGAAGAATGAGCCTCCCATTCGATCAGAATCTTTTCCAGTTTTGGATCGAGCTTATCGATCTCCGGTTCTTTCTCGGGTTCTTGAGGAGCCGGACGCGGCCGTTTTTCAGTGGCTGGACTTGCTTGTGAACCGTCAGCCGCGGACTTGGCTGGAACGGCGGGATTCGAAAGGGTTGCCTTGCCTGCCGGCTGGCTATTCTTAGCCGACGGGTCCGGTCGTTTTGCCTGCTGGGCAAACAGCATCGAGGCCGTGCTCAGAAGTGAACAGACTGTCAACAATACGAATGTGATTCGAAAATTCTGTCGCATGATGGGAGCGTTCATCCTGAACGGTAGCGTCAGTCATCCATGATCGACACACGAAGCACGAACGGACTTCCATCCGTCCAGCCCGGCGAAGCGCGAATCCTAGCGGAAGATTTTAACCAAGACCAGACCGATTTTCCCGAGGGTTTTTCAGTTATTTGACCCCCAATTGTTCAAGTCTCGCCAGTTTTTTCAGGCGAACCCTACGAAGCCAGTTCTCTGCGGCCTTGTGGGCGGGATTCGCGGATCTTTTTAAATGCATCGTCCAACGGAATCCCGTCGTCCCCCTCGTGCCATTCCTTGACGGCATCTTGGATTGCAACCAAATCCTCGTCAACTTGCGCGAGTGCCTGCATGGCGGACCTAAGAACTTCGTCGCCAGACCGATATCGACCGCTCGCCACTTGATTGACGACAAGTTCCTCAACGTCCTGCGGAACAATGAACGGCATATTTGATTCTCGCAATATGTTCGAAAACGCACGCTGTAAACCCACGATGAATGATATCAGCCATTGCTGATAGCCCATACCGGAGTTCTATGCCTCGGCCTTTTTTCTTTCCTTCGAAAGCAACAGCCAACATGACGTCAGGGTCAAAAACATCACAGGCATCCAGTACGGCACGACGATCCCTGCAGTCTTTGCAAGAAACACGTGGAGATTGGAGAACAGCCTCAGACCACCGATGTGAAGGCTCCAATCTGCCGAAAGGTAATTCATAAAGTGATCCGAGGCTTGCTCGACCAGGTTCGAATCCCATCTCAAGTCACGAGGCTCAGAACGTCTCATCAGACAGAACTTGGATCGCATTGACGAGAATTCAATCGCCTCCGACTTTGAAATCGGAATCGAAACCTTGTCCAGCGTGGTAAAACTCCTCACCCAACCAACCATCAGTAACAACGCCATCACAAGTAGCGACAGCCCAATCTTCCATCTCCATCCACGGGAAAAGCGAATCAGGAATTTGAAAAACTCGTTCATGATTCACGCCCCCTCATTTGCTGTGGACTTATTCGAGTTTGAAATTTGACTCAACGAGTTAAGTTTCAGGATTTCTGCCAAAGTAGCCATCATCGCTCCGCGTGATGAGCATGTGCCGGAAACGATTCAAGCGTTGCCTGAGCCTCGAGGCAAACTCTTCGTTTGAATTCTTTTGAAAACATGCTGATTGGTATTCGCATGGTTCTCGAACAATGCTCATCACGCGGAGAGGCTGTCATTTTTTGCATTTTACCGACGATTTTCGTTGATTGAATCTTTCCACGCTTGTGTTCAGGCGCTAGGATTCGCGCC
>CAIVEI010000058.1 GCA_903904835.1 uncultured Schlesneria sp. | reverse complement strand
CATCCTGTCCGACTTTGATGACAAAGGCTGGGAATACGCCGCGGTGGTGGCTCAACTATGCCTGGGAATTGGTGTTCTGTCCGCCCGGATTGTGAAGTTTCCCGGTGTGAAGGTGAGCGAAGGTCCGCGCGAATGGATGGACAATATTCGCGCCAAGTTGGGGGACGAGGCGATTCTGCCCGAACTGCAGAAACTGGTCGACGCAAGCCCGTTTATCGAGTACGTGCCCCCCGTGCCGGAACCTCCCAAGGGGGTGCAACTGGAATTTCAAACGATGGCCGAGATTGAACCGAAGACTCAGCAGTGGGTGTTTGATAAGGTGATCCCGCAGGGGAAGCTGACCGTGCTGATGGGTGAGTCGGGTGTCGGCAAAAGTCTGACGGCGCTGGAGATCGCCGCGAAGGTGACTCGGGGAATGACGGGGCCTCATGATGATCAGCCACAGGAACCAGGCTCGGTGATTCTCATGTCGCCTGCGGATGGTGTGGCGGAAAATACCCGTCCACAGTTGGAAAAGTTTCAGGCCGATCTGTCGAAAGTGATTTTGATCCCTGGTCTTAGCGAACAGGATGACGAGACGGGACAGAAACTGTCATGGACGTTTCAACTGGATCGGGACATGTCGGTGCTGGAAACCAAATTGAAGTCGTTACAACAGGCGGATGCCAACATTCGTATGCTGGTGATTGATCCGATCGATTGTTTTCTCGATTCGGTCACGGGAAAGAAAAAGGCTGTGGCCGAAAGTTTGTCGACTCGACTGGCAAAACTTGCGGCCGAGACGAACGTGGCCATCGTGGTTGTGACCAACCTTCCCCGTGGCGTGAAGGGGGTCAGTCGATTGAATCACAGTATTCGTCATGCGGGGGATATGGGTCCGTTTGGGGCGGTGGCACGGTCGGTCTGGATGGTCGGACAGGATCTGCACAATCGGAATCGCCGTTTGTTGTTGCCGGTGAAAACCAACCTTTGTGAATTACCGAACTCACTGGCGTATCAAATTGAGCATGGCGTTATTAAATGGGAACAACCCGGACCGGTCTTAACAGGGGACGAATTCCTGGCCAATCAGGAAACGGAGGCTCGCGAAAAGACACCGAGCTACGTGAACCCTGAATCGAAATTGGGAAAAGCGGTGAAATGGCTGAATGAACGATTGACCGATGGCCCTCAACATGGTGCCACACTGATCGCCGACGGGATTGAGAACAACATCAAGAAAAAGACGCTCCGCGACGCCTATGACGTGTTGGAGTGCAGGTCCGCTAATGATACGTTCCAAGGAAGGTGGTATTGGTGTTTACCGAGTGAATTCCAACGAAAAGCCGAAGATCTCGAAACGGAAAACTCAACGGAGACAACATGCACGAGTGACCAGACCCCATAGTTGCCTAAACGGGGCCATCGTTGCCCAAACTTTTTTGATGGAACGAATGGGACTGATGCAACGAATGTTTCGTATTCCACCTTCCGTCCGAAGTCCCAACGGGACGATCTGATATCAGGCCAGGCCATCGGACTGTCGCGTTGTGACGAAAGCGTCTTAAGGTCGTCAATGTTGCCTAAAAAACGCATAGTTGCCTAAGGTTTCAAAACGAAAACTTGAAACCGGATAGAATCTGGATTCGGACGATTCGGAGATTTTGATGCTCATCACAGAACAACGGCTCTTGCGACCGAATGACCACTTCGTCACGAGATGCGGAGTTGACTGACGGAACCAGACGGATGACGTGGAACGACATGACCATACAGAAACCAAACCCCACGCTCGATGGCGGCCAATCATTGACCACTTCGATCAAGGGGGCCGCGCGCCGGGCGGGGTTTGATCTGGTGGGTGTTGCACCGGCCATTTCGCCGCCGGGGCTGGGGCATCTGACCGACTGGCTGGCTAATGGGTTTGCCGGTGAGATGCAATATCTGCCCCGTCGAGAGGCCGCTTATGAACACCCTGAACATGTCATGCCGAATGTCCGTAGCGTGGTCATGCTGGCCATTAACTACAATACGGAAACAGACAGGGAGGGAACGAACGATGTCCAATCATTAGCGACGTCGGCCAGAGTGGCCAGGTACGCTCAAGGTTCGGCAGATTATCATGATCTGCTGAGGGGGAAGCTGAAACAACTGGCGGATGCCGTACACGAATTGCAGCCCGGCTGTCGGACTCGTGGTGTGGTTGATACGGCTCCGTTATTGGAGCGTGATTTTGCCAGACTCGCCGGACTCGGCTGGTTTGGCAAGAACACAATGCTGATCAATAAACGAGCGGGAAGCTGGCTGCTGCTGGCGGCCTTGCTGACCGATCTGGAACTGGAGACGGATGTTGCTCATTCGACCAGTCATTGCGGGACGTGCACTCGCTGCCTGGATGTCTGCCCGACAGATGCCTTTGTCGCTCCATACATCCTGGATGCCCGACGATGTATTTCGTATCTGACGATCGAGCTGAAAAATCAGATCCCAATCGAGTTGCGTGACGGAGTGGGTGACTGGTTATTTGGCTGTGACCTGTGTCAGGACGTTTGCCCCTGGAACCGGAAAGCACCCATCACGTCCGAGCCTGCGTTTCAGCCGCAAGCGGATTTGCATCCGGCGGACGCGTTACAGATTTTGAAAATGAGCGAATCAGAGTTCAAAGCTCGGTTCCAGCATTCGCCGTTGGGTCGGCCCGGTTGGGACGGACTTCGTCGCAACGCGGCGATCGTGCTGGGAAATTCGGGTGACCCTGCGGTGATAGCTGAACTCGTTGGTTGCCTTGAGCAGGCTCCGCCGCTGGTTGGCGAGGCCATTAACTGGGCATTGAAAAAGCTTCGGAAGGGATCGCAATCGTGAGGTCAAAGATTCGCGAGTCGTCCGAAAAACATGATGCCGCCATGTTCTGGGGTCGGGCGTTCAAATTTCAAAATTGGCCGTTGAGCGTCTTACCCATCAAAAGATCGCGTGACTGGCCAATTTTGAAATTTGAACACCCGACCCCCTCTTCATTCGCAGTCTTCTGTCACGGGACTCCGTTATTGCAATTTCAACCCGTTCCAATCAACGTCTCGAAGTTTGGCGGCGGTTGCGGCGGCCTTCAACTTTCTCACCGTAAAGTCCTTGTGATTGGCGACCGCCTGCTCGCTGATTCCCAGCTTCGCGGCGACATCCTTATTGGACCAGCCGCGTACGAACAGCAGTTCGATGCATTCCAGCCGTTCGAACTCACCCCTGCTGAACCAGGACTGAATCAAACCTCGCAGGCAATCGACAAGGACTTTTTGTTGAGCGACTTTGTATTCGTTGCTGCGTGCCAGACTGGACGCTTTCCGGTCGCGGCTGACTGGTTCGTGACCCGGTTGAGACTCCGTCGACGGGATCAGCGACAACATCGGACGGCGTCCTGTTTTTCGCAAGACATCAGTCAACTTATGAGCGGTGATCGAGAACAGAAACGCTTCGACTGGAGTTGCTTCGTCGTAGTTGGGTAAAGAAACCAGAAAACCAAGGAACGCCTCTTGAACAACATCCTCGGCAGTCGATTCGTCGTGCAACCGGCTGCGAACAAACGCCAGCAATCGCCCTTCGTATTTGGCAATAAGCCGTTCCCACGCGGCGGGTTCGCCGCGTCGAATGTCTGCCAGCAATTTTGCCTCATCGTCGGACATCTGCGTTTTCCTGGGATTGGCCAGCCGAACCTTATCAGGGCCGTCATGGGAATGTCGCATATTCATGGGGCCTGCGAAAGGCTATTTCGAGTCAGGGAAGCGATCAGTGGTATTGGAAATACGAAGAGCTGGGCTGGACGCCGATGGCATCTTATCGTTTAACCGCGCCTCATAGAGAAGCGGGAGCGGAGCGGCGGAATTGACTTCAACCGAGAAGTCATTTCTCGTTGGGGCATTGCGAAAAGTCGGAGTTGGGGCAACGTTCGAAGAAATCGGCTGGACGCCGATTCGCCTGCGCCGCTGGCTGCGGGTTAAACGAGTAATTCATGCGCCGATACGCTTGGGCGGGCTGGCTGTTCTGGGGTCGGGTATTCAAATTACAAAATTGTCCATTGATGGGATCTCAAATAGAACGAATTTTCGATGGCCAATTTTGAAATTTGAACGCCCGACCCCTTTGTCCGTCGTCTGGCTTGGCGTCCCCCCTGCTCTTGCCAGTATCATAGAAAAGAATGAATTGATTCGTACTTGTTTCGCTTCTGGAATCGACCGATGACGACAATCGACTTTGAAACAGGCCGCCAACTGACACGACGCTGGTTCTTTCAAGACTGCGGAGTTGGTCTCGCCTCGGCTGCGTTAGGATCGCTCATGGCCGGCCAGAGCCAGGCCGCTCCGTCGCTTGTCGATTCGATGCTACCCAAGCAGCCACACTTCGCTCCGAAAGCCAAGCGAGTCATCTATCTGTTCATGGCGGGTGCTCCGTCTCATCTGGAACTGTTTGACAACAAACCGGAACTCGCCAAATGGGATGGAAAAGCGCCTCCTGCGGAATTGATCAAAGATTACCGGGCGGCATTCATCAATCCAAATTCAACACTGCTGGGTCCGAAATTCAAATTCGCCCGACACGGCGAATCGGGAGCCGAACTGTCGGAACTGCTGCCGCATCTGGCAAAGGTTGTCGACAACGTGGCGATCGTGAAATCGATGGTCACCGACGCGTTTAATCACGCTCCCGGTCAGATCATGATGAACACCGGGGCGCAACAGTTCGGCCGGCCCAGCATGGGCGCGTGGTCGCTTTATGGCCTCGGGAGCGAATCACAGGACTTGCCCGGTTTTATCGTCTTCAGTTCCGGATCGAAGGGACCGAGTGGCGGTCAGTCGAACTGGGGCTGTGGGTTTCTACCGACGGTCAATCAAGGGGTTCTGTTCCGATCGAGCGGCGAGCCGGTGCTGTTCCTCGACAACCCGCGTGGAATCGATCGACAAATCCAGCGTGAATCGCTCGATTCAATTCGTCAGTTGAATGAACTTCGACTGCAAGCGACGGGCGACCCTGAGATTGCAGCTCGGATCAGTTCTTACGAGATGGCGTACCGGATGCAGGCGAGTGCTCCAGACCTGATGGACCTTTCGAATGAGACGAAAGCGACCTTGGAAATGTACGGGGCAGAACCTGGAAAATCGTCGTTCGCCAACAACTGCTTGCTGGCCAGACGACTGGTCGAGAAAGGGGTCCGTTTCGTGCAACTGTTCCACGAAGCCTGGGACCATCATGGCGGCCTGGTGAATGGCCTTAAGGATCAATGTGGCAAGACTGACCAGGCTTCGGCCGCGCTGATCATGGACCTTAAGCAACGTGGGCTACTGGAAGATACGCTGGTGATCTGGGGGGGCGAGTTTGGGAGAACTCCGATGGTCCAGGGAGGCAACGACGGTCGCGACCATCATCCAAACTGTTTTAGTATGTGGATGGCGGGAGGCGGAGTGAAACCAGGAATCACGATCGGCGAATCGGACGAGTTCGGGTTCAACGCCACGGCGGACCGGGTTCACGTTCATGACCTGCATGCGACAATCATGCATTTGATGGGATTTGATCACACGAAATTAACGTACCGTTTTCAGGGCCGGGATTTCCGACTGACCGACGTGCATGGGAACGTTGTGCAGAAACTTCTGGCGTGAAGAAACAATGTTCTGGGGTCGGGTGTTCAAATTTCAAAATTGGCCAATCAGGCGATCTTTTGATGACAAGGACGCTCGATGGCCAATTTTGAAATTTGAACGCCCGACCCCCCGCTTGGGTTAGCCGAAGGTGCGGCCGAACCAGCGACGAAATCCCGTGAACAGGGATTGAGGTTCGACGATGATTTTTGCGTGACCTACGGTTCCCGGTAACAGGGAATCAGGTGGTGCCGAAAGACGAACACGGGCTTGATACCAGGTCCCTACGGGTTTGACGACGCCCGATGAGGTCATTCGGGTGGGGAGATTGGCACGCCGAATCAGGCTGCTTGTCATGAGATCGATATCGAGGCCGGCGAGTTCCACAACTTCGCCTGTCAACGTTTGGCCGGGGGCTTCGATCAGACTGAGGCGAACCGACTGACCTGCGCGAACGAGAGGAAAATCACCTTGATTGATCACCAGCGTGGCTTCCAATTGAGACGGATCACCGACCAGGCAGACGGTGGTACCCGCTCGCAGGAAACAACCTCGGTTTCGTTCGTCCAGCGGCGTGACCGACCAATAGGGCAACGAACCGGGTTGGGAGCGACTCTGGTGCTGAGCCTGCATCACGGTCCCGGCACGGGGTGCTCTCAAGACAAGACGTTCGGCATCCTGACTGCGACGCTGAAGCTGTTGTTCCATTTCATGCAGCGATTCGCGAACAATGGGAATCTGACCTGCCACGCCCGGCTCGTTAATTCGTCGTCGTTCAAGCTGATCCAAGCGGACACGATATTCAGCGACTTCACCTTCCAGTCGTGCCAGTTCACGTTCGAGGCGTGGATCAACCAGTTTCGCAAGCTGTTGCTTCGTCTCGACCGTCGACCCTGGCTTGACGCTGTCAACCAGAGTCCCTTCGGCGGTGACATAGACACGTGCCGCATTCTCAGGTTCCAGGATCGCGGTGGTCGAGACTCGTGTGGGCAGCGGGACAAACATGATCGTCGCCAGTGCCAGCAGCGTCAGACCTGCTTTGAACCGGAACTGTGGCCATTGAATATTGGCCCGCTGATCCGGGGCTTTCACCCAGCGAGATAAATTCACGATGGGCAAGCCGAACATCAGCATGATTGTGATCGCTCCAAACATTTGCACGAACGGGACCAGACCGTGAGGTTTCAGCCAGTAGTACAACGCACCAAGAATCGAAAGGGTCAGGAATGTTCGGTACGTGGCCGAGACGACGCCGTACGCGATCAGACCCCATTCCTGTTGGGTCGACAAGGGTCGCGACATCGGAAGGTTCAGGCCGAAGTACCAGTTGGCCAGGCGCCTTTGAACCGCCGAGACCGATTGCGGATACAGATTGGGAATTTCCAGCCAGTCGGAAAGAATGAAATAGCCATCGTATCTCAGCAGGGGATTACCGTTAAAGACGACCGTGCTGACACTGCAGACGATCATCAGATTCAGGCAGATCGAATGAAACAAACCGGGTTCGCTGAACCACCACAGAAACGTGCACGCTGCCGCGATGGTCGCTTCGATGGCGATTCCCGCCGCGCTGACCGCCATACGTTGCCATTTGCTGCTGAGCATCCAGATGTCACTGACGTTGCAATAAAGGCAGGGAGTGAAGACCAGCAGCATCAGTCCCATTTCGTGACACTCACCTCCGAACCGCTTACACGCAAGGCCGTGACCAATCTCGTGCAGGACCTTGACGCAGGCCAGGATGCAGACCATCAGCACCAGATTTTGAGCACTGAGCCAACTGCGGGCTTCGGGAAGTCTGGCGATCAATTGGTCGAATTGAACGATGACCAGAACTACTGCCGACACGATCAGCGTTCCCGCAGCAGTCAGAAACCAGGGCGAAAACAACCAGCCACACCGAGCCGCCAACCAGCCGAGGAACTTGTCAGGATCGAAGCCACGAAAACGGATGGCGAGCAGATTCGAGAATTTCGACCAGCGTTTGGCTTTCGTCGCATTCACGACCTTGGCCGCAAGCACACGTCCATAACCGGGCTGCTGGGAAACGAGAAGCCCTTGTTGGATCAACTGACCCACAAACCGACTCAATTCTTCAGGAGCCAGCGTTTGAGGCCGGAACCGTTCTCCAAACGCGGCACAAAGTTCGCCTGCGTCGACGGAGCGTTCCAGTTGATTCATCACGAAGTACTCTTCGTCTCGCAGTTCGTAATAACTGAGAGTCACCGGATCTTTTACGCCCCAACTTCGACGCCCCAGTTGAGGAGGGGTGATTTGCAAGTCAGGTCGTTTTCGCCACGGAATGGACACCGCACAATCCAAGTTTCGAGTTTGAATGGGTTATGCTTGCAGGATATCGAAATCGCGTCCGTTCGTCGTTGGTGGCGTCAGGGTTTCGTGGGCAAATACAGAAGTTCGAGTCAAGCGAAGAAACGCGGCGCGGGCAATTACGCCCTGTTAAGGGCAGAGGAAATCAGCCCAGGGCAAGCGCGTCTTCGAGCGCCGCCCTGGGGTATTGGTACGATGAAACAGAGTCCCCTGTAAGGGCATGGGAATCGGTCTATCTTAAAATGTATTCCTTTTCGGTCAGTTTGAACGGACTGCTGTGCCCCTTCAGGGCACCCGATGATGTTGTGATGATATCCCAGGGCGGCGCTCGAAGACGAGCTTGCCCCGGGCTGGTATCCATTGCCAATTCTGGGCAAAAAGACCTTGTACCAGGACGCCAATTGAAATGATCTCTTTTTCGTGTAACAAAACGTCATCAAGTAAGAACACTGTTTCATCAGGCCAGCCGCGCAGTCGATGCGTTGACCGAAGGGGGTCGGGCGTTCAAATTTCAAAATTGGCCGATCAAGCGAACTCTGTTGATACACTCGGCGATGCGGCCAATTTTGAAATTTGAATACCCGACCCCAGAGCATCGAATCAATCAATTTGTCATATGGTCAATTAACATGCCAGAACCCGTTGCTTTCGTTTCCATCAAAGAACTTGGCCGTCGGCTCCGTTCGCACGAGATCACAGCCGTTGAGTTGGCGGAGTCGTTTCTCGCACGGCTCAAACAATTCGGGGCGGAATACAATGCCGTCGTGCAGATCACGACGGACGTCGCGTTAGCGCAAGCCAGGCAGGCTGATGAAGAACTCAGTCGCGGTCAGGATCGCGGGCCGCTGCATGGGATTCCGTTCGGAGTCAAAGACCTGCTGGCGACAAAAGGGATCGCAACCTCATGGGGCGCGGCACCATTGAAGGAGCAGATGATTGATAGTGACGCGACAGTGATCGTACGCCTGCGAAATGCGGGTGCCGTGCTGTGCGCCAAGCTGGCAATGGTCGAGTTGGCGGGTGGGTTTGGATACAAGCAGGCGAACGCCAGCTTTACCGGGCCGGGTCTCAATCCGTGGGATAAAACGTGCTGGTCGGGTGGATCATCATCGGGACCGGGGTCGGCCGTTGGTGCAGGGTTGGTCCCATTTGCGATCGGTTCCGAGACGATGGGGTCGATCGTGACCCCCTCCGGATATTGCGGGATCGCTGGCCTCAGGCCGACGTATGGGCGTGTCAGTCGGCATGGCGCGATGGCACTCAGTTGGACCATGGATAAAATCGGGCCAATGTGCCGAACGGCAGAAGACTGCGGCCTGGTCTTAAACGCCATCGCTGGCCCCGATCCCGATGACGCGACCAGCATCGCATCCCCCTGGTCGTTTGAGGCGGCAGCCCCGCAAAGCGGATTCCGCATGGCCGTGCTGAAAGTGGAGAAGAACGAAGTCCAGGCGGAAGTTTTCGCCAATTATGAACAGTCTCTGGAGGTCCTGCGAAAACTCGGGACGGTCGAGACAATTGAGCTGCCGGACATGCCCTATTCGATCGTCGGATCAACAATCATTTCCTGTGAAATGGCTGCGGCGTTTGAGAAATTCATCAGCAGCGGTGACGTATGGGAACTGGCCGCTCCTGAAGACCGATGGGGCGGACATTCCAACCTTGTGATCCCTGCAAAAGATTACATCAATGCGATGAGAATTCGGGTCAAGATTCAACGAACGATGGACAGACTGATGGAGAACTACGACGCGGTTGTGACTCCGACACTGAACACGGAAGCGGGACCGATTACGAAGAAGTTTTCGGAATGGGCTCGCGGGTTTGTGTGTTCGGAATTAACCGCAGCGGCCAACGTGGCGGGGCTGCCTGGGTTAACGATCCCGAATGGATTTGGAGAACGGGGATTGCCAACGGGTATCGAATTCACAGGTCGTGCGATGGCTGAAAATCGCATTCTGGCAATCGCCATGGCCTATCAACAACAGACAGACTGGCACACGAAATATCCAAAGATTTAGAGACATCCGTGCCTTCTCAATCTTCTGAATTAGTGTGCCACTGTATGACCGTCCTCGGTCATGCAGTGCTCTTTCACCTGCAGAACGAGAAGACACTGCTTCTGCGAAGACTCCGAAGCAGTGGCACAGGATCATAATTCAGAAGTTTGACAACGCACCAGTTGCATCATCGCGATCCACGCAAACGGGGATCAGACGCATCTCGCAGTGCTTCACCCATTAAATTGTAAGCAGTAATCGTCAGGAAAATTGCCAGACCAGGAAAGTGAATTAACCAGGGAGCATGCTGTAATGCATCACGTCCATCCGCCAGAAGCCCTCCCCATGACGGAGTTGGTTTCGAGATGCCAAGCCCAAGAAAGGACAAGGCGCTT
This sequence comes from uncultured Schlesneria sp., assembly GCA_903904835.1. Lineage (GTDB taxonomy): Bacteria > Planctomycetota > Planctomycetia > Planctomycetales > Planctomycetaceae > Schlesneria. Next base: position 92,518 of record CAIVEI010000058.1, on the reverse strand, counting down.
TCCGTCAGGATGGCACCGGCGATTCCGAATGTTGCTGAGACGAGAACGGGGGCCATCGCGTTGGGAAGGACATGTCGAAAGATGATTCTCATGGGGGAATAACCGAGAGCTCGCCCGGCCAGAACGAACTCTTGATCGACCAGACGCAAGAATTCGCCACGGACAAGTCGGGCAATTCCGGTCCATCCGGTGAGTCCAATAATAATCATGATGTTACGAATGCTTTGTCCGACCAATGCCACAATTGTCAGGATCAGAAAGAAGGTTGGAAAACAGATCATGACCTCGATCAGACGCGAGATCACCAGGTCACAGACACCACGGAAATAACCCGCAATGGAACCCACGAAGATTCCGATTGACACATAGATGGCGACAGCGACAAGTCCCACAGAAAGACTGACTCGCCCGCCCCAGATCATGCGACAAAGGACATCTCGTCCGGACTCGTCGGTCCCCAGCCAGTGAGGGCCGCTCCAGCGATTGATTGCTGGCTGGGCCGCAGGGGCTTCCTTTCCGATGGGACGCCAGGCAGCGGGATACCAGACAGGTGCAGCAGATTTTTCAGCGAGGTTATATTCGTCCAAACCATAAGCAATTGGTGGCCAGATGACAGATTCGAAAACAACCGTCGCTTTGGCCGCTTCTGGATCGGCTGCGAGGACTCCGTTTTTGTAGTCCGTCCGATCAACTCGGGTCGGAACAAACCACCACCATAAACCTCCAGCAAGCAACGGCAGTCCGATCTGAACAGCAACAAAACACCACTGACGACGACGATCTCCGTCAGACGGCACGATCGACCGAATGAACCAACCCCAGATTGGCAGCGTCAAGAAAAGCAGGTTCGCGATGAGAAAACCAATATCAAGACCATTCAGCGAGGCGAGCACTGGCCAATTGGCATGGGAGACGAGTGAAACGTCTTTGGCATCGAAGTTGGACCGGACTTCTTTTTGCAGGCGTTTGAGTTCGTCGGTCCCTTGTTGTTTATCTGGCGATTTGATGGCGGCAACAACTTGTTGTCCCAATTCGCGAATTTGTGCCCCCTTTTCTGCCGGTAATGCATTCGCCATGAGATCGATTTGCAGGGGGACCGTTTTGAGAAACGCCTCAACGTTGGCGTTCGGATTGTCGGTTGAACGGGATTCGATCATCTGGGCCAGGGCCCCACGCAATGTTCGGGCCGCTTCCTGGTACTCGAATCGGTTAAAGCCGAAATAGTAAATGGGCCGGGCGTTTGCGAGGATCGGAGCAAAAATACTGGTGGTAATTAAGGCCAGAATTAAAGTGGCAGCGGCCAGAGCAAGTCGACGTTTACAAAACTCGCTCCAGATGAGTGCCCATTGACTTTTGCCACGAGGAGACGTGGATGTTGAACTCAAAGTATTTGCCGAGGTTACTGCCACAAAAACCCTTCCCTGCGTCGCCGCCGCTCAACTCAAGCACATCATGCTCAATCGAAAGGACTGAATTCCATGTTGAGTCTCATGCGTGATGGTATCAAACCATCCGATCGAATCGAACCCTTCCACGAGGCGAAAGGACGACTGCCAGCCGGAATCGGACGTCTAACACCCACGCCGGTTCAAACACGAATTTCAAGATGTTGGAGTGCTGCGAACGAGCAACACGACTGCGTCGGCGTCGATTGCTTCCTGTCGGCCGATCGGCCCCACTTTTTCGCCGGTCTTCGCCTTGACATTGACTTGGCTGACGTCGATTCGCAGCAACTCAGCGATTCTTGCTGCAATCGAGTGTTTGTAAGGGGACAGCTTCGGTCGCTCGGCATGGATCGTGCAATCGAGGTTGCTGATCTCCCAGCCACGCTTTCTCACTTCGTCGATTGCGGTGAGCAGAAAATGAGCCGAGTTGGCATTACTCCACTGAGGATCGGTATTCGGAAACCATTCTCCGATATCACCCAATCCAACGGCCCCAAGGATTGCGTCGGTGACGGCATGCAGCAGGACATCGGCATCACTGTGTCCGTCCAAGCCCAACTCAAACTCGATGGTTACTCCACCCAGGATCAACGGCCGGCCCGGCACCAGCCGATGCCTGTCGTGCCCCAGTCCTACTCGTATACCCGAATCGCTCATCGTGCTCTTTCCGCTTCAATTCCACGGCGTGACAGTAATTTATGAAAGGGAAGAATGAATGAAGTGTGCAAAAATTGAAAGGTTCAACCCATCAATACTCGTTTCCTGGAGAACTCAAATTGACACAAACGCCCCAACGAGGATAGATTCCCCGCCTCTCCCCCCGGCTTATTTAAAATCCAATTCGAAATTCCCCATTGCGGACACGCACTTGTTCTCGCACGCTTGTCAATTTGTGCGGACTGGGCGACCACTATCTTTAGCGGTCGCGATGTGCCTCTTTGCCGTTTTTGGATGCTCGCTGTTTCCGACAACAGAGAAACAAACACTGAATACCGTGGGGCGTCCGGTGTTGCCTCCCATTCAGGCGGCCGCTGACACAATTCAACTTGAGGTGTTTCTTCTTGAGCGGCCTGCGGAAGATCACTTGTTGAATTCCGCGATCTGGAAAGAGGTTGACCAGCTTGGTTCGTTGCCAACCGAAACGCAAGAAATCCTCAGCAACAACGGATTCCGAGTTGGAAACGTCAGCTCAAATCCTCCTCCTGCTGTGCAGAAGTTGCTGGGAATGGTTTCAGAGATCCCCGTTGATTCTGCGGAAAGCACGAAACCACTGTTGGGATTCAGTCGATTTGTGCCCCCTGGTGTCGAGACAGAGATTCCCACAGGAATTGTCCACGACCAGTCTGAGTTCCAGATTCGAGAAAAGAACCAGGTCAAGAAAGTCGTCTACGATCAAGCCAATTGTGTGCTGAGAATGAAGGCCAATCGCTTGCAGGATGGTTGGGTTCGCGTCGACTTTCAACCCGAGATTCATCATGGAGAAAAGCGGATGCGCCGTGTCGCGGCCGATATCGACTTTTCGCTGCGGATGAGCCAGCAAGTTGATGTCCGAATCGCACAGCGTTTCAGCTTAACGATGAACGTGGGGGAAAGGGCGCTGATTACTTGCACCCCAGATTCGGAAGAAACGCTCGGAGACAAGTTCTTCTGCCACGACGACGACGGGATGAAAAAACAACGGGTTCTCATCGTTCGCGTCGTTGATTCGGGCCAGCAGTCTGCCGCGTTCGCCAGGTAAGTTGTACCCGCAATCGCCCGCTGGACTCGATCAGCAAAGTTTGAATGGGCAAAACGTTCTGCGTTCCCAGTCATTCTGCGGATTTGAGTGCAATTGAGATGGTTTTGTTCTGCAGACGCATCTGCTTCAAGTTCCAATGTGAGCTTAACACAACCAGAACAATGACATGCTGTCTGGTTTTGTCTGACGCGGATGGTTAGGATTGGACCGGTTTCCAAATCGACCAACGACCATCAACCGATTTCGATCGCTCTTCGTACCAGGTGTCACATTACAATGACGTTTGATTCGCCAAGCTCGTTATATTGGTTTGGACTGGCCGTCCCCATCGTTGTCTTCTACATCTTGAAGATTCGATTGCGACGCAAGCCGGTATCAACGGTGATCTTCTGGAAGCAGGTGCTCGACGAGAAAAACCCTCGTTCGATCTGGCAACGCTTGCGACACTTCGTTTCGCTTCTGTTGCAACTGGCGATGTTATCGCTCTTGGCATTATCACTCGCCGACCCCTACTTTTTCTGGGAAATTCGATCTGCTCGACGAATCGTGCTTGTCGTTGACACGTCAGCAAGCATGAATGCGACCGATGTGAAGCCGACTCGACTGGCGGAAGCAAAACTCCAGGCAGGTCAGTTGATCGCAGGCATGAGGCCGCGAGATGAGATTGCACTTGTTACCGCCTCAACACAGCCACAAGTGGTCGTCGGATTCACCTCGCGACAGCGAACATTGAGTGCCGCATTGAATGCTGTCACTTCCACAGATGGACCGTCGCACGTTGAAGAAGCGATCGCACTTGGACAACGGTTGCTCGGCGAGAGATCCGATGGAAAGCAGTCGGAAGTGTTTGTTTTGACCGATGGATGCTTTTCCGGGATTGAACGTTTTCTGACGAAAAAGGAATCTCGCAATGACAAACCCGATGGAGCCCAGCCCGATTCTTCATCAGCGATCAAGACAGAACCGGTGCCAGAAACTTCAAATAAAACGAATGCGACCGTCTCGATTCATGTCATTGGTGAACGATCTTCGAATGTGGGAATCACACAGTTCCAGGTACGGCGAAGCCTTGTTGATCCACTCGGCTACGAGATCCTCGCCGAAGTCACAAATTTATCGGATCAGCCGGTGGATTGTCGTTTCGAAGTCGACTTCAAATCAACTTCTCGTGACGTGGTCGAGCCGATCGATGTCGTACCGTTGAAACTTGAAGCCAATGGCAAATGGAGTCAAGTCTTCGAGAAAACATCTGCCGACGGGGGCCACCTTCTGGCCCATCTGAATTTCCAATCGGCGAACAATAACGTTGGCCCCTCGACGAAAAATATGGCAACCGATCGGCCGGTCCACGACACGCTTGAAGCCGACAATAGCGCATGGGCCGTATTGCCCCGCCGTGAAATCCAGCCTGTGATCCTCGTCACATCAGGAAACCTGTTCCTGCAAAAGGTTTTCGAAGTCAATCCGCTGGTGAAGCTGACCGTCGTCGATCAACCCCCTGAAACGTTCCCGGCGGGAACGGTCGTTGTCTATCACCGAACCGCGCCAGCGGTACTTCCAAAAGGAAGTGTGTTCGTCATCGACCCGGCAAATTCCAGTGACCTTTATGCAGTCGGAGAACCACTCGAAAGCGCGATCGTGACGAAACAGGACAAAGATTCGCCGCTGATGTCGCATGTACGTCTCGATAATGTTGTGATGCCCGAAGCGCGGAAACTCACGCCAGCCCAACCTGAACTGACGCAGGTATTGGCAGCCGCTGTCTCAGCAGACCCTCTCTTTTTTGCGGTCAACCGCGCGGAAGGGAAAGTGCTGGTGATGACCGTGAATCTGGATAAGGGAGACTTACCGCTTCGTACAGCCTTTCCAATTTTTGTCGGCAACGCACTTCACTGGTTCGCGGGAAACAAGAGTGATCTTCGAGAATCACTTGGGACCGGCTCGGTTACGACCGTGACGTCGAGTGATTTTGCGTCGCCGGTACGAGGGAATCAAATCGTCCTGACAGATCCGACTGGTTTGAAAAAGTCATTGCCGATGATTGTGGATAAGGCAACATTCGGGCCGCTTGATCAGTGTGGAATCTGGAAAGTTGAAGAAGAACAATCACCGTCGATGACGACGCCAACGGCAAGTGAAAGCCGTTCCTCGTCCGGTCCATTGATGGAGATCGCCTGCAATTTGTCGAACTCAACGGAATCTGATATTCGCCCGCCGATTGAACTGCTTTCCGAAAAAACAACGCCGTCACCTATGTTATCAGGCATCGGCTCTCGCCCCATCTGGTTTTGGCTTTCGTTATTGGCCCTTGCCCTGACATCAATCGAATGGTGGCTGTACCAGCGCCGTGTGATTAGCTGAATGACTTTTTAATGGGACTCCTGATGTTCGACTCTTATTCATTAGAGCTGACTCACCCGTCGTGGCTGATCACGCTGGCGTTTGTCATTCCACTACTTGCCTGCTTCTTTTGGAGATCTCTTTCCGATTTTCCAAAGCAACAATTGTTTTTGTCACTGCTGACTCGAACCGCTGTTGTGACTCTCATCGCACTTTCGCTCGCAGGATTGGCACTTCTCAGTACGACAGATCAGCAGTTTGTGATTTTCGCAATTGACGAGAGCTTAAGCGTCGATTCCGGCGAAGCAGATTCCCAGCCAGCAGTCGGCGAAAGTCATACTTCGCCAAAGCCAACTCAAGTCGCTGAATTTCTCGATCGAGCACTTGCCGTTGAAGGACTGAACGAACACAAAGTGATGTTCTTGCCGTTTGCAGCGCAGGCAGGTTCGTTAGCAAAAGACAGACCTGAAACTCCGCGCGACAACAAGAACTCTGCCACCTCTCAAGCAGCGGAGTCTGGTTCAATCGACCGCAATTCAACTGACATCGCGGCGGCGATTCGTTCGGCGGCAGGTGCCATGCCTCCAGACTACGTTCCAAGAATCATCTTGCTGACAGACGGAAATCAAACTTCGGGTGACGCTCTTCAAGCGGCGCTCGGTACAGCGTCTTTGATTTCTGGCGAAATCGGTCGACAACAACGATCAACCGATCGATCCAAAGCAGCCGCCTCAAATCTGATTCCGATTGACACCGTGCCGCTTAAGGTTCGAGATGACAACGAAGTTCAGGTCGCCGCCGTCGAGGTGCCAGCCCAGGTTCGCGAGGGCGAGCCTTTCTACGTCGAAGTCGTGATTAACTCGAACCACGAAGACGAAGGACAGGTCGAGGTTTTTCGTGGAGCTCATAAAGTGCTGAGCGAACTGCGCAAACTCAAGTCTGGCGAGAATCGATTTCGTTTCCAGCAATCGATCACAGGCGAGCGACTGGCTCAATATACGGTCAAAGTCAGCGGCCTGAAGCAGGATACGTTGCTCGACAACAATTCGGAATCTGGCCTGGTCTTCACCACGGGAAAACCGCGCGTTCTGCTGATTGAAAGTGAGCCCAAGCTGGCTCAACAACTGGTCTGGGCATTGCAACAGGAAGAAATCGAGTGCGATGTTCGTCCGGTCGAAGGAATGCCCGAATCGCTGTCAGATCTTCAAAATTATGAACTGCTGGTCCTTTCGAATGTCCCCGCCACAAGTCTTTCGCAACGACAGATGGAACTGGCTCGCACCTACGTTCAAGATCTTGGCGGCGGGTTTATGATGTTGGGGGGTGACCAGTCATTCGGACTGGGGGGCTACTATAAGACCGTTCTGGAAGAAATCCTGCCCGTCCGTTCCGACTTTGAAAAAGAAAAAGAAAAACCTTCACTCGGCATGGTTCTCGTGATCGACAAATCGGGATCCATGGGGGGCGAGAAAATTGAAATGGCGAAAGAGGCCGCAAAGAGTGCTGCGGAGCTATTGGGACCTCGTGATCAACTGGGTGTCATCGCATTCGAAGGGAACTTCTATTGGGTGAGCGACCTGCAATCCGCAAGTAATAAAGCCCGTATCATCGACGACATCAGCCGCATTGAAGCGGGTGGCGGAACGGTGATGTATCCCGCCATGGAAGAGGCCTATAACTCATTGCTTGGTGCCACAGCCAAGCTGAAACACGTCATCGTGTTAACAGACGGAATTTCCTCGCCTGGAGACTTCGAAGGGATCGCCCAAAGCATGGCGTCCGCTCGAATCACCTGTTCGACGGTTGCCGTCGGTGAAGGCTGTGATGGGAAATTGCTGGAAGAGATCGCCCGGATCGGACAGGGCCGCTACTTTGAAGCGATGGAAGCGAGTACGCTGCCGCAGATTTTTGCCAAGGAAACGATGACGGCAAGCAAGTCGGCCATTAACGAACAACCGTTTGTTCCTCAGGTCGTACGACCCACGCAGGTTCTCGCCGACATCGATTTCGAGACCGCCCCGTTTCTACTGGGGTATGTCGTGACTCGCCCGAAAGCGACCTGCGAGTTCATCCTCGCGACAGAATCGGGCGACCCGCTTCTGGCCTGGTGGCGATACGGGCTGGGAACCACGGTTGCCTTCACCTCAGACGCCAAAAGTCGCTGGGGGGCTGAATGGTTGACCTGGCCGGGCTTCAGCAAGTTCTGGGCACAGGTCGTACGCCAGTCGATGCGTAAAAACGATGTCAAAGGTGTCATTGTCGACGCAAAACAAGAACGCCGCAAAGCGACCGTCACGCTTGATGCCATTGATCCATCAGGAAAATTCCTGAATCGAGCCGATACGGAATTGACCGTGATCGACCCTCAACTCGGTCAACGGAAACTGGAGATGAAACAAACCAGCCCCGGTCGCTACGTCGCGGAATTCGAGACGCCACTTTCCGGGGCATACCACTTGAACATGACGCAAAAAACATCCGGAGGTACCCTGCTTCACCAGCAGACGCGGGGACTCATCGTCGGCTACCCGGATGAGCTGCGTTTGTTTCCAACAAACGTCGAGCTCTTGAAAACACTGGCAACCGCCACGGGAGGCCGGTTCGATCCGACTCCCGAAGAGATCTTTCGTACTGACGAATCATCCTCAGACCAGAAAAGTCTCGGACAACAGAAGACTGCTCCACGGACAGCCCAGCGGACAACGCCGCTCTGGCCTTACCTGCTCACTGCTGCGTGCCTCTTGTTCGTGCTCGACGTTGCCCTGCGCAGAATTGATTTCAGCCTCTGGTGGCCTTGGCGTGGGCGTTTGATCTAAGTGGTCAAACAAAGTCGAGCATTATCGCGGAAACAGTTGGGTATCCCTTTTCCACTACGGTCATGCACATGCATGCGAAACCAACAAAAGGTAACGCGATTGTTTCAACTTGGAAAACCAAAACAACGAGGGGCATGTTGTGCCATTTTATTTTTCGCTGATGTAAATCGGATTGGACAAAATCCAGATGCGGTCTTCGCCGGCGATGTTCAGCCAGAGTTCGACTCGATAGTTTCCAGCTGCTTTGACAGAGGCTTCGAATGTCCGTCCATCTGACTGGCTGACGTGTTCTCCGTTTCGAAGGAGTTTCCATTTTGCGGGAAGTGGCGATTGGCCGGTCAATTTTGTTTCTTGCGAGTACGTGAATTGAGTTCCCAATTCATGCCGAACACCCCCAGACTGGGCGGCAAAATCGAATCCTGTGGCGTCGGCCATCCAGTCGAATGCGACGAAGGCACGGCCATTATTCAGGGCTTGCCAGACAGCAGGTTGTGACAGTTCGGTCACGAGCAAATGCGTACCGACATGGCGAAGACTGTTTTCGTAGGGGTCCAACCGAAGCTGGAACAATGAATCACCGACTTTTGCGTCTTGGGGGATTGACTTGATGGTGTTAAAAACGGCCGCATCGAGCATCAGTAGCAGTTCGCCTAACGGATCTTCGACACGGACTTTGCCTTCGTCGGCCATGATGACAGAAATGCCGATATTTTGATGAGCATCGTTGGCTGAGACGCCTGTGTGCGGTGCGATCTGGCACAATTCGTCCCAGCGTTTGAGATAGTCTTTGGGGTAGTCCTGCAGCGACGAGAAGGCCTCTTGCGGATAGCGTTGGTAAAGTTCAGCGGTCTGCATCAACCAGAGAGGATTTTTGACAGAAGAAAGGAGTCGCTTTTCGTCCTTGGCATCCGCGTGCGTGTTATAGATTTCCACGCCAGTCAATCCGCGTAGATTCCAGTCCATTCGTTCTTCGAGGTGCGACAGGAAAGTCAGTCCGTCACGTCCGCGTACGATTTCAGACAGTTCCTGGGGCGTGGTTTTCAGGAATTCTTTAATACTTTGACGAGGATACACCAGCATTCCGTTTGTTTCGGCACCTGGGATTAGCAGTACGCCGTCGCGCAGGCCCTGATGTCCGTCGCGGAAGACATCGTAATGGTCGGCCGGGTGTTCGGTGAACAAGAGGACTTGAGTTCCTGCTGCTTTGGCGGCAGTCACAATGTCGTCGAGTTTCCCTCGACTGTCGTGAGAGAACGCGGAATGGACATGGAGGTTGGCTCGAACGTCGATCAGGTTATCAGGTCGGGAAAGTGTTCGGCGATCACTCTTCAGTTTAATGACAGCCTTGTGAACAGATTCAAGTCGTTCGGCGGTGAGTCGATCGATCGCATCTGCGGCGAAAATCGGTCCGCAGCAATTCAGCGCGATGATCGCAAAACCCAGAAGAGAATTTTTCATGGGAGAAATCGAAGTCGTTCGTGGGGGGTTGGCATGCGGCAAGTTTCACTTTTGCCAAAAAGCCGATAGCGATTCTTTGCAACCAGAGAATATCCCAGGTTTCGAAGTGGCAGCGGGACTAGCCAAAGCAGTGTGCCCAGCATTTGCCAGCCAGGTCCGAGTTGCCAGAGGACTCGCACGGCGGCCGCCGACTTACGGTAGGTTCGGCCTGCAATCCACAGCACCATCGTATTTAAGTCTTCGATATCTGCTGGTGTCAGAAGAGTTTGAGCCGTTGTCCCTTGCAGGGGTGCAAACTGAAATTTTTCGGCAGTATCGTGCTTCAATATGAAGTCGATCGACCGACTGCACAGTCCACAGACTCCGTCAAAGAAGAGGACGATGCGCGCACCTTCGGTTTCACGCTGGTCAATTACCAACTCGCCATCGATCGGAGTGCTAAGTGCAGCTGGCACCGTGCTCATGATACCCTCGCTGATTGAACGTTGGGACCGCGACCATTTCTCGATTCTCAATGGTAACGGAATTGTCTCCCAATCGGCAAAGCGATTCTGGAGACATCGAGTTAAGAACGTGTTAAGGAGACATCGCGGGGGACACCCAATCGTGCCCCCTGCGGTAACCCTACACTTCCCTCAGCCCGAGTCGTCCTGGTTGAGTGGATCACAAAGCGAAAGCCTTGATTCGCGTTCGTGGGTTGTCAGTCAGATTTTTTTCGGGGTCGTCCTCGTTTTTTCGGAGGCCCGTCGGCGACTCCGGCATTTCGTGCTTTTCGCGCAGCGACGTCTCGTTTCGAACGTTTCTGCATGATTTCGTATTGCGAAGGGCGATTTTGCGACTTCGCAATAATCTGGGCAGGCAGTACAGCAACGCACTGGTTTGCCAGTGTGATGATCACGTCGAGGCAATCCCATTGGCGCTGTGTCCAAGGGAAAAGCGCCTGCTTCAAATCATGCTGCTGCATCTCATAAGCCACCTGTGTCAGTTGCTCGGTCGCCTTCTTCAGCGACTCGGCCGTACTGGTTACGACGTCGACACCCTTCACTTCATATTTTACTGGCACGCAAATTCCTCCTCAAAAAAGTTGAACCACCCGCCTAAAGCTAGTGACGTTCTCACGTTTTGTCATCCGTACCGTCGATTTTCTCTCTTCCGGCAAAATAATTTTTCAAAACAGTATTGACGACATGTTTTCTTGTGTTTACTATCATTATATGTTGGCGTTTTATTAACTACTCTTATTCGGCATTACGACTCAGATCCGCGTGCACATTTACTTGAAATACCAATGATTTTTTCAACTTCCACTGAACGAGATCAGCTACACCAGAAACTGGGTGAGATTAGCGAGCGTGTTCAGCAGTTAGGGCAACTGATTGCCAAGCAATCAGAACTCTGTGAATCGGACTCGCGTGAATGGCAGCGGTTACAGCGCCACAAGCGAGATCTCGCTGAATGGCTTGTTGATGAAGCCACGAACGAGAACGGAAAGATCGTCGAGCCGCGAATCGACGCAGCATTGGGTGGCGAGCATTTCGTGCCGGGCACCATCACGACGATTGTGAATGGAAAACAATACTGCCTGACACTCGTTTCGACCTGTTACGACGTGAAAGAATTTTGATTGCACGTTCAACCAGGGTTCTGTCGACGGCCGTTCGTCGTCACTCAGGTACTGGCCATTTTTTAACCTGGAAATGAAAGAGAAGAAAACATGAAGTTTCGTACTGTGAAAGGAGCCGTCTTTACAATCGTTGTTGACGACAAGCGGATCGTCATCAAGCACGTTTTTGGTAAAGGGAAACGATGTCGAGTGATTGTCCCTCCTGGAGTATTGATTGAAGAAGAGCAACGTCAGTCGGCAATCATCGATCACGACATTTCAAGTCAATCCGATTAATTAAGCGGTGAGTTGTCATGTGGGAGATGAAAGCATTCAAGCCAAATCAAAGCGTGTTACTCGGAAGCAACGGCCTCAATTTTAACGGGGACGTCGTTGGGCTGCTTTGCGCCCGGGGTGGATCGTACTGCTTGGCGGAAAAAACCTCAAAGAACTTTCGGGGGAATGGTTTACGTGAAGATCTGATCGAAAAATGGATAATGACTGAGATTTTCACCGTGATAAATGATTCGCGACCTCGCCTGAGACTGGCAGGCTGATCACGAGCAGCGATGATGGCGAGTTTGGTCGATCGTGTTTCCGTGACATGAAACCAAACCGGTCGCTGCGGGATTCGTAACGCGGTAAAGTAGCGAAAAAACGTTTTATTTCTGTCTTGTGGTTGTATGCAATGAATCGTCAGCCGTTTCAGACGCCGCCGCGAACCTGGGAACCCCGGATGACCCCGTGGCTGGTTCGCTGGATGCGGCCATTGATCCAACGGGATTTGAAGCGACAGCAGATCGACCAGATCGACATCCAGGGACTCGATCACTTGCGCGCTGCCATCGACGACGGCGCCGGGATACTGATTACGCCGAATCATTCATTTCACTACGACTCGTATGTTCTGATCGAAACCTCGCATCGCATTCAATTGCCGTTTCATTTCATGACAGCCTGGCAAGTGTTTCAGATGAGCACTCCGTTTCAACGCTGGATGCTGCAGCGGCATGGATGCTTCAGCGTGGACCGAGAATCGAGCGATACCGGTGCGCTGAAACGTTCGATTGAAATATTGAGCGAAAGCCGTCATCCGCTGGTGATCTTTCCGGAAGGGGACATTTATCACCACAGTGATCGAGTCAGCCCCTTCCGCGATGGTGCAGCAGCGATTGCCTTGTCGGCGTCCAAACGGGCATCGCGTAAAGTCATTGTCATACCTTGTTCGCTGAAATGCTTTTATCTCAATGATCCGACGCCGTCACTCAACGAAACCCTGAACCGGCTGGAACAGTCACTTCACTGGCGTCCGCAACCGAACATGGCTTTGGATGCCCGCGTCTACCGGATCGCCGAGGGGCTACTGACTCTGAAAGAAATGGAATACATGGGACAGCCACAGTATGGCGGACTTGTTGAACGGATCGGGGGACTGGCCAACTATGTGCTTGATCGACTGGAAGACAAGCAAGGTCGGCCACATGGTACTGATTCGATACCCGAACGAGTGCGAGACGCCAGGCGCGACATCATCGTGCAAATGGGTCAAACGGGCTTGACTGCGGAACAAAGGGATTCTCTGAACGATGACATGGATGATCTGTTCTTCGTGATTCAGCTTTACAGTTATCCCGGCGACTACGTCTCGGAAAAGCCGGTTATTGAACGCGTTGCCGAAACACTCGACAAGTTCGAGGAAGATGTGTTGAAAGCCGATTACCCCCATGTGCGTGGACCGCGACGCGTTGTCGTACGGTTTGGCACACCGCTCGAAATCCCCAAAGAACGGGGAGGTCGAGGAGCGATCGCCGAGTGGACACGACGAATTGAAAACGAAGTCCAGGCTGGTCTTGATGCGATTAACGCCTCACAGAAGGAGGCGGGATGCTGAGACTGGTTGATATTGCCAAGTCATTCGGAACCAGGGTGGTCTTGCATCCGATGTCGATGGAGATTCCCGTGGGGAAAACGACGGCACTGCTTGGCCCCAGCGGTTGTGGAAAAAGCACGTTGTTGCGGGTCGTAGCGGGATTGATTCCACCGGACCAGGGACAGGTATTTTTCGACGGCGAAGTGATGACCTCGCACAACGTTCAGAAGTTGCGGCAAAAGATCGGTTTTGTGCTTCAGGACGGCGGGTTGTTCCCGCACCTGACGGCACGAGGAAACGCGGGGCTGCTCGCCGGGCATCTGGGGTGGGAGGTATCGCGCGTCAACGCTCGCGTGGAAGAATTGGCGGATCTCACGCGGCTTCCCCACGACGTTTTGAATCGATATCCGCATCAGATGTCGGGTGGTCAACGTCAACGGGTCGGCATCATGCGAGCGTTAATGCTGGACCCGGAAGTGATGCTGCTCGATGAACCGATGGGGGCACTTGACCCACTCGTCCGATACGACCTGCAAAACGATCTGAAAGAGATTTTCCGTTCGTTGCAGAAAACGGTGCTGCTAGTGACGCACGATCTTGGTGAAGCCGACTTTCTGGGCGACGATGTAGTGCTGCTCAAGGAGGGTCGAATCGTTCAACAGGGAACCCTGGAAGATCTTGCGAACCGACCCGCCGACCCATTTGTCACGGACTTTATCCAGGCACAGCGAATACCCAATCTTGGACTGAATCGATGAACCTTCATGACAACCGGAAGATGCGTTTCGCTGTGACGGTGACGATCATGGGAATGTTATTCGCGAGCACCGTTTCAGCCGAAGGTCCGAAGACGAAGCCGATCCAGATAGGATCGAAAGCGCTGACCGAAGGAGTCATCCTAGGTGAAATGCTGGCGTTACTTGCTGAGCATGCGGGATACAAATCCAAACATCTTGCCGCGATGGGTGGAACACAGATTGTCTTCCAGGCTCTTGAAAACGGATCGATTGATGCCTACGCCGATTACACGGGAACACTGACGCAAGAGATACTCAAATCAGAACGTATTCGCGACGAGCGAGGGATGCGGGATGCGCTGGCCCTGCGTGGGATTGGCATGACGAATAAGCTGGGTTTTAACAACACTTATGCACTCGGGATGAAAGAGGATCTGGCGGAAAAGCTTTCGATTCGAACGATCTCGGAGCTGGCCCAGCATCCGAAACTGAACTTTGGTTTCAGTAACGAATTCAAAGGCCGCGAAGATGGCTGGATTGGATTGAAACGAACATACCAACTGCCCCAGGAACCAATCGGGATGGACCACGACATCGCGTATCGCGGCCTGGAATCCGGCACACTTCAAGTGACAGACCTGAATTCAACCGACGCCGACATTCGGTTCTACAAACTGCGAGTCCTCAAAGATGATCGAAGTTTCTTTCCGGCTTATCAGTGTGTGATTCTCTATCGATTGGCAATGGAAGAACAGCACCCTGATGTCGTGAACGCTTGGCGACAATTGGAAGGTCGCTTTGATGATGTCTCGATGGTTGAAATGAATGCCCGCGTGAAACTCGACCGTCAATCGGAACGACAGGTCGCCTCGACCGCGTTAAGAGACCGCCTTCAAATTGCGATCGCACCGGAAAAGACCAGCCACCGTCTGTTTTGGGATCTGTTGAGAAACACACGGGACCATCTGCAACTGGTAACGTTGTCACTCGTGGCCGCAGTCATCGTGGCGATCCCTTTGGGAATCGCGGCGGCCAAACGACCCAAGTTCGGTCATATCATCCTGGGTGTGATCGGTGTGATGCAGACGATCCCGTCGATGGCCATTCTGGTCTTTATGATTCCGCTATTGGGAATTGGATTCTGGCCAGCGATTGCCGCGTTGTTCCTCTACAGTCTATTGCCAATCGTGCGTAACACATATCAGGGTCTGACCAGCATTCCTCATTCATTGCAAGAGTCTGCCGCTGTCCTGGGCTTAAAACCATTTGCGAGACTGAGATTACTAGAACTTCCACTGGCCTCGCCGATGATACTGGCAGGAATCAAAACGGCAGCGGTGATTAATGTCGGAACCGCGACGATTGGGGTGCTGATCGGCGCCGGTGGTTACGGCGAACCAATCCTCAATGGAGTGAGACTCAATAATCACAGCATGATCCTGCAAGGAGCGATTCCTGCTGCCGTGCTGGCAATCGTGATACAGGGCTTATTCGATCGAATCGAGAAATGGTATGTCCCCGAAGGCTTACGAATTCAGCGTTCTCCGTAAACGAGTCTCCAGCAACTCGCGGCCACGGATCAATTCGACGCCAATCTCGACGGCGAATAGCGGCGGTCCGTTCCAGGCGTCTGCCGAAATCTTCACGATGTCCTTCTGCGTTATGAAAACAACATCAACCGAATGCTCACGCGCAGTCTTTGCCAGTTTTTCAAGGTCATTGGCCTGATAGTGATGGTGATCGGGAAATTCTTGAATCAGATGACAGGTCACCCCGAGTGAACTTACCGTCTTACGAAAGCCGTCAGGATTGCCGATTCCGCAAAATGCAAACGCTTTCTTACCAACAACAGAACTTAATGCATGCGGTTGCCAGTTCACATCGACCAGACGAGTCGGTTTGAACGCGACTTCAACGCAATCATCGCGACCTCGAATCCGACGTAAATCATCGCGTAACGACTGAAGCTGATCCGGCGAACATTGATCGGCCCGGGTAATGACAACCAGGTCAGCTCGACGTAAACCACTTATCGACTCACGCAATAACCCTCGAGGCAACACATGGCCATAACCCCACGGCTTCAATGCATCAACAAGAACCAGATCGAGATCGCGATGCAGTCGGCGATGTTGAAAACCATCGTCCAGCAACAGCACATTACAACCAAACTCGGCAATCGCCTTGCAAGCCGAATTCACTCGGTTCCGCTGTTGAAGATGCGGAACCCCCGGGCAAAGCCGATCCAAAACCATCTTCTCATCATTACCCGCCGCCCCCGCAGGGGGTTCATGCGCGTCGCATGATGGGTTCAGAACAGGAGTATCAGTCGCGCGCTGAGGCATGCCACCAGGTAGAGAATTTTCGAGGAAGATACCCTGATTGGCGTTTGCGACAGGCTCAGAATGAGGGCCCTGTTTGAGTGTTCGATAGCCTCGGCTAAGTAATCCCGGCTTACGACCCTGAGAGATCAACCAATTCGCTAACCATGCTGCCAGGGGGGTTTTGCCGGTTCCGCCGGTCGTAATATTACCAAGGCTGATGACGGGGACAGAAACTCGATGAACCTGCAGCCATTTCCGGGTGTAGGCCAGATTCCGCAAGCTCATGACAGAGGCATAACCCCATGAGGCAACTTCAAGACCGCACCGGAGCAGTCTCGCGGCGACATCGCGACGGCGTCCCGAGAGCAATTCGTGCAGAGCGGCTTCATCCATTCAGCGACTCGGGCTGCTGTGGTCGGGCGTACAAATTTCAAAATTGGCCGATCAAAAGATCGCCTGTCAAAACAGAGGTCGGGCGGCCAATTTTGAAATTTGTACGCCCGACCGTCTTATCAACCCCAGAGAGTTCGACGGCTTACGCCGCGTATCTCTCGATCTTCTCGCGTGAATCACGCCAACTCGGCGACCTTCTTGCAGATTGCGTCGGCCATTTGGCTGGTGCCAACTGCGGTTGGATCGGTGCGGTGTGGCTTGAGGTCGTAGGTAACGTCTTTCCCTTCCGAGATGACACTCGCGACCGCAGCTTCGAGTCGATCGGCTGCTTTCTGTTCACCGAGATGTTCAAGCATCAGTTTTGCAGAAAGAATGAGTGCAGTCGGATTGACCTTGTTTTGACCTTTATACTTTGGAGCACTGCCATGTGTCGCTTCGAAGATCGCAGAATCAGCACCGTAGTTGGCGCCTGGTGCGACTCCAAGCCCCCCGACCAGGCCGGCACACAAGTCACTGAGAATGTCGCCGTAAAGGTTTGGAAGCAGGATCACGTCGTACAATTCTGGCTTCTGCACAAGTTGCATGCACATGTTGTCGATCAGACGTTCCATGTACGCGACATTGCTACCATCCGGCACTTTGCCATCGAGCGTCGGATCAGATTTTGTTTTCAATTCTGGCTGTTCGAATTTCGCTTGATACGAAGCGGCCACCGCACGGGATTCGTCGTACCACAGGCCATCGGTGAACTTCATGATGTTCGCCTTACAGACGGAGGTCACCGACTTTCGACCATGTTTAACGGCGTAATCAAACGCAAAATTCGCAATATTTCGAGTCCCTTCCGTCGAAATTGGCTTGATGCTGATCCCGGTGGTTTCCAGACCCGTCGTGATTTTTTTGCCTGTGGCAGCCTTGTTGATCGCCTGGATCAATTCAGCAGTAGCGGGGAGTCCAGCCTGGAACTCGACCCCTGCGTAGAGGTCTTCGGTATTTTCGCGAACGACAACGAGGTTGACGTTAGAATCGCTGAAATAGGTTCGGACCCCTGGGAAACTTTTGCACGGACGAAGGCAGGCATACAAACCGAGCTCTTGACGGAGGAAGACGTTGACCGAACGAAATCCTTTACCGATTGGGGTCGTGATCGGGGCCTTCAGAGCGACCTTATTTTTACGAATCGAGGCGAGAACGGAATCGGGTACTTTGCCGACTTTCTCGATCACTTCGATACCACATTCCTGGACATCCCAACTGATTTTAACGCCGGTAGCTTCCACGCATCGTCGGGTTGCTTCGGCAATCTCAGGACCGACACCATCGCCTGGAATAAGAGTAACATTATGCATATTGACTGGTGACTCTTTCATCAGAAGGACAAACGTACCGAAACACGCGAGCGCTCCGGCGTTAGCCCTGGGATTCTTTTACGTCCAGTTGCCAGATTCACTCTGAACATGGAAGAAGAATCGAGGGGCTGACGCCGACCGGCTCGACTGCATCAGGATTGGCACACGATGCACAATCTTCGACCCTAACACAACCCGCTGCAACGTTGCAAGGGATACCATCTGACGCAATTCTCACATTTCATATAGGCGCAGCAGTTGAGCCGACAGTGTTTGAACACTTCGGCCGGAAAAACATCGAAATGACCGACGAAGTGACGAGGTTCAAGAACGAAATCACTCTTGTCTGTTTCTGGAATGAGAACGTAATGTGCAGCAGGATTCGCAATTACTTATTCAACGCACAGAGGCTCGTTTGATGACTGTACGAATCACTCAGAAGCTGATTGTACTTTTTTTGATTCTCGTCAATCGCGAATCTCTCGCAGACGATCCTGTCGAAGAATTACTTCAGGCGACTTTTCGTATCGCTGATCGAGAGCATTCGGGCACTTGTTTTTTGATCTCGACCAAAGAAATCGATGCCACAAACCCTCGCCGAGTGATCCTTGCGACTGCCGCGCACGTTATGGAACAGATGGCGGGAAATAGCTGTGAATTGTTTTTGCGGGAAGAAAACGAAGGCCACGTCTATTCCCGTTTGCCAATGACAATTACGGTTCGAAATGAAGGGAAACCGCTGTGGACCCGTCATCCTGATGTCGATATCGCGACAATTTTTATCGATTTACCTGAAAAAGCCGCGGCAAAACCGATTTCCATCGAACAAATCGCGAATGAAGCCCATGTCGTGGAGAAAACGGTTCGAGTGGGACGGGACACCTGGATCCCGTGCTACCCGGCCAAACTGGAAGCCAACGAAGCGGGATGGCCAGTCCTGAGGAAAGGATCGATTGCTTCGCACCCGTTAACCCCGGTCAAATCGACGAAAACGATGCTCATCGACTATCGAGCATTTGGTGGAGACAGTGGAGCTCCTGTTGCGATGCTTGTTAACGATCGACTGCTTGTTGTTGGAATTGTTTTGGGGATGCATCGACAGACCGACCGATCGACTTTACCGTTTGAAGAGAGGACCATGCATACACCCTTGGGCCTTTCGATCGTGGGTCAGGCAGCTTTTCTTCGTGAAACAATTGACCTGATGGTCGATAAGTAAGGCGCAGCCACAAAGTTTTTTGACGGCGCCAGAATGAAATACCAGTGTTTCTAAGGTGGACAGGGAAACAGCAGCTTCGCAACGACTTCCGTGCAAAGAGAAAGACATGCCCAAAAACGAACTCGCAGTGGCATATCTCTGCAAAAACCAAGTAAGGGAACGCCCAACCTGCTGCCGGAAGACCGAATGCGAATGTGCCTTTTGTGTGTGACTTGAACCTAGATCTCAGATTTTCGGATGATTCAGACAAAATTGGGAGTTTTCCCGACACTTGTTGCGTCGAATCGTATACTCAGTTTAGCTGATGCGGATGATCCCGTTCTCTCGCCGATTTTGAGCGGTTTTCCGAATCGTCAGACTCGACACCAACCTCCCTATCTGCTGAAGTTACCCTATATAACGGGAACCACCCGAATTATGGTGCTGCTTAGCGACTTGCAGCAGCAGGAACAGTAGGACAGGCCTATGCAAACAACACGATATTACAGACTTGCGGCAAATCTGTGTGTCACATTCTGTCTTCTGACCAGTCCCGCTTGGTCCCAAAATGGGGGAAACACGGAGAAGGAAAAGCCACCCGAGCGGTTGATCTATATGCCGTTTAAGAACTTAAAGGCGGTTTTTGAGAAACCAGATGGTTCCGTTCTTGTCCCCTATGCGGATTACATCAAGCTTTGGGAGAAGGCGTTCGGAGACGGCCTACGGAAACCGGATCACCCACCCGTTTCTGGGTTGATTTCTTCAGCCAGCTACTCAGGGAAGGTGGAAAAAGATGTCGCTCAAATCTCGGCGACGTTTGTCGTTCAGGTTCTGGAAAAAGGGTGGGCTGAGATTCCGGTCAAATTCGGCGAAGCCGCGATCGGCAAGCTGACATCCGATACGGGAAAAGTCCTGCTGCGTGGTACGGGAAACGGAACTTATTCATTACTTTTGCCAACTGCTGGCGAGCACAAGATTTCGCTCGAATTGACCGCGCGCGTCCGGACCGCTCCTGAGGGGAAAAGTCTGGAACTGGACGTCCCCGCGGTTGGAATCACTGATTTTGAGCTGCTGGTTCCTGAAGCCGACCAGACGATGGAGTTGAAACCAAAACTGGCCACTCAGCCGGTGGAAGTTGCGGCAAAAGAATCGAAAATTAAAGCAACCATCGGTTCGACCGAAAAAATCTCGGTCCGCTGGCATCCTCGGGTCGGAACGAAGCCCGATATGGAATTGCTCGCCAGCGTCACAAACCACACGCTGGTGACCGTGGAAGACGGGCTGATTCACACGGATACCTGGTTGACATACGAAATCCTTCGAGGTCAATTGGAAAAGTTCAAACTTGCCGTTCCGAAAGGGCATCGGATTCTTGACGTCACCTCCGACGCAAAGGTCAAAGAGTGGAAGGCCGTTGACGAAGAGAATCAGCAGATTGTCACTGTCGAGCTTCTCAGTCGTGCCGATGGCAAAGTTCAACTTGGCGTTCATACAGAACGGGCGGCACCGGTTGAGGCATTTGATGTTGCCGGTCAAGATGGAGCGACTGCGTTCGGCATTCATGCGATGGATGTCATTCGTGAAAGCGGCCAAATCGCGGTGAAGGCGGGAAGTGAGTTGACTTTAACCGTTGAAGAACAACGTGGGCTTCTACGAGTGGCGGAAGGTGATATCGATCCAAAAATCAGACGTCCTGGAGCCTTGTATTACAACTATTACAATCCCTCGCTTCGCTTAAAACTCCTTTCGAAGCCGGTCGAACCACGCTTGATCGTCGACCATGCATCGCAACTGGTCTTTCGAGACGATCAGCTTCGACTCAGGTCGATTTTAAATTATACGATCGACCGTGCCGGAGTGTTCGAATTGAAGTTCAAACTGCCGGAAGAGCTGACGATCGAGAACGTCGTTTGCGACAAGATGAAGCAATTCTATGTCTCATCCGACAAAACATTGCTGACAGTCAGCCTGCGGGAAAAGACATCAGGCACGCTGTCGCTGGTGGTCACTTCGACCCGTACTCTGGACCCCGCCGCCGAGAAGACAGACCAGTTATTGCCGCTGCTGGAACCATTTGGGACCGAACTTGAGAATGGCAAAGTTCAGATTTACGCTCCGGAAGCGATTGAAGTGAACACTGATGACGAAAAGCTTGTTTCAGTTCAACGTGACCCCGCACCTCAACCCGAAGTTGTCCCGAATGCACGGCTGGTTTCGTCGTGGTTGTTTAACCGACGACCGATCGAGATTCCCGTTCGAACCGTTCGCAAATCGACTCGACTGACCGCAGTGGCGGGAACCCGAGCGAATGTCAAACAGGGGCAAGTTCAAGTCACGACTCAACTGACCTACATCATTGAATACGCAGGGATCGATACCTTTCGATTCTTGGCTCCGGAAGCGGTTGCTGATCGACTGCAACTCACATCAACCACCGACGGGTCGTCGCCTCCGATCAAAAAGAGTCTGGCAGTTGATGGCTGGGTGACATGTACGGTCGTGATGCCGCGCGATGTTCTTGGAACGCAGTCGTTTGAAATCAAGTATGACCTTATGCCGACTGCGGGCGAGGGAGTTAATAAAGAGTCTGCCACGATTGAAGCGATCCAGGCCATCGATCCGTATGACAAGACCGACGGTCCTCAGGGAAAACGGGACATCAGATTATCGCGGACAATCGGCGAAATCACGGTGCTCAAGGATCGAGCATTGTCCGTTTCGGCCACGGCGAGCGGTGGCGATGTCGAACCGATTGATGTTCGGGAATTACAGAACCTCGCTCAGGACGGATTCGTCGCATTCCGGTACTTCAAGCAACCGGCGAAAATTGACCTCTCATCGAGCAAATACGATATCCAGGGCGTGATTGAAACAGTTGTCAGCAAGGCCCTGGTCGAAATGGTCCTGGATCGTGCGGGTGTCGGCATTTACCGCTGCAGGTACGTGCTGAAGTCAAGCGAACGTCAGCGACTTCGGATTGATCTTCCAGAGAACGTGGATGTGCTTGGAGTGTTTGTTGACCGTAAACAGACCGCACTCGAAAAAGCAGATATCAAGGGGGATAAGGGCTGGATCTCGTACTTCATCAGTGTCGCACGTACGAAGTCTTCTGACGAACCATTTACGCTGTCTCTCGTCTTCCGCCATTCATTCAATCCCGCTCCCTTCGCCAATGCAGGCGGAAAGCTACTCGCCCGCCTGCCAGTCATTGGAGGTGATGGAAACGCTGGTGTCGCGGTGCAACAGCTCTACACCAAAATCTGGGTCCCACCTGAGTATTCGCTTATCGGCACTCCGACCATTAAGGAAGGAAACCGGATTCAGCAGAATTTCAGTGTCCAGACAAGGACAAGTCTGCGTGAATCCATTCTGGGTCGATCCAGTTCAACGTTTGGCGAACAGAATCTCGACGCCTGGATCGGACATGACACCGGCGGAATCTTTGATTTTCCGACGGAAGGAAAATGGTTTCAGTACATGAACCTTGGTGGAAGTAAGCAGATCGAAGTCGGCTGGTGGCATCTGCCGTTTTATACATGGATCGTCAGCGGTGCCCTGGTTTTGATTGCCCTGATCCTGCGAAACACGTCATGGGACAACAAGTTGACGCTGGTCATCCTTGGGCTTTTTACTGCCTGTGCCTATGCCCTGAAGGATTACGACCTGATTCTTAATGGCCTGCAGGTCGCCTCGTACGGGCTGGGAGCACTCATCGCGATCTGGTTAATTCATGGCTTATTGAGTTTGAAGCCCTCGCTCGTTTCGACGGTCGAGCCGCCGACGACGACACCGCCCCCAGCGGAACCGCCACCGGCAGTCGCCACACCCTCGTAACATCGATCAACTCAACGAACACCATTCCTCGGCTACGAGGTTTCTTATGAACACACAATATTCTCGATGGCTGATGGCGGTGCTGCTTTTCGCGTCCGCATCACCGATGCTCGCACAGGCTCAATTACGTGATCTGGTGACCGACCTGACCGAAGCACGGCGGGTCTTTGTTCCGGTTGAAGATCTTGATGTGATCATCGAACGGGACAAACAAGGGGTGTTGCTGCCCCGAGCCAAGTTTGATGTGTTGCTGACACAAGCGAAGGCGAATGCCGAAAAGAACGCCGTTCCTGCCGGGATTGCCGTCGTTTTAACGAGTGCCGATTACGCCGCACAAATCGTCGGCGACCAGTTGCTGCTTTCGGTGACTGCCGAGTTGACTCAGTTCGACGACGAATGGCGTGAGTCGCGATTTGCCTTGCAGCGGCTGTCACTGGAACAGGTTCTCGTTGACGACGCTCCGGCGCTTGTCGGGCGGCATACGGATGGATCGGTCTCTCTGTTTACGGACACGCGGGGAAAACATTCTCTCAAGCTGCAGCTCTCGACCGAACTCAATGCGCTAGGGAGCGATCAGGTTGCCGCATTCTCGTTACTACGAGCACCCAGCGGAACGCTGACGTTATCGTTGCCCGCCGGGAAACGCTTGTTGATCGGCAATTTACAACTGGAACGCCCGGCTCCGCTTGATCAAGTCGCCGATTATAAAATTGCCATTGGCGGGACCGGCGGAATCCAATTACGTATTACCGACCGCGCCGCTGAAAATGCAGCCGATTCGCTGACGTTCGCTTCAACCGGATACGGCCTACATGTTGCTCCCGGCGAGGTGACGTGGCACGCGCTGACAACTTTGCAAATCTTTGGCAAGCCGGTCGATCGGCTATCGTTTTCAGTGCCCAGATACCTTGAAATTGCGGACGTGGAATCAACCGGGCTGGAAAGTTGGGAATTGTCAGATGACCCGAATGACACGCAGCGAACAAATATCTCGCTGACGTTCGGGCAGGCATTCGACGGAGCGAGAAAAATCTCGTTCAAAGGAGTCATGGCCGTTGAAAGCGGAGCGGCCTGGACGGTCCCGCCGCTGCAGATCGTAGGAGTGACTTCACACATCGGCCAAGTTGTCATCCAGTATCCAGCGGGCGTTCGTGTGCGTGTCGATGAATCAGCCGGGGTGCGTCGGGCCACTCAAGAACAAAAGCCTGCTGCGGATATGCCTGATGACGTGTCCCAGGTAAATGCATCCGAATCACTTCGGTTTGATATCTGGCAATCTGACTTCTACTTGCGATTGACGACGCAACCTAAAGAACGCGAAGTTCAATCGGCGGTCGCTGCTGTATTGGACGTCAACACGACTGGACTTGAGCTACAGGCAGCCCTCACGATCGAGACTCATTTCGCCTCTCTGTTTGAACTCGACATTCGCTTGCCCGCTGAGTGGCAGGTGCTGACGATTCTGAGGGACAATCAACCACTGAAGTGGCAGATGGTCAGCCTGGATCAGCCGGGTACAAATCAATTACGGATTCTGCTGGATCCACCACTGGCAGCAGAGACCAGCGGCCAGATCCGTCTGGCCTTGCGGCGTGACGTCGAAGGCTGGCCCGTGGAAGCGGAACCGATCACCGTCAACCTGCCTGAATTGTTCTTGCCGCAATCGAGTCTCTCGGAAGGAGCGTTTGTGATTCGTGGTGACGACGACCTTGACCTCGAAGCGTTCGATCTGACGGGTCTGGACCCACAACCATTGAAAGCGGCGTTCGAGCGATTGCGGTTTCAATCACAGGATACACGGTATTCAGGCAAGCTGAAGATCACTCGCAAGCCGTCAAGAATTGCGGCACAAACCGTGACGTTTGGGCGAATTGATCCGCAGACGTTTCACACGTTCATACAAAGCGTGATCGAAGTTCAGGGTGGCGGAATCCGAACGATCAACGTCGCGCTGCCGGAATCAGCAGGCTCGGCACTGCGATTCGAATGCCCCAGCCCTCGGATCATCGAACAGAAAGCGGCAGCCCCACAGAATGGTGAACGGGTCTGGACGTTGCATTTCGAACAGCGATTGCGAGGGCAGGCTTTGGTTGTCTGCGATATTGAATTACCACGTGGCGAGTCGAAAGATTTCATCGTAACACAGTGTCGGTTTATCGATGCGGAACGCCAGAATGGATACCTGGCAGTTGAGGCGGGGGGCGAACAACGATTAACGATTACAGCGACGGATGCGGGTGGAACTGCTCTTCCTGAAGTCGATCCACTCGACCTGCCAAACGTCTTTTACCAACCAAAAGAACGAATCGTCGCGGTACACCGTGCTCCGTCACCCGGTGCCGTTCTGACGCTGAGCGAGCAGAAATTCGAAAAGCTTCCCGTTCCGACAGCCATCTGTCCGTTACTGGAAATATCGACAATCCTTGGTGGGACCGGCGAACTTCAGCATCGCGCAACGTTTCAGCTAAGCATTGTTGGCGTTCAGGGACTGCATGTGACGCTACCAAACGGCTCAACGCTGTGGGCAACTCTGGTTGATGGCCATCCGGTGGAAATTCGGCGAAGTGGCGACGTCTACCTCATCCCATTGCCGGCGACAGATACACCTTCGCCGCAGACTGCTGGTGGCTTGCGAACATTGCAATTGTTCTATCGATCCGCAGTCGCGACCAATTCGCAGCTTGGTACAGTGAAGCAGACCCCTCCCTCGTTGACGGTCGAATCAGGCCAGCGAACGGCTTTGCCGGTCGAAGTTCTGGAGCAAAAATGGGATCTTCATTATCCTGCAGAAACTCGATTGATTGGCAGTCACAGCCCGTTGGAACCGCGACAACCACTTGATCGAACAAGCTTCTTGTCAACATGGAATTCGGATCTGCGAGTTCCGACGCTGGTCGATCTTGGTTGGCAGTTATTGGCAGTGATCATAACGATCGGTGTAATCGCACTGTTAACTTACAGTTATCGAAAAAAGCAGGTGGTGGTGACTCTGTTCGTCATGATCCTGATCTTCGCCATGATCGTTCCGCTAATGCTTCCAGCAGTGCAGCAAGCGAGAGAGTCCTCACGTCGGACTCAGCTCAAAAACGATATGAAAATGAGGGAGCTTGAGCGGGCGAATCGGGGCGACGGGGAAACAACCTCAACTCTTCCAGAGCACTATTATCTCGACGAAGATTCCGTCTTGGAGCGATATGACAAATCCCCGATCATGGACCGCGATGAAAAAACGAACTTCCAGCGACTGAAGAGAATGCAAGCACTTTCGAAAAAGTCCCCCGCACCAGCGACAGATGAGTCGCGGAAGTTGGAAGGATTGCAGGACAATGTTGCGCTGAAATCACATACGGTTCGGAATCATCCGATGGCTCCAGAAGCACCGTTAGCAACCGCACCTTTTGGGTCAGTGATGCCTCCGCCTGCTGCGATGATGAATCGGCCTGGACCGATGGTTGACGGACCTGGACCTGGTGTCATGAACATGCAACTCAATGGAAATCCAAGAGACATAAACGGACCAGTAGATGGGTTAATGGATCACATGGATGTTGCCCAACAACCGGCGGCAGAAGAAGGTGAAGTAGCCCCTTTTGAACAGCAACTAAGTCTCAACATCGATCAAGGCCAGAACTTGAAGGGAACGAAAAATACTCGAGACTTAGGACTTCTTTCGCTGGCGATCGATTTCGTTCCGCCAGCGGGAAGCCGAGTCAAGAATTTTCATTATGTTGGTGCCGATACATCGACGAACGGTATTCCATTGGAAGTCGACTACATTGACCGGAATTCCGGGGGAGCACTGCGAATCTTTGTCATCGCACTGATTGGAACGATCGGTTGGTTTCTGCGACGGGCTTCGACCGCAACCAAGGTGGGATTCGCCACAATGGGGCTGATCATTCCAATCGCTCTGTTGCCGTTTGCTCCCATGAGCTGGCAACCGAACCTGGATGGCCTGTTCGTTGGAACCCTGATATCAATCGTTTCTTGGCTAATTTGTGGCTGTGTTCATTGCTGTGCGTACCGCTGCCCGCGCCTGGTAGGGCTAAAACTCCCAACAACAACGACGGCGTTGGCGATGATGTTTCTCATCTCGCATACCGCATATGCCCAGGGAGAAAAACCGAATACGGAAAAATCAAATGCGAACGGACAAGCGGTTGCCGAACTGAAGCCGACCACGACACTGATCGTCCCGTTTGATGCGGGAACCGAACCACTCGCGTCTGAGCGGGTTTTCCTTTCACATGAGCAATTTCTGCAACTCTATCGACTCGCCAACCCCGATAAGGTTTCGAAACAACCCGCACCACAAGCCGGCGGGATTTTTGAAGCGATGTATGCGGTAAAACTTGTCGCGAACGAAAAAAATCCCGAAGGAGCGATGATCGAAGTCACCGCTCGTTATGCTGTCAAAAGCTTTGTGGACGGTCAATTGCTCGTCGACCTGCCCGTTGGCCAGGTCGCTGCGCGTGAAGTCAAGCTTAACGGCCAAACATCAGCATTGATCACCAACGCGGGTTGTTTTAAGGTCGCGATTACAAAACCCGGCTTGCACGTCATCGACTTCATTTTCGGCGTCCCCGCCAAGCTGTCCGGAACGACAGGTTCATTCTCACTTCCACTGTTGCCTGTTCCTGCAGGTAAGCTGGTGTTTGAACTTCCAGGCAAAAATTTGTCCGTGAGGGTGAATGGTTCGTCAACGATTTTTCGTCGTGTGAGTCAGAACGAATTGCAGTCAGTGGAATTCTCAATCGACAAAGGTGGTGACGTGGCCGTCGCATGGCAACCGCCGCAAGCCCAAGGCGCAGCGACTGCCGTCATTCACGTTGATTCTGTTGAAGCGATTACTTTAACTGATGCAGGAACATCAGTCAGTCATGGATTCTCATACCGCGTTCGCCAGGGTGGGATCGCGGATACCTCTTTCACGCTGCCCGACACCCTGCGATTACAAGCAGTTAACGGGCCGGACGTCGGTGGCTGGGAACTACAGGGCGAGGGAGCGGCACGCAAGTTACGAGTTATCTTCCGACGTAATGTCACCGATCAGACTCGACTGACCATTGAAACATTTCTTGATGTCAAAGTTGGCACCGATCCGCAGGTAATCGCTATTCCTCAGATCGCTCCGCTGGAAATCACCAATGAAATTGGTCAGATCGCAGTCTTCGCCGGGAATCAATTCTCGATCCGGGCGGAGCAGGTTGAGTCACTGTCACAAATTGATGGCGATAAGTTTGCGACGCAGATTCCAATCAGCCGTCCCAATGTGGCACCTCAGTTGGCGTATCGATTTTCGAAGCGACCATTCACATTAAACCTGAGAGCGACTCGACTGGAGTCGCAGACACATATCACGTCACAACAGGCGGCATTCGTCTCGCTTCGCAAACAGCAATTGACGACTCGTTTTCGTTACAACCTGACGGGAGCACCACGCTCGTCGCTGTCCGTCTCTTTACCAGAAAACTTCGTGTTGCTGGATGTTCAGGCCACGGCGTTGCGCGACTATTACGTTGCCAAAACAGATGACAGCACGATCTTGACGATTGAACTGAAGGGGCCTCGACTGGGATTAATGGAAGTCGTGTTGGGCGGGTTTACGCAACGCAATAATGCAAAAGCATCGATTGAGTTTCCACAACCACTTGATGCAACTCGACTCGATTCCGAAGCAACGGTCTGGTTAGACGAAGGTTTTAAAGGAACGCTTGAGTCATTTGAGGGATGGCGCCAAGTGGATGCGACGCAAGTCAGTGGTGAAGTTCGTGCGATTCGCTCTGCTCAACCAGCACAATTTGCATTCTCGTCCAATAGCACGACTCCGGCAGTGATCGCACTGAATCTGACTCAGGCAACCCCGATGCTTTCGGCAAACGGCTTGTCAATGGTCACCGCGACTGATGTTGCTGTCATTTATATGCTGGCACTTCAGTGGCAGATCGATGTGGCAAAGACAGACACGTTGACATTGACGACCCCCGATTGGCTCGCGGGAAAGCTCGACTTTCAGGGGACAGGAATCCGCGAAGCAACGCATATTGATGCGGGGAACAACCGAACGCGCTGGACGATCCATCTGCGATCGCCCGTTAGCGGCAAGTACTTTGCGACGGCAACGACAACACTTCCTCCTGCAACAACCGAAGTCCTCGCCCCGGCGATCGTATTTGAGCACGAACAAAAAGCGGTGGAATCACAGCGGCAGTACGTTCTTCTGATCAATTCGTCGCTCGGCCAACTTTCGTCCGTCGATCCCTCGCTGGTGGAATCCGTCCAGCGTGAAGACCTTCCTGTGATTATCGGGCAAGAGTTTGTTGATCAAGCCACAGAGCTCGTTCGAGTCAAATCGCTTCTCACAGCCCCCAGATGGTCGCTGCATACATTCGCTCAACAGGCGAGTGCCCCCGCATCGGTCAACATCGCCGATCTGACGACGGTCCTCAGTCGCGACGGGACATACCAGGCTCAGGCCCTTTACACGATCAAGAACCGATCTCGACAGTTCCTGGCGTTGAAGATGCCGGAAGGGACCGAATTGCTGTCGGTGTTTGTCGCCGGTCAACCCTCCCGAGCCGTCACAACCAAACTCCCCTCGCTGAATGGGGCCTCCGCACACTTGATTGCACTACCCAAGACCAGTGCTGCCAGCCTATCGTTTCTCGTCAAAATCGTCTGGCGCGGCCGACTTTCCGGTCCATTACCGGAATCTGTACCACTGACCCGTGAAGAATTTTCTGTTCCTGCACCTCAAATTATCAGCCAACAGGAGGATGCCGATTATGGTATCCCCGTCGCCAGAACCCGCTGGACGGTTTATCTGCCCGAGGATCTTGATGCACAGGCGGCCCATTCGACCGCCAAACACAATTTGTCACTATCGGATGGCTCGGACAGTCTGTACGGGAATGCGGTACTTCAAGAGGCGGGTGAACTGTTGGGATTCTTCGAACAAATCCGCGAAAGCAATCGTCGACTTCAAACGCGGAATAACCTGAAACAACTTGGAGTCGCGGCAGACAACTTGAATCAGTTAAGCAAGGCTCTGCAAATCTATAGCGACAGTTCAAGCGGTGCCGAATTTGCCAAGAACAAAGCCGAGGTAATGAAGCGGCTGTCGGAAGTGGAAAGGCTTGCCCGTGAAGAAAGCCAGAAGACAAACGAATATCTATCGAAAACGAATAATCCCGCAGCTACGCAAGGATTAAACTACATTCAGACTGAGGGTCTGGCGGAAGGTGCTGCGATCGTCAACGATCAACAGTTGGCGGTGTTTAATTCCAACGGTGGACAACTCATTTCCATAGCCGACGATTCGTTGTCTGACGGAAACTTCAATTTCGGCTTGGGCATTCAGGATGGTGAACCGGTCGCCGAATCGAAAAAAGAGGGTAGATCACAGACTTCAGGCAGAAAGGATTCACTGGCCGATAATTCAAAATCGTCAAAACCATCGAATGAAGCAGGTAACAATAAAGGAAACCGAGCGCAACTCCGTATGTCGAACGGAATCAATATCGATGAATTGAATACGACCGTCACAAACAATAACACTCTTCGACAAAACCGAGTGATACCCCAACAGGTGGTACAGCCTGGGCAACAGGGCAACCTTTTCGGAGGCTACATGAATAATGGTGACGGATCATCGAACACCATGAACTTAACTGAAAACTTCGGGAACGGCACGCTATGGAATCGTGATAGCCCATCGGCCGCCCCGCAGTCATCGAATCCAGCACTGAGTTTTGAATCTGACTATGTCGGTAATAGCTCCACACGAAATGGAGCCATGGGTGGGGGCGGAGGTGGCATGGGTCGTTCACCCATGCCTGGATCGGGGGCTGGAATTGGGTATCGATATGTTCGGGATAATTCAGGGACTCTGAATCAACCACGAGCCGATTCGTCACCTGCCCCGATTACGTCTTCCTCTCGTTTTAGCTTTCAAGTTCCCCCAAATGCGCCATGGGGTACGCCGGCCGGACAACTTGCTCAAGACAATCGTCAGACGGCTGAACACGGTATTTCTCTGGGTGGAGAAATCCAAAACAGCAATCTTGGCGCCAACGCTGCACCAGCATGGAAACAGCCGGGTGGCCTATCTCTAGGGATCAACCTGCCGGTTTCAGGTCGTAAGCTCGTCTTCACAAAAGCCGGAGGCGACCCGAAACTTGCACTCGACATTCGACCACGAGAGTCGATCCGCTGGGCGATGGGTCTTGCCTGGACAGCGGCGTGGCTATTGGTCGGAACTACGATACTGTTCTCGCTTCGCCATACGTCAGGGATTCGTCGGTTGGTTCACCTTTTGCCAATTGTCACAGCAGTGCTTGGAGTTCTCGGGTTTTGCATCTTGCCCGCTCCACTAAATGCCGCCAGCTTTGTTCTATTTATTGTCAGCACGGTGTTTACGGCATGGAAGAAGCCCGAAACGTGGATTTGAATGTGGTACTTGATTGCGCTTTCGACATTCACGAACTTACGTAAGTCGCATACCTTATGTTGGATTTTTCGCCAATATTGAATTTTGGCAGCCAGCGATCAAACTCACGTTGGGCAAAGACCGACCTGCGGTTAAGATGCGAACCAACGGTTACAAGCATTTAGTCGTAATGTCTCTACCGAGATTTCGGCCTACGTTTCTGTTTACAAAGTTTCGCAGGATGCAAACGATGGTCTGTTCGTCGAAGGATTTCCACATTCGGTATAACTCCGTAAGTCGGCTAGCGTCTCTGTTGATCGTCACTTGGGGACTAGTTGGCTCTGTCGATGCACAATCGTCGCAGTTCGAAGATCTCCTGGGTGGCTCACTTGCTCCAAAGTCATTTGAGAAGCCGGTCTTCAACGCGACCTTAACGCCATCAGATGCAAAGCCAGGGGACGAAGTCCTCCTGACAATCACTGCGAAGCTGCCACCTGGAACCTATATCTACGCCACCACCGGTGACTTTGGCGGACGGACTCAAATCGCGACAGTGAAATCTGTGGGTCTAGAGGCGGTTGATTCTGAATACCAGTCAGATCGACCACCCGAGACCAAACATGACCCTGATTTCAATCAAAAGCTTTCCAAGTTTCACGGCGACGTATCATGGACAAAAAAGTTTCGTATCGAGCCAACCGCTGAGATCGAAAAAGTCGTCATCGATCTGGAGCTTGAAGGACAGTATTGTTCTGAAGGACCGGGTGGTGAATGCCATTTGATCAAACCCGCAGCGAAGCTGCATGCCACCCTTGTTTCGAACGGTACGGTAGCAAACAAAGCGGAAGTCCCAGCGGTTCCGTACAAGTTCACGAAACGTCCGAAGAAAGGAAAGACGAACCCGGTCGAGTTGCGTTTTCAATTGGCTCCTACAAAGTCATCTGCTGGCAAAACGGTCAAGCTAAGAATCACCGTGGCTCTCGATCCTGAGTGGCATACGTTCTCGACTACGTTCGAAGGTGAAGGGGGAACAGCGACAGAAATTGTTTTGGACAAGGTTTATGGACTAAAGACAATTGGTAAAGGCCTCGTTCCCGATCGCCCACCCGAAATCAAAGAAATTGACGAAGGAACGCGGATACTTCGGCAAGAAGTCTATCATCAAGAAGTAAGCTGGGTTCAGGAATTTGAGGTATTACCCGATACCCGTCCGCGTGCATTTGGTGTCGAAGGATCGATTACCTATCAAACCTGCAAAGACAGTTGCCTGCCACCGCGCAAGGAATCGTTTACCCTTGGCGTCACCAGCGATGACATTGAACCCCCGGCGCACATCGACTTCTTTCAGGAACCAGCGGCTGTTGAGGTTGAACAAAAGCACGGTGCCCGACCGCAGGATAAAGGACTGTTTGTTTTCTTGATTACCGCAGTCGGAGCGGCACTCGTGGCGTTGCTGACACCCTGTGTCTTTCCCATGGTGCCAATCACCGTCAGCTTTTTCCTGAAACAGAACGAACGTCAGGGTGGACGTCCAATCGTCCTCGCCACAGTTTTCTCCGCTGCCATCGTCATTTCATTCGTACTCATCGGAGTCGGTATCGCAGCGATCTTTGGGGCAACGAAGCCAAATGAACTTGCCAACAACTGGATATTAAACCTGTTCCTCGCTTCGATCTTCTTTACATTTGCCCTCAACATGCTGGGACTCTTCGAAATTCAAGTTCCGTCGTGGCTGGTAAGTTTCACAGCAACTGGCGAACAAACCGGCGGTTACGTTGGTGTGATTTTCATGGCACTGACATTCGTACTAACGTCGTTCAGTTGTACTTTCGCGTTCGTCGGCTCATTGCTCGCAGCAGCAGCCCAGGGAGAATACTACTGGCCAGTGCTCGGAATGCTCGCATTTGGAACAACATTCGCGGCTCCATTCTTTGTGCTAGCGTTAATGCCAGGAACGTTAAAATCGCTCCCCAAGAGCGGCGGCTGGCTGAACGCCGTGAAGGTCGTCATGGGTTTTGTCGAACTGGGTGTCGCGGTCAAATACATCAGTATCGTCGACCAGCAATGGTACTCCGTTCCCTGGCTATTCGACTTCACTAACGTCATGACGCTCTGGGCCGTGATCTCGTTCTGTACAGGTTTGTATTTGCTCGGACAATTTCGTTTGTCGCACGACAGTCCGGTTCAAGGCTTATCGCCAATCCGAATCTTACTCGCGATTGGCTTTCTCATGCTCAGCGGATTATTCGGCATCGGCCTGATTCAGCCGGATCGAGAAACCTGGTTCGTCAATCAATTGATCGCCTTCGCACCCGCACGGGTTGATAAAATTGAATACGAAAAGGATTTCGACAAGGCCGTCCTCACGGCAACTGCCCAAAACCGGCCGCTATTTATCGACTTTACAGGCGTGTTTTGTACGAACTGTCGATTGATGGAAATCCGCATGGCAAGACCAAAGAACCACCGTCGGCTGGAACAGTTTGTCCAAGCACAGATCTACACAGACCGAGTTCCCAATATCGACGACAAAGAGGAAGCAGCTCGATTGCTGGCTCGTAACGTCTCGCTGCAAGAAAACTGGTTTGGTGACGTCACCCTTCCAGCCTACGCGGTCGTGACACCTGACGGAAAAACGGTTCTTTCAAGCTTCTTCGGACTCGAAAAACGAGACGGTGACTTCGCCAAATTCCTTGACGAAGGCTGGATCAAATGGCAGGCATTGAAGTAAATCGTTTGTAGAACGGGCTTCAGCCCGTTCCTTGGTCAACAGACTGTCACACTGTTTTGGTCTTGGCCAGGATCTGGTCCGCCAACTCGACGAACTGTTTCACCCGATCAGCGACAATCGTCAGGCTCTTCTGCCAGAAGTCTGGCTTTCTTAGATCAAAACCCATCGTCGACAGGACCGCGTCTTCGGCATCCTGACACCCGGTCGCCAACAACAGCTTTCGGTACGAGTCTGGAAAATCCTTACCGGACTCTTTCCCGATCGCATACACACCCAGCGAAAGCAAATAGCCAAACGTGTACGGGAAGTTATAAAACGGCACGGAAGTAATGTAGAAATGCAGCTTCGAAACCCAGAATCGCGGATTCCAGCCATCCTCGGCCAGCGCGTTCAAATACGCCTTTCGCTGAGACTCTTCCATAATCTTGTTTAACTGATCAGCCGTCAGTTCGCTCGAAGCTCTTTGTTTGTGGAATTCGTCCTCAAACAGAAATCGAGCGTGAATGTTCATCAAGAACGCCACGGCGTCACCAAGCATCCCATCGAGAATCTGCAGACGCTCATAATCAGAAGAAACACGTTTCAATCGTTGCTCGCCAAGCACCGCCTCGGCAAATGTCGAAGCCGTTTCCGCCAGATTCATCGGATAGTCCTGCAGGAACACCGGCTCATTCCGCAAGACCCACGAGTGATAAGCATGCCCTAACTCATGAGCCAAAGTGCTCATGCTGTCCGCACTGTTTGTGTACGTCATGAAGATGCGAGACTGTCTAGCCGTCGGAAATCCCGTACAGAATCCCCCCTGTTGTTTGCCCGAACGGTTTTCAGCCTCAACCCAGCGGTCGGCAAGTGACATCCTGGCAAAGTCACCCAAATCTGGACTAAACGTCTGAAACGCATCGACAATCCATTCGCAGGCCTGGTCGTAAGAAATGTCATCGACGTTTCCTACACCCGGCAACTGCGGGAGAGGTGCCCATTGATCAAACCAGGCCAGCCGATCAACACCAATTAACTGCGCTTTCTTGGCCAGGTAATCATTCAGCACACTCTTATTCGCCGAAATCGTCGACCACATGGTGTCGAGCGTTTCACGAGTCATCCGGTTGGCTCGCAATGGTGCTTCCAGATGATCCCTCAGCCCGACATGCCGATAGGTTGTCAGCCGAGTTCCCGCAATGTGATTGATGGCATCAGCACACGCGTCGGCAATCGTCGCCCACGCTCCATCAAGAGCATAAAAGTTATTTTCGCGAACGGTCCGTTGAGGCGAATCGAACTGAACCTGACCTGGCGACCGAGTGACCAGAGCCCCTTTCTCTTGAACCTGGACTTTGAGTGACGACGAAATGCGATCGTAGAGACGTCCCCAGCCAAACAGCCCGTCGACCGCCAGGTCCGATGCCAGAAGCTCCTGAGATTTCGGCAACCGCAATTCCGCGTTCCGTCGCCGAGTCACCAGAAAATACCGATTCCGTTTCAAGACGGGATCAGCTTCCACAAACGCCGTAAAATCCGCCTCAGTCGCATCCCGTAATGCGAACTCAACATTCGTCGCAATCTGTTCCCGATCCGGAGTGATCGCTGCAAGTTCCGCCTGCAACTGTCGGTATGATTTATTTTCGGCATCCGCCGCCGCATAGCAGTCCGCCAGTGCTCGATAGTCCGCACCCGTCGCATCAACGAGTTCGTACTCGGTAATCAATGTCACCCAGCGAGAAACGTTTTCAGCCCGGGCATCCACCGGTGGCAGCGCGTTCGTGGCCGCAGCCAGGTTCTTTAACCGCTGTTTGAATTGATCAAGTTGTTCGCGAAACGAAGGCGTTAACGGAGCCGGTGCGAGCGAAGCAAGATCCCAAGTTTGCGGAAAAACCAATGTGGTCATAGAAACGGTATTCCTGGCAGTTTTTGTGTGGCGATCACCGAACAGACAGAGTGTAAACCCTGGATGTTTGGATTTCTCTGCCAAGCGGCCAAAAGTTTACGGAATTCTCCGCGCAATAAGCACCTTCGTCCGCTACGAAGGACTTTCCCCGACCCGCTTCGGTTTCCTGATGCAACTGATCGAAAACGTTTATTTGAGAACTTTGCGCGACTATGGAATTATTTGCGCAACATTGGCCGGTTTATCGAGCTTTTCCTTGGGATATCAGTTTGCACGACGATGGCGCACAACTCTCGGAGCTTTTTGCGCAACATTGGCAGATGACCGGTGTTTTTCGATGATTCTGTGGTCGTAAAGTTTGAGCAACTATGAAGAGACCCTGGCGGAAGTTCCGAGTCACCGATCTCGAATGACAAGGCATTTGAGACGACGACAACATTTGCGCAACTATGGCAGAAAACAGGTTTTTTCGATGTTTTCAGCGATCTGAAAGTTTGCGCAACTATGGCGAGAACCCGGCGGCGGATTCGA
Organism: uncultured Schlesneria sp.; assembly: GCA_903904835.1. Lineage (GTDB taxonomy): Bacteria > Planctomycetota > Planctomycetia > Planctomycetales > Planctomycetaceae > Schlesneria. The sequence continues at coordinate 55,838 of CAIVEI010000058.1, read as the reverse complement.
GTAACCCAACCCTAAGGACAAGGTATGTGAGACGATGACAACATTTGCGCAACATTGGCGGATGACCGGTGTTTTCGATGTTTTCAGGGATCTGAAAAAGTTTGCGCAACAATGGACGAACCAAATTGGAAAGTCGAGTGACCTGTAGCGTGCGGTCGAGTCTCCGAGGCCCACCAGCGGCCTGCATTCTCTTCGGGAGGGCAAAGTTCCATCCCGAGCCGTCTTCCTTGTCCCGTTGTGCGAGTGGTCTCCCGACCCCGCACAAACGACCGGCCGAAGGTCTCATGTAATTTCTTCGCTTCGTTACCTTCGTTAACTTCTGTTCAAGAATTCTTTACCGTATTCCACTGAAATTGAACCGCCGAGAAATTCGATCGAAAAGTTCGCGAGAGTTCGCGCGACTTCGACCATTCCTCATAATTCATAGGGTTTTGGCGATCATCATCCCAGTTTCTGTCGGTAAAAAGTTCACCAGAGTTCGCGCGACTTCACCTGAGTTCGACAGAGTTCGACAGAGTTCGACAGAGTTCGATAGAGTTCGATCCGACTCCCCAGTTGCGAGAGCGGTCTCCCGACCCCGCCTCTGTTGTGTGCGAGTGGTCTCCTGACCCCGCACAACCGACCGAAGGTCTCATCTAATCTTCTTCACTTCGTTACCTTCGCGTCCTTCTGTTCAAAATCTTCTCTTCCGTTCCGCCGTAACCCCGCCACGAAATTTGGTGCAAAAGTTCGATCAAGTTCGACCGACTTCGAATCCCATCATCCTTCCTGGTGAGCCGGGCGGCGTAAGCCCTCGGACGCTTTATTGTCTTCCCTTCCGCTGTAATCCCGCCTCGTATTTTGGTGTCAAAGTTCGATCGAGTTCGACCGACTTCGACCATTCCCCATAATGCACAGGGTTTTGGCGATTGTTTCACCGCTTTTTGGGGGTATTCGAGTTCGATCGACTTCGACGCAGTTCGATCGACTTCGATCAAGTTTGAATCCCATCATTCCTCCCAGGCGAGCCGGGCAGCCGAAGCGGCAGAAAGTTGACGAGGAGAATGGGGTAGACCAGGCCAAGAAAAGAATTCGATGACCCGATGTTTCCACTCACTACTTACTACTGTCAACTCTCTCGGCGCTTCGCCGCCCCATACGAACGACGCAGTAAGCCGCGTAAAATTTATTTCCGAGATGTCAAGGATCAATTGTTGTCGTCGTCAGGTAATAGATCTCAGGAAACCCAGGCGAGCCGTGGATGTCAACCTGCTATTCTTGATTCCCCTTGCCATACAACCATGGCTATCCACTAAAACAAGAATCCAATACTATATTACAAAAATTTTTGTCGCACGTCAACAGAAAAATGAACACTGTTTCTTAACATTTGGAAAGCGATCACGAAAGTATACGTCGTCGAGCATCGTTTTCGGGCGGCCTTCGAGGGCCAAATGGGAATTCGAGTCCGAGTTGTTTGGTGGTTGCCTCTTGCCATGACTCTGAGCCGAACGGGTGGCCTCGAACGATAGATTTTTGCAGGGCTTTCATCGCCTTTTTTGTCGAGGCTTGGTTCACTCGCGTGGGAATACATTCCGATTCCGAACTGCGCCGGGCTAAGCATTCGCTCAGTCCGGCACGTCGGCCTTCACATCCCTGACGCGAAGGCCGGGGGTAGAAAAGACAGGAATAAGGTGCGAGGAACCGAAAAATCGGAATGACTTATGATGTCCTGATGACTGGCAACATTTCGTCCTTCATGGTGAGATTGATACTCGTGATTGTTGCCGTCCGCGATTACACTTCCTGCCACGACTGGTGGAGGATGGTTACCGTCGAAGAGCAACTCGGCCGATGTCGTTGGAATCTTCACGGAGGAATTTTGCGATGCGTTGTACCCGGTCGACGGCTCTTTTTTTCAATCTCTTATTCGTCACAGTTTGCGTGAGCGTCTCTCGACCGGTTAACGCGGAATTACCTGCGAATCAGTTGTCGAAATCTGAAAGCCTCGGCGGATGGCAACTGCTATTTGATGGTCAATCGACCGACGGCTGGCGCAATTACAAAAAAGAAAATGTCTCGGACGGTTGGAAGGTCCGTGATGGAGTGCTGACTCGGGTCGGCAAAGGGGCTGGAGATCTGATCACGAAGAAAAAGTATAAGTACTTTGATCTGCTGCTGGAGTATCAAATCTCCAAAGGGGGCAATAGCGGATTAATGTTTCGTGTGACGGAAGACAATCCCAGTCCCTGGCAAAGTGGCCCTGAGATCCAGATCCAGGACAATGTCGCAGGAACCGATCCCCAGACATCGGGGACGCTCTATCAACTGTATGAACCGATTCTGCCGGGTTGGTTAAAAGAAGGAAGCAAACTCCAGGCAACTCGACCTGTGGGACAATGGAACCAACTATTCCTGCGTGTCGGCCGTAATCAGTGCGAGGTTTCTCTGAATGGCGTGCTCTACTATCGATTCGACGTTGGTAACAACGATTGGAACGAAAGGGTTCGAAAGAGCAAGTTCGCCAAATATCCAGAATTTGCAAAGATGGTCGAGGGATATCTCTGCTTGCAAGATCACGGCGATCAGGTTTCTTTCCGAAACATCAAGATTCGCGAACTCCCTGCTGACGGGAGCATCCCGCAACCGATTGACGGCAAAATCGACGTGAAGGTTGTACCTGCTTTTCCGAAACTCAAATGGGAGGGATGGGAAGAAGAAAGCGAAAGCGGGATTGTCAATAAACCGCTCAGAATATTGGAATTGACGCCAGCCAAAGATGACTCAAATCGACTTTTTGCGATCGAACAACGAGGCTGGGTCTTTGCGTTTGAAAACAAACCGGATGTGGAACAGGCTTCGTTAATCCTCGACCTTCAGAACAAGGTGAATCGCTGGAGTGATAACGGACGGGAAGAAGAAGGTTTGCTCGGATTAGCGGTCCACCCCGATTTCAAGAACAATGGCCAACTGTTCGTCTGCTACACGAAACGAGAAAACGATCATTGCATCATTGCTCGATATCGTTTGGACAAAGATGGTCGGAACAAAATCGACCCTCAATCGGAAGAAGTCCTTTTGGACATCGACCATCCTTATCAGAATCACAACGGCGGTTCGATGGAATTTGGTCCGGACGGCTATCTCTACGTTGGATTCGGGGATGGCGGCTCGGGCTACGACCCGAAAGCAAACGGGCAGAATCGAGGGCAATTGCTCGGCTCCATCATTCGGATTGATGTGAATTCTCGAACCGACGGGGTGCGATATGGTATCCCTCGCGACAATCCGTTTGTGGGAATCAAGGGGGCCAGACCCGAAATCTATGCGCATGGCTTGCGAAATCCCTGGCGAATCTCGTTTGACAAGGCAACCGGTCGACTTTGGTGTGGTGATGTCGGGCAAGAGATCTTTGAAGAAGTTAACGTGATCGTGAAGGGAGGAAACTATGGATGGAGCAATCGGGAAGGAACTCATCCATTCGGTAACCGACCGCCGGTTGATGGGGTATCGGAACCAATTGATCCGGTGTGGGAGTACGATCATTCGACAGGGAAATCGATCACAGGTGGCCGAGTCTACAATCTGGACCGAATTCCGGAATTGAAGGGCAAATATCTTTATGCAGATTACATCAGCGGCAGCATTTGGGCACTGACCTACAACGCAAGGACAGGCAAAGCGACTCGAAACGAACAAGTTGTCGAAAAAGGATTACCAGTTTTTGCCTTTGGCGAAGACCAGAACGGCGAGATTCATTTTATGAGAAACAGCGCCGTGGGGCAGTGCATTTATCGATTCGCTCCCAACAGTGAATCGGCGCCATGAATTGGCGAAACCCGCGCTGGAACATTTGTTGGATTCGTTACCGACAGTTTTCGATGTCGCTGATTGACTCTTCTCTTTCCGAATTCCATGATAATTCGTCGATTCCCGCGATTGATCATCGATTCGGAGAGTTTTCATGCGCGACCTGTCTTGCATTCTGATTCGTGTTTCAGCACGACGCGCGATCCTGACGTGGGTTCCTTTATTAATTGGCTTCGTGTTTTGTGCCAATCACACCACTGCTGTGCTGGCAGCTGATGGGAAGTGGCCAATGGTGGCTCGTGTGGAACGCCAACCGTTGACCGCTGCGACCGAACGCCTGGTTCAGGCACTTGAATTCGTTGGTTCTCCGTTGGATGTCGATAGTCGGAAAAAACTGGATGAGGCACTGAAACTGACGGACGAGGCGGATGCCACAACTGCTGTTCAACGCGTGCTTGATCCACGGTGTCTGGTTGCGGTCACCATTAACGCTGAAAGCCGGGTTTCGGTGATTGAAGGCCCTGCTCAGAAGCAGTTGGTACAACAAGGTTGGCGGACGTTTCTGGTCAAGGTTCAAAACGAGGCGGGGGTGACGGCACCACTGGTTCCCGAGAGCGTCAACATGCTTCCTGTTTATCAGCGGGGAACGAAAAATTCCCGCGAAAAGCCGATGACCGACGAAAAATTGGTCCAACCTGCCGATGTTCCGAATCGGTTTCTCGACGCTCAGATGTTCGACAAGCAACCGCTGAAACCTGGCCTATCGGGTTTAGAACTTGAATATCGAGTGATCCAACTCTTCAGCCGCGATGTCGGAAAACGGGAAGCTCAGATTGGCTTTCATGTCGGCCAGGGGACGCAGGATCTCGGCTTTCGAAACTCGTTTCCTGTGCTTTTCGATTGTGTTCCGGCAATCGAAGTCGTGCTTGGCATCAAGGATTTCGATGGAACGCCGACGTTTGCTGCATTGACGATTCGTGATTCGTATGGTCGAGTCTATCCCAATCCAGCTCGTCGACTGGCTCCCGATTTCTTCTTTCACGAACAAATCTATCGAGCTGATGGCGAATCGGTCATGCTTCCGCCCGGCGCATACACGGCCGTTGTTCAGCGCGGACCCGAGTATCACGTCGATACTCACAAGTTTAATGTGTCGGCCGAACGTGTCAGCCAGCGTCTCGATTTTCAGCTTCGGCGCTGGATTCATGCGGCCAAACGCGGCTGGTTCTCGGGCGATCATCATGTCCATGCGGCTGGCTGTGCTCATTACGACAGCCCGACCGAAGGTGTCACACCCGGTGACATGATGCGACATATCCTGGGCGAAGATTTGAATGTCGGCTGCGTCCTCTCTTGGGGTCCCTGCTGGTACACGCAGAAGCGATATTTTGAAGGGAAGACATCCGCATTATCGCGACCGAATTACCTGATGCGTTACGACGTGGAAGTTTCTGGATTCCCCTCATCACATGCAGGGCACCTGTGTCTGCTCAAACTGATTGAGGATGACTATCCGGGAACAACGTTGCTCGAAGAATGGCCGACGTGGACTCAACCCGTCCTCGAATGGGGTAAGAAACAAGGGGGAGTTGTCGGGTACAGCCACAGTGGCTGGGGACTCGCCCTGCCCGATGTGATGCCTGACGGTTCTCGCAAATTTGCCGACCGACCCTGGGGTGGTGCTGCAACCGGCTGGCAGGGACGAGCCGCCGACAAACTGCCCGATCTCGCCATGCCTCGCTTCGATGGGATCGGAGCAAACGAGTTCATCGTGACCACCGCCCACGGTGCCTGCGACTTTATCTCGGCGGTCGATACTCCGGCCATCTGGGAACTCAACATCTGGTATCACACGCTGAACTGCGGGATGAAAACCCGGATCAGCGGAGAAACCGATTTCCCCTGTATTTATGGCGACAAAGTCGGCTTGGGTCGCATCTATGTAAAGCTGCCCACAGATAAACCACTCAACTACGACGACTGGGTCCAAGGCCTCAAAGACGGCCGTAGCTACTGCGGAGACGGCCTAAGCCATCTCTTTTCGCTCGCCGCCAGCACAGCCGGTTCACGCGCGTCGCAAGATGGGTCTAAAATAGGTGAGTCGTCTTCGCGTTGTGAGTTGGGTGAAATCGGTGTTAACGGGCGAGCGAGTCAACTCGATCTTTCGAAGCCGGGAAAGGTCCGTTTCACATGTGATTCCGCAGCTTTGCTGGCAGAGAAACCGACGCCAGAGACTGAAGCAATCCGGTCGAAACGACTTGACGAAAAGCCGTACTGGCATCTCGAAAGATGTCGGATCGGTGATACGCGAACGGTCGCTGTCGAGTTGATCGTTAATGGCGAGGTTGCAGCGGCCAAAACTATTGCCGCAGATGGCTCTTTGCAGCACCTGGAATTTGAAATCGATATCAAACATTCCAGTTGGGTTGCACTGCGAATTCTGCCGTCCTGTCATACGAATCCCATCTTTGTCGAAGTGGAAGGAAAGCCAATTCGTGCAAGTCGACAAAGCGCCGAATGGTGTGCAAAAGCGGTTGATGTTTGCTGGAACTCCAAACAACGAGCCATCCGCGAATCAGAGCGTCCTGCGGCAAAGGCCGCCTACGACAAAGCCCGCGAAATCTATAACAAAATCGCAATGGAAGCGATTGTCCCCTAAGCCACGTCGCGAAGAGTTCGCATCGCGAGCCACGCCCTGCGCTGACGAAGCATCCAATCTCCGGTCCGGTCGGGTAACACGGTTACGCCTGATCGGTGTCATGACGGTCGGAAAACAGGGGTGCCACGGTTTTGGAGTCTTCGACAAGGCCGCGGCTTCCTGGTTCGATAACGTCTTTGAAGACTAACGCCTTACCGAAGACGGTCAAGTCGTGGCACCCCAGATCGGTTTTTTGGAAACATCATCTCGGCGTCGCCCAAACGGGGAAAATCCCCGAAACAGGGACTTTGAACCTAACCCCCATCCCCTCCGGGTTTTGACGTTTTTTGAAGTCGCCACAAACATCGTTTTTTCTCATTTCTCATGAGCATCTTCCAAACGTTAAGAAACTACATGTGTTTTCTTATTGTTGTTTTGTCGTCACTTGTGTTTAATACGCACCATGACAACACGACACACCAACAACAGACGCACTGACGCACGGGTGATTAACAGTCTTGTTAACACACCGCGTCGACCCGGCAGTCACTATAAGCTGGCGCCGACAGGACGATCGCTGGCAATTGAGTTTTCCGGACAACCCGATGTCGACCGGAAGGCGATGTCGGCACGAGCAGTGATTTCGACGGCCACGATCGATCGAGTGGGTGACCTGCTGATCCCTCGTGGCTGCCGTTTGGAAAACTATTCGAAGAACCCCGTCGTCATGTGGGCGCACGGGCTGGAAGGAATCGGACAGCCGATCGGCACTTCGCGAGATGCGAATGGCCAGGTGGCTGTGACGGTTTCCGACGACGACGTTCAGGCAACGTCGTGGTTTTCTCAGTCCTCACTCGAAGCGGCTCAGATCTTCGAGCTGATCGACGAGGGAATCGTCAGGGCGACATCGGTTCGTGAGACGCCGATCAAGTCCCGCCTGCGGCACGACCCGGTCGAGGGGGACGTGTTGATCGTTGAAGAATGGGATCTTGAGGAATGGTCGTGGTGTGCGATCGGAGTCAATCCCGATGCGGTCGCGAAAATGCTGCATCGTAATCGCCTCGGCGGACAGCCGATTACTCCTTCGATCATGAAGTCTCTAACCGCTGTGGCAACCCCCTTTAAACGTTCAGGTATCGGATTTTCAACGGAGAAACGAATGACAGACTCAATTCAGCCAGTAGACGACGATGACACAGATGCCGTGGCCGATAATAGCCAGGTCGACTCGGATGACAACGATGACGGGACGGGAGACCAGCCATACGGCTCAACGGTTGTATCGGCGATTCATGCTTCGTTGACCGCCGCATGCCACAATATTGAAGACGCAATGGGGCCACTTGAAAACCCCGCTGTGAAAGATGCATTGAGTGAGATTCTCGTATCACTCCATGAGCAACTGGCGGCACTTGAAGGGATCCACTCATCAAATTACCCGGATCAACCTGCACTCAAAGCTGACGAGGACGATGGTGATCAGGGTGACGATGCCATGAAGGCCTTCCTCGCCTCTGGTCGAATCGCCTCGCTTCAAGTCCTTGGATTGGGGTCACGACTTAAGGGAATGGTCAGTGCAAGAAACCTGACCGCCGATCAGCGCCGTACCTTGAACGGTGTCGCGAGACAGATGGCACGATTGGTGTCGCAATCGAAATCTCATCAGGCCGATATCGACAAAACGAAGCTTGCCATGCTGGAAACGTCGATCCACGAACTGGCTGGATTGGTCGGTAGCATCAAAAAATGAGTACCTGCACCCCACAGCTTTCTATGCCAGTTTTTTCGATGTGTTTAACGTGTTCGTGACATCAACGATGAAATTTGAGTTTACATTTACGAATTGTGAAATAGAAAGATTTTTCCATGCCGACGATTGAAGAACTGACGAAACAAGTGTCCGAATTGACAGGGACTGTCAAAAGCCTGTCTGAAAAGCCTGATTTCAGCGGTATCCATCGTGATACCGAGGGTCGGATCACTGGCGAGTGGTCCGAAACAGATGAATCGGTGACCATTGTCACCGGTCGGGATGAACTTGAGGGACCACGAGCTGGCCGGCGAATGAAGTCTCAGTCCGCAATGGCCTCTCTGATTCGACGAGGATACCGACCCTGGGGCGAATTCAAGTCGCTCAGCGACTTTGTCCGTAGCGGTTTCGACGGCCATCAGGGAGCTGCTTTCCATGACCGCTGTAAATCGCACTTCAAGGCGATTCAAGGAATGTCCGAGACAATCGGATCAGACGGGGGATTCACCGTCATGCCCGAGTTCAACCACAAGATCTTCGAGCATGTCTATTCGAATGACCTGGTTGCTTCTACTGACAATTACACGGTCGGTGGAAACAACATGACGTTTCTGGCAAATGCGGAAACGTCGCGAGCAAACGGCAGTCGACACGGTGGTTTGAGGGGATACTGGACTGGCGAAGGCCAGACGATTACCGCCAGCAAGCCGACGGTCCGTGAAATCCAGATGAAGCTGCAGAAACTGGCTGTGGTCGTCTATCTCACCGACGAACTGATCTCAGACAGCGCTCAAGCTCTGGAACAGTACGTAACACGTAAGGCATCTGATGAATTCAACTTCATGATCGGCGATGCCTTGTTCAACGGTGACGGCGTTGGAAAGCCGCTCGGGATCCTGAACGCACCCAGCTTGCTGGCAATCGCGGCGGAAACAGGCCAGTCGCCTGCAACCATCGTGGCAGCCAATATCATCAAATCTCAGACCCGGTTCTTCGCTCCTTATTTCAGCAACGCCAACTGGTACGTCAACCAGGATTGTCTGCAACAGTTGATGCAATTGACGTTGGCAACAGGGACCTATTCGGGGCAACTCGTCTACATGCCACCGACGGGACTGTCGGCATCTCCATACGGTACGCTTGGTGGTCGACCACTGAAGCCGATCGAATTCGCAGGTACGCTCGGATCGCAGGGGGACATCGTCCTGGCCGATTTGAGTCAGGTGCTCTCGATCAGTAAGGGGGGCATTGCACAGGCGATTTCGATGCATGTCGAGTTCCTGACCGATCAACTGGCTCTGCGATTCACGATGCGAATGAACGCCGCTCCGTGGGAGAACAGCCCGATTACGCCGTTCAAAGGGACAAATACTCAATCGAGCTTTGTCTGTATCGCACCTCGATAGCCCGCGTGAATCGAGGCGATCCAAGCCGCATCAGTCCCAAGTACCAGCGACAAGCGTGAGTGATCAACAACGATCGCTTACGACAAGGAGCGTACGCGCCTGGTCCTTCGTCAACTCGTACTTTTTCACGATTGGAACACTGCGTCCAAGACGCGCAATTCCTATGACTTTTTTCCAATACAGGAGATTTCAATGACCGACTTTAATCACGAATTTCTCGAGATTGCCGACATCATTCCGGCATTCGTTCCTGTCGATCTTCATTCGGCCGCGAACGGCGGACAATGGGTCGACATAAAGTACATTGGCCGACTTTTGTGCGTGCTGTTGAAAGCAGCGGGCACTACGGGTGATGACCCCGTGATGACTTTGAAACAAGCCACAAGTAATGCCGGTGCGAACGCAAAACCGCTGACATTCACTCGTGCCAGAACCAAGATCGGCGCAATCGCAACAACTCCCCAATGGACGATGATAACGCAGGCGGCAGCGAATACGTTCACTCCCACCAGCGCTGCATCACCGGCCGTCATCGCTGTTGAAGTGCAGCCGACCGATCTCGATCTCAATAACGGATTCAACTTTGTCCAACTATCGATCCCGATGACCGGGACTAACCCACAACTCGGTGCAGCGTTCTATATCGCTTATGGCATCAAGTACGCACAAAGCACGACCCCCAACGAGCTGGTCTGAATCCGGGCAACGAATTGATTGACGGGATGATGACGTCCCATCGTTCGATTTCACCGTTCATTTCTTTCTTCAATTAACAAAGGTGACTACATGACAGGTTCTGAAAAATCGACAGAAAAACTCAGCCTTCCATTGATCGCTCTGGAACTCTTTAAGGGACGCTCGTCGCAATCAGGAATCAATCCACGTCAACTCGCGATCGACTGCTTCCGAGATGCGACAATATTCGTCGCCGCAGCACACGACGTGCAATCTGGCAACACAGATCTCTTCGTCGAAGAGACTAACCCGCTGGATTTGGCCTATGCACCAAATCTCAAACGGACGCATCCCATCAACTTGATGTCCAGGGCGTGGGGAAACTTGCACAAGGTCCAGGCGGCACTCGCCGATCTTGACGCTCATCCAAGCGCCGAGTTCTACGAACCGTACGGCTGGGGCAAGCCTGAAATTAATCAGGCGCGGGCCTTGTTTCCCGCTGTCGTCAATCGCGCCAAACAACTCGCGTCAGCAAAGTGAGGGTGACATGAGCTACGGTTTTACAGCCTATGAATCCTACGTTCGAATTCATGCCGAATCGGGTGGACCTTCTTTTCCTGGATGGACCGCCCTGCCCCATGTCGGTCGCATGGCATGGGAAGCTGCTGCGCAGGCAGTGGCACTTGCAGTTCTGCCCGAACACCTGAATCCAGATCCACTCGATGATCCGGGCGACGAAACGGACAGCAATGAGTTTGCTGACGACTCCGCGACCGGCGGCGACCAGCTCGATGCAGCCGTCGCTGACGCAGGAACGTCAAGCACTGCCTCGCTACCTCAAATTGACTGAACGATTGGGGGCATGTGACAGAGTTCTTGCGATGAGTTTTTTACCCAGCATTTCGGGAGGGCGATGCTCCTACTGAGCCGCCTGATTCCCAGAACGGGAAATGTTTTGAACATGGAGCGAAGAATTGGTGTGCCCATCGACATCGCAGCTCGGTGGGAGCTTCGCCCTCCCGAACGAATTTTTTCAATCGCCATTTAACACCTTGTTTTTGAGTTCATCATGGCTTTGACAACACTGACATCCGTTAAGACACAGGGAGGCATCGCAGCGGGTGACACCAGCCGCGATGGCCAACTTCGGTCGTTAATCGACGGAGTCTCGTCAATCGTCAAACAACACTTGAATCGTGATCTCGAATCGACAAATTACATTGAATACTACTCGGGAAACGGCACACCGTTGTTATTGTTAAACCAATATCCTGTCACGGCGGTGTCACTGGTTTGCGTCGATGACCTGGGCTACTTTGGTGCCGCTCCCGGTGGCTTTGCTCCGTCTTTGAATCTCGTCGAGGGCATTGATTTCGCCTTGATGTCAGGAGCAAATGGACAAGGTTCATCGGGATTCCTTCGGCGGATTGGCACAACCTGGCATCGACCTCCGGCACGAGCCTTCGGAGTGCTCAGCAATCTGCCCGGAATCCCCAACGGCAATATTCAAGTTCAATACACGGCGGGATTCCCGGTAATACCGCCGGCAATCACGATGGCGGTTAATGCATTGGTTCTCAAGCAAGCCTCACAAGCATCGCTCGGCGGTGCTGCGTCACAGATGGGTTACGAAGACGCACACATCAGCTTCTTCAGCCCTGCCGACGCAGCCACTCTGTTAGGCAGCATTGAATCAACCTTAGCCCATTTTCGATCGATTCCCATTTAGGAACCAAGATGCTGAATCAATTCATCGCACAATCTCTTATGGGTCTCGTTCCAGGGAAACTGGCTGCCGTGTTAACGCTCCTTCCCGACAGCGCATCGCCAATCACGGTCAACGTATTCAACGCCTGGCTCAAACCCCTGGACGTGAACCTTTCCGCATACGGACATCTAAACCTGCAAGGTGACGAGACCATCATCAAGATCCCTGATTCGGAATTGAATCCTACCAGCAACGGACGCGAAATCCGGGCGCGGGATCAGATCACAATTGGAGGGACAAATTACCGTGTCGTATCAGCTCGCCTGATGTCCCTCAGGACGGTCTGGCACTGCGTTGCCCGAAAGGAGATCGCCTGATGCCGGGACTCTCGAACCATTTTGACACGCTGACCGCGATCAAATCCGTTATCGATGGACTCTCCCTGTCGGGACTGACGGGCGGAACGCTGATCCAGGAAGTCTCAACGTACCTGGACGGAACAACAACATTACCGTTCGTTTCAATTTCGCCGTACGGGCCAGAAAAGTTGGGGGACGAATTGAATGACCGTGATGGAGCCTACTACGGCGTTCTTGTTGCGATCATCGCGAAACCAGATGTGAATTCGCTTGAAACACGGCTCGCATGGCGGCAGACATTACGACGAACGCTGAACAATCATTCGATTGCGGGACTCGGCCAGAACTATCAACTGACGGTCGAACCAGGCAACGTCGTCGAACCACGTGCATGGTTTGATCGCAATGCGTTTGTCAGTGGACTTGTGGTTCGGGCATTTTTTCAGGAGCCACGAACATGACGGAATCTCTCGATACAGACTCGATTCTGGTCCAGGGGACAGGCGAAGCCGCTTCGATTGTCGAAGGGATCAACTTCTCTCGGGTATTAAACGACGTTCAACACGAACTTGCCAAAGAAATGGGAGCCGCTTTTGCGAATCAATCGACGCCCGATGGCGATGCATGGGCTCCACTTGCGAAGACGACCCAATCACGTAAGGGCCTCAGTCCGATTCTCGTAAGAACCGGGGCATTACGAGCATCACTCATCGATGTTGGCGGAGCACAAAACGTTGACGAAATCACATCACATGAATTGGTGTATGGCACGGGCATTGATTACGCAACGTTTCATGAGACGGGCACAAAGTTCGTGCCAGCCAGGCCGGTTATCGGAATAAATACCGCAACGCTCGATCAACTCGCGACGCGAGTTGCTGACGCAACGGCGGCGGCGACCGCCTCCACAATCGCAGACGCCATCGGCGATGCGGTCGTCGAGAAGAACGTGTCTTCGAGTCGAACACTTTGGGATCGAATTAAACAAATCAGTCACGGCAATCTTTTTGGATAAGGAGACTCATCATGGATATCAACGGCTGTCACGTGGTACCAGAACCATCACAAACAACCGACGAAGGATTTCTGACGACGGTAAATCGAGACGGAGTGATTCGCGGTCCGTTCAAGACAATCCAGGAAGCGATCACGGCGGCTCACGCCTGGAACAATGAAGCGCCCGCTGAGGCCAGACAGGCCCCTCAGCACGTCGACAACGAAGCATCCATTGTCGTGAACACGATCTCGGAATCCATCGCGGTTCAGATCGAACAGCCAGCGGAAAACCCGCCGGTCGTCGAACAGAAAGCGGCAACGACCGAAATGTCGAATTCGACAGAAGCGACCACATAACCAGGCGCGAGCGTTGTTCGCAGCACATCGGGAGGTTGAGGCTGGCCCGATGAACAGATCAGAGGATGGGATGTTTGCGTTGTTGATAAGGAAAAGCGTTCGTAAGAGAAATCCGCGAAAAGGGTGGCACAGTTTTACCGTCTTCGGTAAGGCCGTGCTCTTCGGAGAAGTTATCGAACCAGAAAGACACGGCCTTGTCGAGGACTCCAAAACCGTGCCACCCCGAGTTTCGGCCGCTTTTCCGTTCATAAGGTGCAACATTAATCACAAACGCCGGTTTCTAACCGGCTAAGAAACGAAAGGTCAGTAACATGACAGAATCAATGGGTTTTAAAAGCCAGGCGGCAGTGAATCCGTTTGGCAGTGGAACAACAGCGTTCAACAGTTCTTCCGTACGGTTTGAGTTGCTTTCGCACTCGATCAAGGAATCGATCGAAGTCGTCGCGGACGATGGTTTGCGGGGTAGTCGGTCGCGGGACATCAGCCGCGTCGCGCAAGGAAACATCAAAGTCGCTGGTGATCTGGTGTTGACTCCGACTCCGGCAGAACTGGAAGTCTTCATGCCGTTCATCCTCGGAACCGCATCGAGCGGGGGAACGTATGCGGAAGCGGACACACTGACGGATATGTACGTCATGCTCGACAATGTCTCTGAGGTCAACACATACCTTCTGCGAGTCAACCATGCCAAGTTCGAATCGGCTCCCGGTGAAAAACTGAAAATGACGTTGTCGTGTGTCGGAAAGACGATGACACAAGGTGCCGCCGGGTCATTTCCGAATACGGTTCCGGCAATCGACGCGACCATCAGGCCGTACATGTTCTACGACCTGGCCAGCGGCGTGACACTCTCGGGAACGGCTTACTCGATCGACAAGTTCGAAGTCACGATCGACCACATGATCCAGCCGACTTACATGCAGGGACAGATTGCCACCGACCTGGAACCGACCGACCGAGTGATCAAGCTCAGCCTGCAAACAAAATACACGGCAACGGAGCAAACTCTGTTCAACGCAAACCGGGCGGGAACTGCCGCGTCTGGTTCCTTGTCGTTCACAAACGGAACAAACACGTTCTCGATGACGTTCGCAAAACTACTTGCTCCCTCGGAGTCGGTGGTCGTCCCTGGTCGACAACATTTGAGATGGCCAGTCGAGTACCAGGCCTATGCAAACGGTTCGACAAAAGAACTGGTCGTGACATTGCCTGCATGATTCGTGAGTTTTCTCAACCCCTTTTAAAGAAAGAAATGAAAGATGGGATCGTATATTTCAGACGGATACACAAGGACTGGCTACATCGCAGCGGCTGTGCCGGAAGAGTCTGGCGAGCGATTGTACGACGAGTTGGAATTTACTTACCGACCGGCCACCCGCATGGACGTCACTCGACTTGATGCGGAAATTGTCGTCGCGGTTCGGAACAAAGAGTTCGATCCGAAATGTGCCGAGCGAGCCGAACAGATTGCCTGTAAGTTCGTGGCTTCCCGTATTGACTCGTGGACCCTGAAAGATGTTGGTATTCACGACGTTCCCGTCACGGCAGCCGCATGCGAACGAATTCACCCGTACCTGTTTACTCGGCTGTACGGGATTCTTCGCGGCACGCTGGCGAGCGACGTAAAACCGAATGAAGACGCAAAACCAACCGATGCGGAACAAGTAAAAAACTAGCAGATGGGGTGCGTCTTCGATTGAGGCACCCCAGGATCGCTGAGATGGACTGCGACCTTTGCCAGAAGTACGTGGTCAATCACGACACATGGACATTCGAACGAGGTCGTGATGGTAAGCCGGAATTGCGGTTGCTGAATTGCGGACCGTCATTTCTGGCACCCTGTCGAGACCCTGATCGGGGATGTCCGAAGGGATCACCGGAAAATCCAAAATCGCTGAGTCCCGAGAACGAACTCTGCTACGAGCACTATCAGGAGTGTGAAGCCGTCGGGCAGTTTCCTGATGACTCGGTCGTACGACGCAACGCCGCCGTTATTCGAAGCGTGATTGAATCGGTGAACAGGACAAGAGATGTCGAGTTTCAAAGTACTCTATTGAGGATGATTGAGAAACAATGTCAGCCACGGTCAGGGACATCGTGATTAACGTCGCGCTTGGCGGCGTCAATGCGGTGACGTCGTCGATCAACCAGGTGCAAAGCCAGCTTAACAAGCTTCGGACCACCCCGGGCCCGTCGGTGCAGCCGGCACAATCCTTGAACGCAGGGGTTTCATCCTTAGCATCAGCGTCGTTGCTCAACGGAGTCATTCCGAACGTCGCCTCGAACAGCCAGCGAACCAACCCCGTCAGCAAAGCCGTCCCGGCGGCGATGTTGCAGGTAACCGGACAGTTTAAAGCGGCCCAAAGAAATCCCGCTGTCCCTCTTCCCAGCGTTCCTTCAATCTCGTCGTTTCAAAATCCCGTCCCCACTCCTGCAAGCCAGCAGTCGGCAACCGAATCCGCAATGTCGGTAGCATCGGCGACGCAGTCCACGCTTGTGTCCGGCATCAGATCGACCTTTTCAACGGTTGGTGCGATGTTTAAGCAAATCGCAAGTATTGTCAGCGGGTCGTCTTCGGCCGCGACCGTAGCGGCAACATCCGCGTCCCAGGCAGCGAACGTCGCCACGCACGCCGGAGAATCGGTGTTTAAATCATCGGGTCTTTTGACGAAGCTGCTTCCGGCAATCAACGTGCTCGGGACTGGCGCTGGAAATGTCGCACATCAGATTGCCGGAGCTCACGCCAACAGTCCCGAATTCACATCGATCCCGAATTTCAACCCTTCGGTTTTGCTCAATCCGTGGACGGCCGTTGCAGCAGCGGCGGTCGCCACTGCGGTCGCATTACGAAACTTGAATGTCTGGGCGCAAAAGCTGGAAGAAGATCAACGGGCTGACCAGACGAAGTATCGAACGTTCGAAGAATCTGCCGCCAATGCGGCCGTTGTTCGTCATGCTGATCAGTCAATGCAGCTCATGCGCGAGAGACCAGATTTCGGTGAGATCAGACAGGTCTCTTTGAACGAGCACCGACGATCAGCGACCGAAGCCGAGATTCGACGCGAGCAAGCGAAGTCTCCACACGATTTCAGCAGGCAGCAGGAAGTGAGATCAAGGGCCGAGAGGCACCAGGAACTGCTCGAACGCGCCGACGCTGCGCGAAACGTGATGGAACACGTCAACCAGAAGCCGAAGGACCTCGCCGCAGCGCAAGCAACGCTCAATGCGGATATAAAAAAATCTGAAGAAGCGTATCAGCGAAAAGTCGAAGCGAAAAAGAAAGAACTTCGTCCTCCAACTCCGCCCACCCCTCCTGCCCCTCCAGCCGGACCAACGATGTCCGGCTGGCTTTACCGAAATGCGAAAACGACGCTCGGCAGGACATCGTTCGGCAATTCGCTGGTTGATACGGCAAGTGATCTTGCTGGCGACTTCCACCGCACCCGAAATGCCATAGGTCAATCGATACTCGGCAACGACACAGAAACCCAGCGACAACAAAAAAATCAGTCAGTCCAGAGTGAGTTAAAAGAAATGGAGGTGGGCCGAGCTGGGGAAGTTGCCAGGCAACTTCAGGAACAAGTGAAAATCAACAAGGAAAACGTCGCTGTCGGACAGCAGCAAGCACAGGCCGCAGCCGAGCGACTTAACTCCCTTCGCGCAATCACCGCAGAAACACGACGGAATGCGGAAGCTGATAAGGAACAAATCAAAGGGATCAAACGATCAGTCGGGTTTGCCACACCCGGCGAACGAACCCGCATTCGAGCATTAACGGCCAAAGTACAATCCGTGAAAGCGGGAAAGCTCCCTCGGTCGGCAATCACTCAATTCGACATGGAGGGACTTGCTAACGCACCTGAAGGGACTGAGGAACACGACTTCGGCAAGGAGGAAGCCGAACGACGCGGCGATGGTCCAGGTTTGTGGACGATTAAGCCCGAACTGAAAAAGAGTCAAGAAAAGGCCAACGAAGCTCAAAAGAATCAGGACAAGGAAGAGCCTGAACTTCTTAGCCGTATCAAGGACCTCGGTCAGAAGAACGAAGAAGTCGGGAAAAAGGTTGTTGAGGCGATGGAGAAAGCGTTCGCCGCTGACGAGTTCTTTGCACAACTGGAAGCGACACTGAAGTCACAACAGTTAGCGTTCGAGAAAAACATCAAGTCCATGTCATACTGGTTCAAGTAGGCAACAGATGCAATTCAATTACGGCGGCTATACCCATCCGAACGGAGAAGTGAACTTCGCTGGAATTCAGCGGACGATTCAATATTCGCCGACGCAACGCGCCAACATCTTCCGTGAATCATGGTCGATGAAAGGGAAAATCGTCCAGCAGGGACCGAACAGCCAGGCCTCCGTACTCGGTTCGTTAGCAGCCATCCGCAATGCCTATTCTGTGAACGGTAATTCCGCCGGGTTTCTCGACAATAATGGTTCTCAAACTCCATTCTGGCTGAACACCGCAAATGCGATCGGCGGCGTGATCGTCACAAACCCGGTCTCGCACGGGGAAATGGGCGGGGCTGAAACCGTGACATATCTGCATTACACGTTCGGATTGCAGATGGATACATTCATCTCATCACCCGACACGCTCCTGGCTTATTCCGAACAACTGTCGTTCAGCGATAACTTCGGAGGGCCAATCATGATCGAACGGTTGCCATTGAGCGGCATGCCGATTCAGCAAGCGGTCTCAACGAACTCGTTTTTCTATGCGACTCAATCGGGGTCGTTGACCATGCGAACGCCAAATCCGTCTCCTGAATTGCCAATCTTTCCACAGGCGTTTTCCGGCAGCGCTGACTGTCATCAGGTGACCTACTCAAGCCCGAAAATGGAACGCGGAGTTCCTCTCGAATACACGGTTAACTGGTCTTACAAATTCAGGTCAATAGACCCGCTCGTCGGGTTTGCTCATGCAAGGGGATAGCCTGTGATTTTTAAAAGTGTGGCTGAGGCAACGCGGCGACGCCGTGAAAGCACCGACCCCACCGCCCCTGAGGCGGTGGTTAACGGGCCTTTGCCCTGGGAATTTACCTAATAGCTTAAGTCGGAGAATGATGGTTCGAGCTGGTGCAAAGGCCCGGTGACCACCGCCGCAGGGGCGGTGGGGTTTCGTCGGATCGCCTGATTCACCGCGAATCTTACCGCAAATTCCTTCACGGCGTTGGACAACGGAACAATGCACATGGACAGAACCCTTCGACGGGCAAACGACGAATCCGATGTCGTTTGCTCATCGGGGCTCGCCGTTTGTCTCCATGAAAATGCGTCAGTCCCCAGCCCGTGAACGGTTACGAACGTGAGGAGCAAATGTCGCTTTATAACCACGGAAATGTGACTTATCCCGGCATCACCGCGGTCGAGTCGTTTGAGTTCACCGATATTTCCGGCGTCCAGCCGGCGATTGGAACAATGAAGGTCTTCCCGCAATACGGATTGCCCGATGAGGATGGCGATATCGTCATGACCTACAATAATCAGACGATTACGATCCCGGCCGCTCATATCGATTCCGTACAATACGAAGTCGGCGGGGGCGGACAGATTGTCGATGTCCGATTCATGGATTCCCGCTGGAAATGGGTCCATCGATTTATCACGGGCCGATACAACATCAGACTGCCGAATAATTGGATTGACCCCGCCCACGAGCAGACTCCGCAACAGCTTGCAACGTTACTGTTTCAAGCCCTTGGCGAATCGACGTTTGACGTGACCGCGCTGCCAAACGACGCACGCCCGGATTGTGACTGGGACCATACCAGCGCGTCGCAAGAACTCGACAAGCTGTGCAATGATCTTGGTTGTCGAGTCGTTCCCGTTCGTTCAACGCAGAGCTGGCGAATCGTTGTGACCGGGGATGGTGCCGATCTTCCAAACTTTCCCTCGCAAGATGTCGGCCAGGGAATCGACCCCCAGGAGGTTCCTGACTTCATCAAAATCGTGACGGCACCTGTCAGGTATCAAATGCAACTGCCGCTGAGGGCCATCGGAAAGGAGACCGATTTAAGCTGGAAGCCGCTTCGACAGTTGTCGTACGCGCCTCTTTCGTACGAAATTCTCATCAAAGCATCGAGTGGCACCCCGCAAACGTTTTCGTCGGGAGGATTCGGGCAAAACGACTGTGCTGAATTTCGTTGGCTCGATTCAACTCGATTTCTGCTGCCGGATGGAACGAAAATCAGCATCCAGGAGCTTGCGAGAGAGACCATTTTCAATTCCTATCGAATTGAATTTGAGAACGCACCGGGCGCGACACAAGACAGTAACGGAAACTGGGTTTATCCCGTCCCGACGATCGACAAGCCCGTCACGCGAAAACAGATCATCCTGTCAAATGAACTCGCGCAGATGTGGACTGACAATCTGGGCGCGCTGCATCAACGGCCTGCCTATATCACAGGCTCGTTCTACGGAAAACAGTGCGAGGGACTGTTGGCAAATTGCTCGAACGGCACGCGAATCGATAAACAGGGGGCGAAATCTGATTCCGGCGAGGATGAACGAGCCTCGTTTTCGTTAAGCCTCGACCCGGTTGATACCGACCGGTCGATCATTTCCGTATCACCAAAGTTGTTGCAGCAAATCAATCCGACGACGGTTTCATACACCTCCGTCGTGGAGGGAAAGGTCGTCAGGAATACGAGCTCGATTGAATGGGTGGAAGCGAATCTCGCATTCACGAATGCATTTCAGGTACGCGACCCGGACACATGGCAGCCGATTCGTTACGAATTTCTGATGCAGATCGGCAGCGGCAGCGACAAGGACTTTGCCTACACCGTGATTCGAGACGATATCCGGCCCACCGTTATTGTTCAGAGCTATTTCAATGGACTCCCCTCAGCCTACACCACAAATTACGGTGAAGTCGTCGATCAGTGCCAATACTACGCGCAATCGCTCGCCAGGAAGTTTCAGACGGTGACGAGCGAGCGGGCCACGTTTATCGGCCTCTTCCCCATCGACATGGATGGCGCAATTTGTCAGGTGACGTATTCGATCAACAAAAGTGGCGCCTCGACAATCGCCAGTCAGGGGACAGAACACAGCTATATCACGCCAGACTATGAAGAACGACGGCAGATGACGGCGCGGCAGGGAATCTCAGAGAAAATCCAATACGTCAAATACGAATCGGCCAGACGTAACGCTTACCTGGGGAATGTGAATACATGACCGCACTTGCCCCAAACATCAGCGTTGTCATTCAGAACGATTCGGGAATGACCATTCCACCCCGATCAATCGTCGTTGCGCTGTCCGTCGAAACGATCGCCGCAACGACAAACAATGAGGCAACGTCATTTACACATGTCGGCCAGTACGGTTGCGGCAAACCAGGCAATATCATGGTCACGGGAAATATTTCGATTGCCTCCGGTGCCAAAGGATTGGCCTATTTTGACCAGTTCATTTACGTGTCGGTCGATCCAACGATCAGCGATCCCGCACCCGGTGAAGAATGGGGGCCGACGGATGGATCGTGGGTGCTGACACGAAACAGTAATACCGTCGGATTTTTTGCTCAAGGTCACAGTCAAAACGGAGGCATTCCCAAACGATCGATGTTTCTGCGAACGTTCGAGCGTGTCCCTACGTCAATCTGCAACTCATCGTCAAGTTCGGCGTCGAGCAGTAGTAGTTCCAGTTCAAACACGTCGTCTCAGTCCGTATCGGGTTCATCCAGCAGCACCGCCCCCTGCGGATGTATCACGGTTGTCACTGGAGTCAGTTGTGCGGGTGGCTCACTGACCGTCACCTACGGCCAGGCAAGAGGATGCTGCTGATGCCAAATCCCGGTGACATCGTCGTTCTCAAGGGCTGCCCCTGTTGTGGTTCATCGTCGTCCTCTAGCAGTAGTTCGAGTTCGTCAGGAACAGTTAACGCGATAACCTGCGGATGCCCGCCTTTGACTGCGATTGTCATGTTCACGATTGTTTCCGGGACAATTTTCGATGGCGGATTAACTTCAAAAACATTGACATATGACCCGGGCACCGACTCTTGGACGGCATCGTCCAGTGGATTCTTTACACAGTCATTTGCGCTCGTCTGCCGAATAAGCAGCTGTGTACTTCAAATCCACGTAATTGATGCGTTTTGCGACTCGACTGGATCTTCGTTAACACCAATAAACGGCATGATAATTACGACTTCAGGGACCGGAGGCTGCAACAAATATAATATCAAGGTAACATGGTGAAGAACTGTCAGGTGATTGTTGATGCTGTTATTTCGATACGAGGGACAAACCCGTGTGAAAACTCAGTTCAGTCTCTTTCACGGGCTATTGAATTCGCCGAATGCTGCCGCATTTTTGGCAGACCGGAATTAGCGGCGGAGCTGCTGGACATCGTTGAATCGTTTCCGTTGGGGTCGACCGGAGACATTGCAAAACGCGCACGCCTTCAACGCGCTCTGATTACAAATCATGATTTCAAAAACACCCCGCAATCGACGGAAGACAACACCGTTCCACCACTCATCATTCGTGGCGTGAACTTCGCCAGTGCGATGTTTCGATGGACGTCATCCGGGATGCCTCGACGGACTCAAGCGGAAATCGATGAACGCCTGGCAATTTGCCAGGCATGCCCACACCTCGTTGACAACCACTGCCGGGTCTGTGGCTGCCCCTGTGTCGAAACCAACCAATTAATCAACAAACTGGCCCTGGCAACCGAGGCCTGCCCTTTGGGAAAATGGAAATGAAAAAAGCAACTTGCAAGAAAGTTTCAAAAACACATGGGACTGATGGGACGCATGCGACGGATGGGACGGAACCAGATGGTAAGGCACGACTGACCGATTCAGCGGACAATATTGTCACCAAGATGCCACCCGATGTCGCCGCCAGTCTGGACCGTGCCTGTAAGGCCGGGAAATGGCTGATCGCCGTCTTCCATGTCGATCATGACAAACTGATCCTCGACCGAACCGCCATGAATTTTCCCCTCGCCGATCTCGAACTGGCCAGCCGTCTGTTCGTCGAGAACGTCCAGAGGCTCAAGTGACAACGAAGCGAAACCCCACTCCCCTCTAAGGATGTGTTTATGGGCCTTTGCCCTGGCTTCGATAAATCGCTGACTTAATAAACTGCTAATGAAACGTGAGCTTCGTATATAAACCAGGCACTGATCGATCAACCACAAGACCGACAGAGAAAACATTTTAACAGAAGGAAACGAAGGCAACGAAGGAAGAGTTGGAAGAATCCAGCTGTCTACTCAAACCTGGTCCACTCCCGGCAGCATCGCCCGCCAAACCCCGTAGACCAGTTTGAATTCATTGTCTGATCGGTCTTCGGTTTTCTTTTCCCCCTTCGTTACCTTCGTTGCCTTCTGTTCAATTCCCCGGCTCTAAATCCCTAAAGATTCAGAATCCCTCCTCAGTTTTCGTCTGTGGCTAAGCTTCTTCAACTTCTTATCGTTCTTAAACACTTTTTACTAATTCTTATTCGTGTCATTCGTGAGATTCGTGGTCAAAACTCTTTTGTAGTGAGTCCATTTGCACAGGCCAGAAACATGTTCACAAAAGCATTCGTCATCAATCTCCCATTCAAATCCGATCGATTGACAACATTTCAAGTGTCAGTACCCAAATGCGTCGGGCCCGTCACCGTCTGGCCTGCCGTGCATGGTGATACGGTTTTACATCCTGACTGGTGGAACTCTGGCCGAGGCGCCTGGGGCTGTTACCGCAGCCATCTGCAAATCCTGGAACACTGCTATAACTCGGGAGTCGAATCGTACGTCGTCTTCGAAGACGACGCCATCTTCCGCCCCGACTTCGAACAGCAATTGTCCGCTTTTCTGGCCGAATTACCCAATGATTGGGAACAAGCCTATCTTGGCGGCCAATTGCTTCACGAAGTCCAGCATCCGCCGAAGCGGATCACAGACCAGGTTTACATTCCCTTCAACGTCAACCGGACCCATTGCTTTGCCGTTCACAAACGAGGCTATGAAAAACTCTATCGCCACTTGAACACCGTTCCTTTTCAAAATGGCGAACATATCGATCATCACCTCGGGCGACTGCACGAATCGGGCAACCTGAAAATCTACTGTCC
The DNA here is from genome assembly GCA_903904835.1 of uncultured Schlesneria sp. Classification (GTDB taxonomy): domain Bacteria; phylum Planctomycetota; class Planctomycetia; order Planctomycetales; family Planctomycetaceae; genus Schlesneria. Next base: position 32,076 of record CAIVEI010000058.1, on the reverse strand, counting down.
TGCAAACTGGCTGGTTGGTCAGGATGGTGGCCCCTCGAACATCAGCGGCAACACCAATTCTGCCACGTTCTGGGTCGACCCGGCACACGTCTTGAATGTCGACCAAACCTGGGAGAATCGACCAATCCCTGCTGTGTTTCTCGAATCGTCGATGGAGATTGCGATCGAGTTAGAGAGGCGAGGCTGGCATCGCGGTCATTGGCAGAACGAGCACCGACTGGACCGTGGCATCTGCCAGGCAATCGCCTCGCCAAATGCCCGAGAGGGACTGCATGGCTGGTTCAAGGCCGTCATCCCCGAAGCGGTTCGCGAAGGGAAAGCCTGCGTCTGCCTGTACCATCCGTCCCTGATGTGGCCTTGCGTGCAGTCGCTGGAATTCACTCGATTCGAACACATTGTCGCAGCCAGTGCCGATGAAGCCGAACAACAACTTGCTGAAATCACCTCAGCCCGACGCGCAAGCGAGGGATCTTTTGATATTGGTAACGGAAACGAAATCGACGTAAGCAAAGATCCCGGGCCTCCGCGTCGAGCCAGGAAACGAAATCTGATCTACCACATCTGGCCACGGAAATCGACTTCTGTCTGGAAATGGAATGTCGATCAGCTACTTCAAAGAATCAACCAGTTCGACGGAATCCGGTCGATCGGTGTTGCGACGTCCGAAGAGGCGGAATCGTTGGAGACGATTCAGGCCGCCTTTCACGGAATTCGAATCGACAACTGGATCGTCGTTCCCAATGACCCGCAGCTTGGCGAAGTGGCGACGTTCGCAAAACTTTTGGAGACACTGCCCAAAGACGATGGTTCGGTCACGTTTTACGGACACGCCAAAGGGGTCAAATACGACGATCCGACACATACTCGGGATTGGACAGAAATGCTTTATGAGGTTTGCCTGGACGATGCGGCGTATGTCCAGGCGTCGCTGGACCATCATCCGACGACCGGCCCTTTTATTCGCACAACCCCTTGGGAAGGGGGCGCGAAGCACCACTGGTTTTTCAGTGGTGCGTTCTTCTGGTTTCGCAATGCTGACGTCTTCGCTAAGCCAGACTGGCCCGAGATCCGTCAAGACTATTGGGGATCAGAACTTTGGCCAGGATCATTGTTCACTCGCGCAGAGGCAGGCGAACTGTTTGGCCAGGAATGCGGACATTTGTACGAGCCTCAGGAGCTAGCGCGAATGCAGACTTGGCTCATCGATTGGCGAACCCGAAGGCGAGCCGCAAAACACGGCCCCTGAACAGGAATTTTCAAGTCGAAAACCAACGAGCTGAAGCGCATTAATCAGCAATTTCCCACAACAAAACAAACGGCCAACATGATATTGCGACCAATAATTTCAATGTTGAGCAATGATAAAACCCACCAAGTCGAAAGACTTGGTGGGCGGTTCTTGACAACACGCATGGCGTGCAAGCCATTAGAAGCCAGATTGATTCAATGAACGTTCGCCGAAGTTGACGCCGTTCGAAGTAACGAGCTTCGCGTAAATATTTTTGTCGACACTTTCATTGAGAAACTTGACCGACCCGTCACACATCATTGCATTAACGCCACCGGCATGATTTGAGGCAGGTCTTGGAGACGTCTTCTCTACAGCACCGAGGTTATGATTGATGAACCAATTATCGGGTCGTGTAGCAGGATCTGGTGTCGCGAACGTTGTAGTCTCTGTTTGCAGTGTAGGGACACCGCTGTTAAACACAAACTCCGCTGCTGTTGGCTGATTGCTACTGGTGACAATTCGAATTCCAAAGCCGAGCGAGTTCGCATCAATGTCGAACCATCTCCCAGCCTGAAGATTTTCCGACACCAACATGGTTGTAGAACTTCCATCACCCGTCGCAACGAAGTCAATCGTCGATTGAAAATTACTCGTCGACCGCCAAATCACGCCGGTAGAAGCATGCACAGTCACATCTGTGGTACTAAAAAGATTGCTGTCGCCGTCCCAACTTACCGCACCAACTTGCTGAAATCCACTGGACGTAGCAGTGCTGGTAGAAGTCTCACCGATACCCCAATTTGAGCTAGACCAAAATCCGGAATTGACTACATAACTTAGTCCACCTGGACGTCGGTAGGAATGAATGTCTTCCGGACAGCTAAACACTTGGATCCAGCCGGTATCATCAATCGTATCGATGGTATCCTGCCCGTTAATTGTAGCAACCCCCGAATTGATAAAAGCATCATTTTTGATGTTCTTCAATAGGGCCGCATTGTCGAGAAGCGGAAGAATCGAAATCGGCCAACCAATAGCCATTACTCCGTTACCATTGTTGTTTGTGATGTTGATCGTAGTTGTCAATGCTGGCAACGTTCCGTTATTGCTCGAAGCGAAGTTAATCATCGCCATGCCAACTTGTCGCATGTTACTCGAGCATTCCATTTTTCTCGCGGCACGGCGGGCTGATTGGACTGCGGGGGCGATGAGCGAGGCTAGGACGGCGATGATCGAGATCACGACGAGAAGCTCGATCAGGGTGAAGCCGCGGCGCGGCTGGCGTTTTGTCGAAAGGCGTAGACGTGTCATGACAGACTCTCCAAATAGATGTGGGCGACAGGTTTCGAACAAGAATTTTAAAAGTTCGCTTCTGGTCGAAGTCGCCATTCGACTGCAACGCGCAACCGCATAAACAACTTAGCAAATCAGAAGCCGCAATTCCAATGTTTTTTTTAGTCTTTACAGGATATCGAGTTACCGAGATTGACAGCTTTTCCGTCCATATGGACTGTTTGTTAGATTTTGCGTCGTTAGCCTCCTCTCGCTAGCGCGTTTTCACGCTGCTGTATACATTGAACCGTTCCGAAGGTGACATCGATTCAGTTCATCGTTTGACGGTAAAGGACCAGATCTTTCCACCTGATCCCGTTCAGATTAACCAGCAGGCCCGTTTTGTCGGTATTCGCATTGAAACTATAGCTGTTTGAGCTAACACCACTGGTCGTACCGCCGTTGTTCGTCGCGAGAATTTTCATTTGTTCGATCGCACCCGTGCGATCCACGATGAAAAATCCCCGATGCGTCGGTGCGTCATCCAGCCGACCGCCGATTTGCACAGCGGTGGTCGGAGTCGCATTCTGACCTGTGCCAACAAACCCGGAAACCTGCACCGCTTCGTAGTACTGAACCGTGATGTAAACCGCGAAAGAATTGCTGCGGGTCGTTGTGTTGTTGAGTAATTTGGACATCAACCGAAAGCGCGCCGATGGATGAAGAGGATTTCCGCTCGCTTCGGTGTCAATCGGCCCGATATGATCGGTCCCGTTGTTACCGACTTCGAACAGCCGACGGGACTCGTTGACGCTGTTAGTAATTGATCCTGAGTCCATTGGTAATGACCGAAAAATCGTATTTTCAAGCTGGCTATCGAGGTTTGCCCCCGCCACGATACTCACTGCCTGTGGACCGACAGTATCGACACTTCGGAATGGCCGCGAATTTGCCGTGCCTGGAACGAACAGATTGGTGACGGGATCGACGGCATATGCGGTCCCGTTTGCGGGTGCTACATATCGCGAATCTCGGGCTTTAAGGAATTCGAACCACCACTTCCTGTTGGCATCTGACGGATCAGCGGAATCGAGATACGGCCCTGCTGACCCACTGAGATTAACGCGGGGATCTTGAATCACTTGATCGTCATCAATCAAGGCCGCTAATACCTGCGGGTCGCGGATCGTGTTCAGATTCAACAGCCCGTGCGTCTTAGGCCAGCCAAAATACTGTGGATATCCAAACGGCGCTGAAAACATCATCGTTGTCGGGAAGGGACCATCGGGTGGGTTTCCCCCTTGTGTCACTGTTGTCGGATAGCCCGTCGGGTAATACGACGTGACACCCGGCATCCCTGGATTGTTAAAGGTGATCGGAATGCCATAATTTGTCGCGTTCCCTTTGTTGAGAATCCCCCCGGAAGGTGGAGTACCGACAATCGCTGGATGCTGATGGCTTCGGTTCTGAACCTCCAGAAAATCAAACAGGCGATACCAGCGATTCCCGTAATTGGGCGTTGTTCCGTTTTTCGTGTAATCAGGATTGTCCGGACGCAGGAAACGAGCCGCCGCAATTGTCGGGTAGTATTTTTGATTTGCTTCGTAAAATTCGCTGGTTGAGATATGCCCCGTGTTGGTATCAATCACGTTTGCGAGCGCAGAAGTCAGGTTATCTGAACCATAGAGCGGCAATAGAAGCAGTTCGCTCAGCGAGCCAAAGTCACGGTCGTTATGCAATTGCCACGCGACGGAATTGAGATTCGTGTTTGCCGTCGTGGTGCTCGCAGCATTGATGGTGTTCTTATCCAGGGTTGTGTTCGTCGATGTTGTTGCGCTGAGCAATGGAATCGAACGAGGGTAGCTCTTCACATTTTGAAGCGCCGATGTTACTGCACCTCCACCCGCAGCATTCGCTGGCGGCGTTACCTTGCCGATAACGACATCGCTTGTTCCGCCTGGCACAGGTGGTGCACCTGCACCTGCACCTGTCGCCGTCGAAGACGTCTTATCGACAGCAGCCCAAACGATATTGTTCGGTACGTCTGGACCGGCGGCTGCCCGTCTTTCCAGTATCAACCGGACGGTGTTATTGGGATTTGCCGCAGCAAGTTGACCTAACTGAACAGCAAAAGCGCCGGGGGTCGGTGCTGCCGTGTCATTCGTTCCCGTTGTCACCAGAAAACGCTTGTTGTTATCTGGGTAACTCCACACGAGATCAAGATTGCACCTTGGAACCATATCGGTTGTCTTCGTCGACGGAGTAATTGGCATATCAGTCAAGCCACCTGCAATGTTACTCGCCGTAGGAACCGCAAGTGGAAAAGAGGACCCCATCAACGACGTGTCAGCACGAAAATCGCTTGTCCGGGCGGCCCCCATCACTGTGTCGGTACCATCCTGCGAAGCGACTGAAAATACGGCACCAGGAAGTAAAACAGGATTTGCCCCACCGGTCGGATCTGTCGAAAGAAAATTGCTTGGCGTCGCGCCCGACGACGTTGTCAAACCAGGTAGAAAGTAAAGTGTGCTATATGTCTTGGTTTCGTCGGTGGGGGATACCATGCGGACACGCCAGTCCGCCATGGTCGTGGCGGTCTGCGCTGTGATATTCGACGATGAGGCGAGCGCCACGGGGATCGGTGACACGTTTTGTAATTCGAAGAAAATGTAAGGCCGGCCATTAGCCGACGTCTGTGAGTCGTCAAAAATCGTCATATTGCTGTCTGTTGCCACACGCTGCACGATGAATGCGGCTGCTTCCGAGAATGTCAGCAACTGACGTTCGACACCGTAGACAACATTGTCATCGGCATTACCTGCGATTCCGTCAATACCATACATATAGTCTTGCGTACTCGTTGAAGTTGTCTGCCATCCGTGTCCGTTTTGTGAGAGATCCGTGTCGTAGTAAAACGCGGTGACGATGTTGTCAGCGTCCAACGCGTCGACCAGGTTGACGGCAAACTGGGCCATTTCTTTCGTCTGTGCCGCAGTGGGTGCCGTCGTGAGGTTCCGATAATCGACATCACCACTTGTCCCGTTGGTCTGCACGGAACAGAAAGTGTAAAGCAGTGTGTAAATATCGCGAGCCATCTGCTGCCGTGCCATGGCCGCGTTGGCGTCTGATGGTGATGTCTGTTCGGGCAGCGGGGCGAACCCGTATTGAGTTTGTGTGGCACCATCCAGATAGAGCCAGCGGTTGACGTTCAGCTTCTGTGAGACAACTCCGCTGGTATTCGACTGCTGTAAAAAGGAATACAGCTCCTGCCGATACGGGTTTGCCGTACCGTTCGTGAGTGACGGTGGAAAGCCGGATGTCAGAACTTCCCATGAACGGAGACCACCGGAGGTCGAATTGCCACCCGATGTCGTCACCCCGCCAACATCCGCTACGCCAAGCCCGAATTCGCGACGATCCTGACTGACGGTTGTCAGACGCTTACGGATTGAGGGAGCATTCTGGCTGGCCACCAGGTTCCCTGGCATCAGATCCGCTAATCGCGATCGTGAGTCGGTCAGACGACCGTCCGCCGAACTTCCCTGCAGAAACAGCATTTCTTCCGGGCCAAACACGGCGTCATTCGAGATGGAATTTGAATAAGACGCCGTCGCGGTGGAAGTTAATCCCTGCAGAGGGGACGGCGGCAGGTATCCAGGCGGAATGGGGTTCGATGACGACGAGTCCTGTGTCAGTTTGTAGAGATAATTCACAAAGTTCAGATACGCTGGCGACATCAACACGGGATCGATGATCGCTTCAGCAGGGTCGTCAAGCAACGAATCCCAATGCGAACCCGGCATCAACCATTGATAATAGCCCGTCGTCTGCTGATCCCCCCAGCGAACACCGCCGGTTGAGCCATTATACGAGTGATACCCCTGATAAGTTGGCCATGAGAGCCATGGCGTGATTGGGTTTCCTCCTGGTTTGTAATTCAGCGAATAAATCGCACTGGTTCCTGACGGATTGGGAGAATAATGCGCAAACTCGGGGTATTTTCCATAGGCAAGGACATCGTCAGAATTGCTCCATCCCTCTTCAGAAATGTCATCAATGACCCCGTTGGCGTCATCATCCTGATTGGCAAAGCCCGGCTTTCCGTCTGGCCCGAATGTGTATCGCTGGAACGCCTGCCCTGAACCACGGAAATCGAGCGGGGTGCCCCATCGTGTATTAAAGATGGCCTCACCCTCGTTCACATTATTATTGTCGTCAGGGTTCGGCAAAGTGGAGTTTGCAGCAAGCGGCCAGTTCGTTGTTGTCCCACCGGCCCAGATTGTCGACAGTCCAGGCTTGGGAATGTCTGTCAGCGTCTGTGAGGAGGCAAAATTCCAGAGACGGGTCGGATCGCCCATTCGGCCAGCATAAATCGTGTTGATCGCGCCATAAAGATGAGTCGCCGAATGCGCGAGACCCAATTGAAAGCCTGGCCGTCCGATATTCAAGAGCAACCATTCCAGATTGGCAAGTTCTGTAATCGACCGTCCCGGCTGCGATAGTGTGTACGTGTTAATGCTCGTATCAAACTGTTGCAGGAAATAACTCAATTGCGTCGCTGCTTCGCTCCCTAAAAGTGAGTTATCCAGGTTCGCTGCATTGCGATCAGGGTTCGCGGTCAACGCCCGCTGAATGTTGATTTCGTAGGTACTCAACCCAAGATTCGACTTCGACAGGTTATCAGGTGTCGATACCACGCCGGTCCATTTATTACTCGAATAGGTTCCACCGGTCTGGCGAAATCCAAGTTGGGTTGGTGGTACCGCAGGAGGGGTCGTGCCTGAGTTAATCGCCCCCAAACCAGCGGGCCCTGTGAGATTCAGATTTCCTGAAAGATTGCCGGTCGCGTTGACATTCAGCAACCCGTTCAAGTCGCGAATGCTAATGGCGAACAAAGGCACAACCAGTTTGCCGTCACCCCGGCGAACTGGTGGAAAGCCAAGATCCATCAAGATCGCATCCATGACTCCATCCCCATCCGTATCGACATCCAGGTCGATATCGCCGGCACCAACTGAAACATTATTGGGGGAAGCGCCTGCACCCGGAGTCCAGACACCAAGACTTCCAGGAGTTGTTGAAGAAGCGACAGTTGCACTCGAATTCGTTGTCGGCGTTGGAAGCGAGCTTTCGGGCGGTGCGAATGTCCCTGGTGTAGAACCGTCGTTTGCCGCAAGCGACGTAAATGGTCGCCGTAAGGAGACGCCGCTGTTCTTCAAGGTGTAATACCGAATTGAATTGATGTATCTGGCGAGTACGTTTTTGCCATTGGAATCGGCGAAAATCGGATTCCCGTTTCCATCGACGCAGACATGATTTGGATGCGGCCGCATCACCTGATTTGCAAACGCAGGCAACTGATACCAGTCGTCGAGTTGACCGTTTCCGTTTGAATCTTCACCCGGGTTACTGCCATTCGCGGGATCAAGAATGCCGTTTCGATTAACGTCTTCAAGCAGAACAGTACCGGCAAGTCGCAAGTACTGAGGCCGCAAAAATGAAGGAATGATCACTCGCCTGGAATTTGTCGTGTTTGCGGTGCCATCCAAGGCAATTCCGTCATAAGACAGAAACAGACTGTCGATATTCGGTGAATTATAGTTCACGTCCGGTTCGGGAATATAGAAATTCAAATTTGTATTCGTGTTCCCGGTTCCGCGAAAGATCTTAAAATTCGTCGAACCTTGATAACCCCAAACGGCATCCGATGTACCAGAGCTCCAAGTTCCCGAATTCGCCGCTGGCGAATCAACAAAATTTATCAAAAGCTGATTATCGTTAGGATCATTGTAAAGGCCGTTAAAGTTCATATCGACATGCGGCTGACCTGACGGGTCTTGAATCAGGTTCACTCCCTCGCCATTCCAGGGAACCCCGTCTCGACCGAACATATTCGCTAACAGCGAATGCCGCCCGCCCCAGAGAATGCTCTGTGTGTACGCGTCAGGTGGACCAAGGATGATCTGCTGGAGAGCGAAGTCGAATAACGAATCGGGCTCGAGCGACGGAGCCTTCAGGATCTGAGCCCCTTTGGCGAACGATGCGGCATTCGCCTTTTCCTGCTTGGCAAATGTGTAGAACACAAAACCGAGGAAGGCGAGCATCCCAAGCAGAGCAACGACGATGATCAGGGTTGATCCACGCCGCGTCTCGATCCGGGCGGGATTCTGTCGAGCAAATGGAATTGGTTTCATAGCAGACCTTTGACTTCTGACGATGACCGTTGCCCGAACGGTCGCCAACGGGACATTAACTTTTCGACGTTTCGATCCAGCAACGCCCACTTCAGAGCGATGCAAGCAAAAACGCTATTCTTCAGGAGCCTCGTTCGTAACGCTGGCTGGTTTCAAGCGATCAACAAGCGACTGTACGATGGTCATCTGCCGAACCTGGTTGCTCGACGGATCGCGATAATTGATCGTGATCTGAATGGCGGAAAGAGGGACCGCCTTTCCCGACGAAAAACTGAAAGGAACGTAGGGAGGCTCGTTATCATTGACACCTGTCCCCACACTGGCAAGGGGATGCCAGGTATCAAACCGGTAATGATCGTTTGGTGAGTAAGTCGTATTCAATCGATGAGTGGAGGACTTTCCAAACGTCGGAATGGTCATACCCCTCCCAAGCGGGGCATAATCATCACCCAGGTTCACAAAAGAACCCGAATTCGGATCAAGGACCTTGACGTCAAATGTCAACACGTTCGTCATCAGAATATCTTCACCCCGTCGAAACGTCTGGCCGGAAAATGACGTAACCAGACCGGGATCGGAGAGTGCAGTACTGGAATTCAATGTGAGATTTGGGGTGTCGAACGGATTGTTCCCTCCATCGATATTACCCGGGTAACCAAATGCGGAATTCGCACATTCCTGCAACACGAATCGAGTCGGAATGTTAACCATATCCTGAGGAAAACCAGTCCGCGTGCTGTGTCCAAATCGTAAATGGGGAATCCCCAAGCTGATAGGGAACAACGTGACCGGGCTTTTGGTTTCGTCGACAAGCATCACAGCAGGCTGACTGCTGTTGCTCATTGAATCACGGGTATCATGAAGTCGAATTCCCTTCATGACCACTCCAGTCGAGGTATTGACTCCGCCGTAGTAAAAAGCAGAAAAATCGAAGTCGCGCCAGAACGTCGACGAATTGGCGGTATTAACGCTCCCATAATTTTCGGTTGAGGCTGTCGCCGCACCCCAGAGGATCGGCGTCCCGTTAGACCAGGTCGGCTGGGCATCACCACCATTGGTGGTATCGCGGATCAACAGAACGCGGCGATACAAGTTACCATTGCGCAGGAAGTAGCTGATCTCCGCAGTCGATGAAATCGTCGAGCCGTTTCCGAAAACCCCATCATCAAAATCGGGGTCCGATTCGGAAAGGCATAGTACGCCCCACGGGGCCGTTGCACCGACGGATGAATCATGAGCCCTTGTATTAAAGCTATTCGACGGAAACGTGATTGTCGTGACGTTATTACTGAAACTCACTGCAGTGGGAAAATATCGACCATTATTTGAGTAACCAGCGGATGAGGTGCTACCAGCAATCCAAAGTGGACTTGAAAGCGAAATCACCGATGTATAATCACCAGAAAGCGTGATGGTATTACTCGACAGGCTTTGGATCGTCTGCCCGCTCAGCGAGGCTGATCGTCCCACAAACGGGGCACTGTTACTCGCGTGCAGTGAAATATTGACGGACGCGGTGAACTGCAAAACGTCGTCTTCACCGCTGCTCGAACTTCCTTCATCAATCTCAAAATATCCCGATCGACGAGCCAGGCTGTGCCCAAGTTGTCGTGTATCTTCGTTGGCACGAAACGGCAAAACATCACGGAAGGTCCGGCGATCCAGATCGCCGCGAATCGTCATTGACAATAAACGGCCTCGCTGATCGTTTTCGGCAATTCCGCGCTGCTGTGACAAGGTGTCGGTCGCCATCACAAAAATCTGGGCAAACATCGACATCATCAACAAGACGAGGCCAACGACCACGAGCAATTCCACCAGCGTAAAGCCGGAACTCCTGTGCCGTCTGCGGCGATCGACGTTTGTAGTGACCTTCTTCATGATTTGACTCCGCACACAATGCACATTATCGACATGTCACCAAAGACTTTATTACCGCTGCTGGGATGCCTGAAAACTTAATAACCATTTCAACGAGGCTGACTGACTATTAAAACTTCAACGTTTTGTTTTCGTGACAAACGTCGATAACACATACTTTGAAACTAATTCTGTCCGGTACGAACGCCAATGGGATAGACTTCGACAATCCCTTTCATGAAAACGCCTGTCGACGTCACTCCTGACACGACAGACGTACGAAGATCTCGATCTAATAAGATACGAGGATTAGTCGTGGAGTTTTCAGGGAAATCAACGATCCGATACCACTTGAGCAATGACGCCTCAAGCATGTAGCTCCCCTTTTTGAGAAACGGCGTGCCGGTCACATCAACGGTCCGATTGTCATCGGAACCGGGCCAACCCGTTTCACTGGCATCGTCTGCTGTCCCATTCCCATCGTCGTCCACACCTGCCACGCCTGGCTTGCCATCAAACCCGTTTGAAACCAAGCTCAAAGCGAGAGGTTTTTCTTCGTCGAGCTTGAATGATCGGTTAAAGAAAACCGCTACATCGATTTCGGTCGCCCAACTCAAATTATCGCCTGCAAACTTGGGGACCGAAGATTTTGAGACAGTCATCAGCCAGGTAAATCGCCGCGACTGCACTTCGACCCGTGCCTTGATCGGAGTGAACCCTGACGGCAAATCAGGCTCAGTGATCGTGCCGTCGGTCCAAGCCAATGTATATGCTGTTCCGTCGACTCCAAGCACACTGCGTATAACGGCAATCTTACCGGTCACGTCGACCAGGATCATTCGATATTTCGCGTTGCTCAAGTTATTGGAATTCCAGGGTGTGATCGTTGTCGGGATTTTGGCCACAGTGACCTGGGACGGAGAGGATTTGTAATCGGTCACATTCGTCTCGAATAAATCCGTCCACGAATCGGGAAGCGACGCAAGTTGTTGTGCAGCGTCTGCCGTAATGCTGGGAGTACCGTTGGCGTTCGGCAGGGGGAACCGCGAGATGGAACCTGCACCAGTATTTCCATAAAGCGTTTTTGGCATACTAATACTCGCACCCATAGGATCAATCAGGCCCAGGGAACCAACAGGAACCGAGTTCAAAATATTTGGATTGGCTTCAATCAATGCCTCGGCATTGTTTCTTAAGAAGACCGACTGCGTTAGCTGCGTGGCTTGAGCCGTGCGCAGAATGGAAATGGGCAACAGGGTCGAAAGCAGCGCGACGCCGATGCTCATGATCATCACAGACACGAGGACCTCGATGAGGCTCACCCCAAGTCGTGGGTTTGCTGACATTTGATGAATTGGCTCAGGTCTGCGTTTCATTTGTTTGCCACCCGCCCCGACTCAGCAAAAAGAAAAGCATCAGCAGCCAGGCTCGGATTACCTGAGCTCGACTGGGATACAGGGTTTATGGGATAGACCGCGACATTACCGGTACGAGTTGAAATCGTCACAATGATTCGGTCTTTGGGTACGATGGGAGGTGTCACTGATGTGTTTTCAGCGGGAACCAGCGGCAACGAACTCGGAACGTAGTACGTCGAGTTCCGTCCATACTTTACATTATTGCTTGTTGTTCCACTTAACGATGCCGTTGTCTTCCATTTCAAGACGTCACTGGCGTCTGAGACCAGCAGATGGACTATTCCTAACGTCGTAGTATCGCCGATAACAGTCCCTCGCGGGGTAAACAGAATGTCCATTTGCGGCGAATAAGACGCAGCCAAACTAAATGGGCGCCAAGAACTCGGCACCTGCGAACCATCCAGATCGATCACTGTTCCACGTGGCAATTGAACCGGTTGAGCATCACCCAGCGGGGTCGATGCCAATTCGAGTGCAAACGAAATCGGATTGACCGTTCCCGCGAGATCAGGATTAGGTCGATTCAGCAAGATCAGTCCCGACCCCGCATTAAAGGCCGAGATTGTAAACCACGCCCCTGTATCCTGAGGAATTTGAATTCGATTTCCGACGCGTAAAAAGCCACGCCGCGAAAGACTGGCCCAAGGAGTTCCTGAGATAAAACTCACTGTTCTGCCGGTCGAGTCACTCGTCGTCGCAAAATTAAAAGTCAACATCCCGGTCTCGCGCTGTGGTGCACCGATATATTGAACCGCACTGACCGCATGATTGTCATTGGGATCTAATAGTAACCGGACCCCACGCACTTCATTCGCATAGATTGCCTTGTCTCGCGCACCCATCAAGAAGGACTGGAGCTGCCGGCCACCAGCGCGCATCCGATCGGCGTTATAGGAAAAATTCACCGAAGAGATCGTGACAGCAGCCAGAATGAGTACGATTGCCAGCACAACCAACAGTTCAACTAACGTGAACGCACGTCGGTTGGACATCGACAACATTTGCGAGTGCTGTATTAGACGAAAGCGCCGCATGGCTATTTACCCCCCGCGCGCTGATTTAAGTTCGTAATATTGTCAAACAACACCTGCAAACTTTTATTCGCTGTCGGCGTCAAGATTGGCGCGGCTAAATATCCGAAGTTCAATGAGTTCGGATTGGCTGTCGTAGGGACATCGGTTGGCTCAAACAAACCAAGCTGTTTATCGGGACCCGCCGAGATGATCAAAGGCGTATGGAAAGTGAAAAAGTCATGCACGCCCACAACAAACTGAGCTCTTCGCGTGGCTGTTACCGCCGTCGTGGCGTTCGGGTCAAACAGCCAAGCAGAGAGTTGAAATGATGGATCATCGGGATCGATGTTTAGTGACTCGGGGTCGTCAGTATCAGGGAAACCTAAAGTCGAGAATGGCGGTGACCCACCACTATTCCCCGGACTAAGGTCAGGGCCTTTAGAAAAAGAACTGGCAGGATCAAACGGTGGCATGTTAGAAATTAACAGTGAAGCAGGGGTCGCCCCAGGGAAAAGGGAATTCGGACGAATTGCCGGGCTGAACGTTGCGGAATTACTACCAGAAGCTTCTACCCATCCCGCCGGATCTTGCGTCGTATTTTGATTGATATCGTCAAACGCTGACGATCCAGATGCCCCGGAAAAATTCTGTTCCCCACAGCGGATCAATCGAGTCGGCCACCGGTAGAATCGAATCGGCTCACCCCACGCATCGACCAGACAAGGAAGTCCTAACGTTTCTGCCGAAGTTTTGATTTCTGCCCCGGTAAACGCATCGTCCGTCGGTGTTGGCGCACCAAAGGTCTCGCCTCGTAACAGCAGTGCGTAAAGAATGATTCCCGACTCAAATTTTGGTTTGTATGTGGCAGGGAACGTTGACGAATCCAGAGGAAACGTTGGGTTCGAAATTGGGAAATCCGGAAACAAACGTGACAACTGCGTCTTGTCCAATTCGGCCCACGCTTGTGGAAACGCTTTTTTGTATCGAGTCTTTCGAAAGATCACCTCAGCCAATTGGGGTGTCATCTGATCCGATGGGTTATTCGCGTTCCAGTTGTTGGCGCCAAATGTACCGGCGTCGGAAAAATCAAACTCACGAAATGCCCGGACGCGATCCTGGATGATCCCACTGGCCTTTGTCACTGTCGTTGCAGTGGCCGATTCCCGCGCGCTGACAATAAATCGATACGAAGCTGTTGTTAACAACGCCATCATCAGCGCGATGACCGCAATGGCGGCCAGCAACTCGATCATCGTAAAGCCGTCACGGCGATTTTTCGTGTTGCGGGACATGTTCGAAACACCTGGAAACTAAAGCAAACGAAGGCACGTAACGTTAAGCGACAAGGAACTATGGCTGCAGTTGACCATTCGAAAAGTTGGTAATATTGTCTAATTCCGGCTGTCGTTCTTTGATCGTCGGCGAACCAGAACTTGCTGCCGGAAGAGGATCGGTTGTCTTTGGTAAATATGGCCCACCGAACCCATAAGCCCGATCGTAGCCAGGGGAAATAATCTGATGTCCGTTGGGCTTCCAGGGTTGGCTGGTGAGTGTTGATCCCTGCAGGTAAGGACTGGTCAATGCCCCCCCGCCAAACTCCGTCGCTGTTGCGTACCCTTGTCCGTCGTAACCGCTGTAATAGAGATAGGGATTCGTTTGCGAGGGAAGATTGTCTTTGTATTCGGGAAAGCCGTTCTTATTAATGTCAGTGAATCTTGATGGAACAAACTCAAACAATGGCGCTTCGCGACTGGACCCACCCCGGTCGAACGGACTCGCCGGATTCTTCGAGAAACCAGTGCATGGACCGATCTGACCTGCGATATTGTTTTGAGCCGACGTACCTGGAGTGTCATTGCCATTCACTCCGCCGAGAAAGAAAACCAGGCATTCGCCGACGCTTAAGGTGATGATATCAGTTGTCGTCCCATTGCCATTGATGTCGTGGTTGCCGAAATCATAGCTCGGCCAGATCTGACGAATCAGAGCCGCACTGTTAATGGTTGACGTGTTACTTGTCCAATCAGTGGACTTTTCGCAAAGGACAATACTACTAGGAGGTTCGATTCCATGATCCGCCTTAAATCTGGCGATCGCCGAATCAAGCTGGTTGATTTCGTTAACAACACCCGCAATACGCGTGTTCTTGATTGCCCCACCGATCGCGGGGAGGATCAATGCCATCAGGATCGAGATGATCACGATCACGACCATCAATTCAATTAACGTGAATCCGCTTCGACAATCGTCTGTTTTCCGCGTTCGAGACCCCACCATGATTCGTTCCTAATGTTGATGCCGCGCGTAACCTGGGTGTAGCAACCCGAAATCCGTGAGGATACGCCCGCAGCAGACAGACTTCGCAATGTTATGTTTTTCAGTCCGTACGACTGACTATGACAGATCGTTTAACAGTTTGATCAGGGGCATGAAGAGGGCGATGACGATGAAGCCGACGATCAAACCGAGGATCACCACCATCAGAGGTTCCAACAGGTTGACCAGCCCTTCCACCAACACCCCGACTTCTTCGTCGAACACGTCCGAGACCTTATAAAGCATCGTATCCAACGCACCGGTTTCTTCGCCGACGTCGACCATGTTCACCACGATCTCGTCCACCGTTCGTGTTTCACGAAGCGGAACCGCCATCGATTCCCCTTCGCGAATCGCCGCGATGATATGTTCGTAAGCCTTATAAAAGACCGCGTTCCCTGCGGTATCACGAGTAATCGAAAGCGCTTCCAGGATCGGTACACCAGACGCCACCAGCGTCCCCAGCGTTCGACACGTTCTGGCGATAATCGATTTTCTAAAGATCAATCCGAGTAGCGGAATTTTGAGTGCGATCCAGTCACAGACAAACGCCCCGGTCTTATTCTTTTTGATAATCTTGACCATCAACCACAAGGCGAACGGAATGACAGGTCCGAGATACCAGTAGTTCACCACTGCATCACTGCACTGGATCAGCACCACTGTAATACCAGGCAATTCGGTCCCGAAGTCGTCGAAGATCTTTTTGAACTTTGGAATGATGTAATACATGATGAAGCCCACGATCAGGGTGGCGACCGTAATAACGGCACACGGATAGATCATGGCCCCCTTCACTTTTCGCTTCAAACTTTCAGACCGTTCTTTGAACTCGGCCAATCGTTGAAGGATGACTTCCAGAGCACCGCCCGCCTCACCCGCTTTCACCATGTTGACGTACAGGTTGTCGAACGCCTTCGGCTGCTTGGCCATCGCCTCAGACAGAGTGCTGCCTGATTCGATATCGTCGATCGTCCCAATCAGCGAACTTTTGAGTGGGCCTGGCTTACATTGATTTTCGAGAATACGAAGGCTTCGCAGAATCGGCAGACCGGCGTCTTGCAGGGTCGACAATTGGCGAGTGAACGTACAAAGTTGTTTGCCGCCGACACCGCCGAACGAAAACCCACCCCCTTTTTTCTTCTTTGGTGGTGGTTTCTTTTTACCTTCGGCTTGAGTCTTGGCATCGCCTTTCGTCTTGGCGTTGTCAGTCTTGGTCTTCTTGTCCTTACCCTTTTCCCGGATTTTCGTGACGAAGAAACCCTTCTCACGAATCCGTGACTGAGCTTCCTGTTCTGATGCGGCATCGATGGTGTCTTTCACCTCGAGACCGGTATTGTCCATCGCTTCATACTGAAATGTCGGCATTGCCCGTCTCCGATCGAATTTACTCGCACTGCAGCAGATAAGTACTCTTAAATCGTCTGGCATTCACTCGGCTGGTTCGCCTACAGCCTCGATCCTGCGAAATCACATTACGACTTTGACTCTATGCCACTTGACCTTTACTACATCCAACAACCACGATTCCTAAGGCTACCGGCAACAAATCTGACGGGCTTAGAAATTATTGATTACATTACTTGTGCCACTATCGTTAATTATCGATTAATCTAGCCAGATTGCTCGAAGACCAACTATTATCCATCCGAAGAGTCCGGGGGCTAACGCCGCCCGGCTCGCCTGGAATTTTCTTCATCACACGAACGTCTTCGTTCGCGCCTCTTTCTCTCTACTCTCTACTTTCAACCCACTACTTTCTGCGTCAGCCGGCGTCTTCCATGACGGTTTCGCGAACAACTTCGTCGATTGTTGTGATGCCGTCGAAGATCAGTTTCAAGCCAGCTTCGCGGAGCGTGGTCATGCCTTGCCCGCGAGCGAAGTTTCGAATTTCATCCACGTTAGCGTTCGACGAAACCAGGTCTCGAATATCGTCAGTTACGTCCAGCAATTCATAAATCCCGCATCGGCCTTTGTAGCCAGAGTTATTACATCGCTGGCAACCACGACCGTAGTAGAATTTATATTGACGAGCCTGCGCGATCGGGAGCTGCAATTCCATTAACAACTCGTCGCTGGGTTCAAATTGCGTTCGGCATTCCGTACAGATTTTTCGGACAAGTCGTTGAGCGAGAACTGCTTCGACGGTGGCCGTGATCAGGAAGGGCTCGATCCCCATGTCGCGAAGGCGAGTGATCGTACTGGGTGCATCATTGGTGTGCAGCGTGCTGAAGACCAGGTGCCCGGTCAACGCACTTTGAATTGCCACTTCAGCCGTTTCAAAGTCTCGAATCTCACCAACCAGAATCGTATCGGGATCGTGCCGCAGGATGGCTCGTAAGACCGTTGCGAATGTGACTTGAATATCGGGATTCACAGGGACCTGGATCAATCCATCGATTTCATATTCGATCGGGTCTTCGGTCGTGATGATCTTGGTTTCAATATCGTTCAGCTCGTTGAGTGCCGAGTAAAGCGTCGTCGTTTTACCGCTACCGGTCGGCCCGGTCACGAGCACGATTCCGTTCGGACGCTTAATGACAGAACGAAACCTCGTCAGCGTCGTGGCGTCCATTCCGATCTTGTTCAAGTCGAGCTGCACGACGGTTCGGTCAAGCACTCGCATAACGACTGCTTCGCCAAACAGTGTAGGGAGCACGCTGACTCGCAAGTCGACCTGATGCCCACCGACACTCAGTTCAATACGACCGTCCTGAGGCAACCGACGCTCAGCGATGTCCAGTTCGGACATAATTTTAATACGCGAGACGATGGCATTCGCCAGATGTCGCGGGGGTGGCACCAGCTCATAAAGCATTCCGTCCGCTTTGATACGGACCCGGAATTCGTCTTCGAACGGTTCAAAGTGAATGTCACTCGCCTGATCCTTGATGGCCAGCAACAGGATCATATTCAGCAGCTTGCGGATCGGTGCCTCATCCCCATCAGGAGACAGATCATGTACTCGATCATTTTTGCCATTCGACACTGGAGCGTCTTCTTCAAGCTTGGCAATAATATCTTCGATGCTCTCTTCGCGGCCTGCGTACTGTCGAGCGATTGCCGCTTCGACATCCCTGGCATTCGAAACAGCACCGCGTACATCAACCCCCAGCATACTCCGAAGATCGTCAAGCGCTCCGAGATTCTGCGGGTCCGCCATCGCTACCGTCAGAACATTATCTTTCAGCGAGATGGGGATAATCTTATAGACATCAGCCATCGTCTGCGGAACAAGTTCAAGTGCCTTGGCGGGAATCGTGGTCTCTGCGAGGTTAACGACCGGCATCCCCCATTGCTCGGCCAGTGCTTCGGTGACTTGAGCTTCGGTAATGAAGCCCATTGCGATGGCGATCTGGCCGGTAAGTTCACCCTGCCCCTGCTTCTTCGCCTCGAGTACATCCCACAACTGGTCTTCTGTGAGATACCCAAGATCAACAAGAATCTGACCGAACCGCCGATGAGCCATTTTAGGTCACGTTCATAAATGAGGCTAAATTGATAAGCCGCCGCCCGGTTAGACCAACCGGGAAATACTGATGAATCACGAAAGAAATGCAACCACACCAACCACTAACAAAGTCTTATTAACACGAAACACACGAAAAAAACTAATTAACCATCGGCAGCAGGAATTAACCACGACACCCGATCAACGCTCAACTCGGCTCCGACCCGTTGCTAACCGACAATCTCCACAACAATTACAACACCGACGGGCCCGGGGGGATTAGGCCGCCCGGCTCGCCCAAGCCCTCGATCCTTGCGAATAGCCCCGTTCGCGCCGATCAATGCTTTTCGCCGCCATCTTCGTCTTCTTCCTCTTCCTCTTCGTCCAGCAGCCCTTTTTTCGCTCGGGCAATTCTCGCCTTCAGTTCACCTGGCTGGTTCGACCGAATGACGCACGTATCTTCTTCACAGATATTGTTCTTCCACAAACTGAACAACGCATCATCAAGTAGCTGCATACCGAACTTTCGTCCGGTCTGAATTGACGAGTTGATTCGGTAGGTTTTGGCTTCACGAATCAAGTTGGCGATAGCAGGGGTCACCACCAGCAACTCGTAAGCTGCTACAACTCCTTTTGGCTTTCTCGAAAGCAATGCTTGAGAAAGAATTCCGATGATCGCCACTGACAACTGGGTTCGAATCTGTTCCTGCTGATTGGTTGGAAACACGTCGATGATTCGGTCGACGGTCCCTTGAGCACCTGTCGTGTGCAGCGTACCGAACACAACGTGCCCTGTTTCTGCCGCGGTGATTGCAGAGGAAATTGTCGCCAAGTCTCGCATTTCACCGACCAGAATCACGTCGGGGTCCATACGCAACGCTCGACGCAGTGCTTCTGGAAAATCGGGAACATCGACACCAATCTCGCGCTGATTGATCGTCGACTTCTTGTGTTGATGGTAGTACTCAATCGGGTCTTCGAGCGTAATAATATGGTGATCGACCGTATCGTTCAGATAGTTGATCATACTGGCCAGACTGGTCGTCTTGCCGCTGCCGGTCGGCCCCGTCACGAGAAACAGACCGCGAGGCCGCATGATGAGATCACGAATGACCATCGGAAGACCGAGTTGCTCGAACGACAGGAATTCGTTGGGAACCCGCCGCAAGACCATCCCGACGTGACCTCGTTGCTTAAAAACAGCAACGCGGAATCGAGCCTTATCACCGAAGGCAAACCCGAAGTCGGTCCCCCCGACTTCTTGCAACTCCTGCTGATTTCGTTCCGGGCAGATACTTTTCATCAACCCGACGGTGTCTTCGGGAGTTAGCGTCTTGGTTTCCAGGCGAACCATATGCCCGCCCATCCGTAACACAGGGGGCTGCCCCGTCGTGATATGCAAATCGCTTGCTTTCTCACGCACGACGGTTTCGAGCATCTTATCGATCTGAAGTGTTGCAGCCATTGACTTCCTTCAACCGGCTCTGTGTCACAATCGCGACACTCGTCCAATACAACTCAGTTTCCGCCACAGGTTAACATCATTGACTTTGACGACCAAAGCATGGAATCACACAAACAACTCATTGATCAATCGCAAAACGAACTGCAAAAAACCGCCGAAGATTGGCACCGAATTCAGAACGAGTTGAGAAATGTTGTCAGTGACATTCTTACAAGTCGAACCCGGTTTCTCAAATCAATGGCGACTCAGTGACCTCCCTTATCCAATCGGTAAACTTCAACCAGAGGGGTCTTCCCGAGTAATGCACGGGACAAGGCGTCTTCCACAAGCGTCTTCATGCCGAACAACCGGGCCTGCCGGCGAATATTTTGTGCCGGCTCACTCCGGAACGTCATCTCTCGCAACGTTGAGTTCATTACCATCAGCTCAAAGACGGCGTTTCGTCCACGGTAACCTGTGTGCTGACAGTGGTTACATCCTTTTCCTCGCATAAACGTGGCCTCCGCAATCTGGTCTGGCGTCACACCAAAGTGCTGAATTTCGCTCGAATCCGGGACGTAAGTTTCTTTACATTTTGGACAAACGACACGGATCAAACGCTGTGCCATGATCGCCATTACGGAGGACGCAACCAGGAACGGCTCAACCCCCATGTCGATCAGGCGTGTAATAGAACTGGGCGCATCGTTCGTATGTAGCGTACTAAAAACCAAGTGTCCAGTCAGAGAAGCTTGAATTGCCATCTCAGCCGTCTCGGCATCGCGAATTTCCCCGACCAGGATCACATTCGGTGCCTGCCGAAGCATTGCACGGATAATTCGCGAGAAGTCGAGACCGATATCATGTTTGACCTCAACCTGGTTGATCCCGGGGAGGTAGTACTCGACCGGGTCTTCGGCAGTGATGATCTTTCGGTCGGGCCGATTGAGTTCACCGAGAGCGCTATAAAGAGTGGTCGTCTTACCGCTTCCCGTTGGCCCGGTGACAAGAAAGATTCCATTCGGGCGGCGAATGATGTTCTGGAATCGTCGATAGTTTTCTTCACTGAATCCCAGGTTTCGGATACCGACCTTAATATTGTCGCGGTCAAGAATTCGCATGACGATCGCCTGACCATGACTGGTCGGGAGGATGCTGACGCGTAAGTCGAAGTCTTTGCCGGCGGCTCGAGTCTTAATTCGACCGTCCTGAGGCCTGCGTTTTTCAGCGATGTCCATACGTGCCATGATCTTAAAACGTGAAGTCAGCGCCGCCAACAGTCGCCTGGGAGGGCTGTCGCGTTCAACCAGCACACCGTCGATCCGATACCGAACGCGGATTCGATCTTCGAACGGCTCGATATGAATATCGCTCGCCCGCATGCTGACAGCTTCGGACACAATTAGATTACAAAGCCGAACGACAGGAGAACTTTCTTCATCCTTCTCGGCCTTGGACTGAGGTGCATCAGTTTCCGTAAAGTCAATCGCTGTCTCGGTAAACTCCATCAGCATTGAATCAACCGACTCGGTTTCAGAGCCACCATAATAGCGGTTAATTGCGTTTTGAATCGATTCTCTTGGTGCTCCGACCGGCTCGATGTCGCGATTGACCATAAAGCGCAGCTTATCGATGACATCCAGGTCGTTGGCGTTCATCATTGCGACTCGAAGACGCTCGTCATCGAGCCCCAGAGGGATGACAATGTTCTCGCGTGCGACCGATTCTGGAATCAAAGCGATGACACTTGCCGGAATCTCCATGGCGTCAATATTGACGAATTCGTGGCCATATTGCTCCGCCTGCAACTGGCCCATTTCACCGCTGCTGACGTAACCAAGTCGAACCAATGCATCGGCGGCCGAGATCCCGAGGCTTCTCGCCATCCCTTCGGCTTCAGCGAGCTGATCTTCGCTGATCACGCCGGTATCAACGAGTCTTCTAATGTAATCTTCAGACATGGAGCCTCTCACATTCGCAAAATATATTGTTCAAGGTGGAGCGAAGTTTTCGGACGGCTAGGGGAAATGATCTGTCATTGTTAGCGAGCGGTACACCCGTCGTCAATCGTTCTGGATTGCAAGTTCCCGGTAGTTGAGACTTTGCGTAGCCAACTACGAGCGCAACTGGGCTTTTGCGGCTTCGTCGGCGATCACTCGCAGTCCTTCGCGGACGACCTCGGCGGGCTGCGAGAAGTTCAGGCGAAGGCACTCGTGCCGATGCGACCAGTCCTCGTCTAACCCGAAGAAGAAGTATTCGCCGGGGACGATCAGTACGTTGCGGGCCTTGAGGCGAGCATAAAGCTCTTTGGTTGTGATCCCGAGATTTCGCAGCCACAGCCAATGAAAAAACGCTCCTTCACTGGCGTGAAGTGCCCAGTCCAAACCTGCAGCAGTAAAGAATTGATGGATCCATTCTTGCGCTCTCTGGCTTTTTTCCGCATAAAACGGAACCAGGTGCCGCGGACCAAGCTCCAGGATTTCGCCAGACTCGACCAACGGAAGGACTAGCTGTTGCCCGATCGTTCCGTTGGCAAGACCCGCGATGGCTGTCATCGCCGCGACCGCCGATGCAATTTGCTCAGGTCCAATCACAACGGCGGTCCGAGTGCCGGGTAAACCTAGCTTGGAAAGACTCAGAGTCATGATCACATTCGGTGCCCAGAACGGTTTCGCCTCGGTGAAGATCACTCCGGGAAACGGGGCGCCGTAGGCGTTATCAATGATCAACGGAATTCCCCTACCTAGGGCAAGATCCGCAATTCGCTGGATTTCCTCGTCCGTCAGGACGTTCCCGGTCGGATTCGTCGGACGAGACACGGCGATTGCCGCAATATCCTGATCCGCGAGCGTGGCTTCGACCGCCGCAAAATCGATTCGGTATTTAAAAATCTGACTTTCAGGCCCATTCGGCCAAGTAATTTCTGGCCGACAAGCGACAAACATGGATTCGTCGATACCCTGATCGGCATATCCAATATATTCCGGAGTCAACGGGAGCAGGATTTTTCGCTTGCGTCGCCCTTCGAATCGTCCGGCGAGCAAATTAAACAGAAAGAAGAAGGCACTTTGCCCTCCATTCGTTATGGCGATGTTTTCGGAATGGACATCCCATCCGAATGTCCGTCGCAGCAGTTCCGACAACGACCGGATAAAACGCGGGTTTCCCTGAGGAGGATCATAGTTTCCGAGCATCCGGTCGAACGAGCCTCCTGCATTCACGAGCTCCTGCATTCTGCCGCGCCAAAGGGCTTGAATTGCAGGAACAGCGGCAGGATTGCCTCCTCCCAGCATCAGCATGTCGGGCTTTTCTGTCATCGCGCGACCGAGATCATCCATCAATTCCAGGATACCGCTTCGCCCCGTGAGTTTGCGTCCGATGAGTGAGAATTCGAATTCCATATGTGTCCTGCCAGTCGTTTTTTGTGATGTCACTGATCAGCAGCTATCTGGTCACCGACGTTGTCCCGGATTGGATTAGGCGATCGCGCATCATCGCTGATATCGCTTGAGAGTTTTCATCGACCTGTTTTCGAAGGGCTGCGACGACTTTTTCCTGTCGTTCGACCGGATGATTCTGGCTCAGTTTCCACTTCCCTTCCAGCTTCTCGATGACAATGCGAAAGCCGACAATCTGAGTCAACAGCCGTTCGGCAAAGGCTGTCGTTTCATTGAACGCCCAGGGTTTCGGCAATGAATTCTCGTAGAAATCCGTCATCGTTTGCACGATTTTCGAAACGTTGGATTGATCTTCAACGATCTCCAGTTTACCGATGGCGTGTACAGCGACGTAGTTCCACGTTGGGACGACGTTATCGGCTTCGTACCAGGTTGGTGAGATATAGGTATGAGGCCCCGAGAAAACGGCGAGAACCGACTGATCCTTTGCCACTGCGCACTGCGAATTGGCTCGTGCAGTATGCCCCACCAGCGTACCATTCTCACCCGAGTCACGTTCGAGCAAGAATGGAAGGTGCGTTGCTAACGGCAGTCCATCCACCTGGGAAACGAGCAATCCGAAACTGTGGTGCTCGATGAAATCATGCAGCGTTTTCAAGTCTGGTTCATCGAAGTGAGACGGGACATACATCGTTCATTTTCCCGCGAGTGCTGGTGAATTTCGTCCTGGCCAAAAAAGCCTGTCGCCATAATTTCAGTTTCCGACGCGTCAGTGGAAGAGATTGTGAATGGTCTACTACTGGATAGTGGATAGCAGTTTGAATCATGATCGTCACGGCCAGAGAATTAGGATTCGCTCTTTGCCAAAAATCTGCAATGACATTCACGTGTCGTCCGGCGGGTTGATTCTGGCTGATCTTCCTCTTCGCTTCAATCCGCTCGATCTGGAATCGAAATCCGTTGCACAATCACGCCAAAAGAACAATGTTTGCTTGTTTGAAAGACAATGTGATATTGTTCAATTGTGTCAGCTCCGACCGTTCCGCAATTTAGTCAATTGCCGCCACGAAATGACTTCGCTCAAGCCACCGGGTTCCGCAATGCCCGAGATTCGAAATCGTCTTATGCGCCCCTGGGAGTGGATTGCAGTCGGTTCTTTGAGCGTTTTCACGACCATTACGATGCTGTTAGTTGTCGTTGCGTGGTTCTTGCCGGTTGAAGTTTTCCAGAATTGGGCATTCGAATACGCGGCCGAGGATTCCTACCGGCGATTTGAAGCCGTAGGAAAGGCCGAAGCAATCTGTTGGGTCGTACGTATCGTAGGACCGATTTCGGTGCTTTGTGCCTTTCGATTGATCAAGGACAGAGATTCAGCGGCAAAGAGTTCTCAACGAACCTGGCAGGGATTTCTGACAGCGACGCAGGTTTTTGACGAATCGCGCGTCGATCCTGCGATTTCGTTTCCAGTCGCGCAAGACCAGCGATTAATGGTCAATCGCGCCAAAACCTGGTGCTTGCGTGGAATGGTATTGCTGTGGATGACGTTTGCTATCGTGCAATTCGGCCTGTCAGCGAATCGGCGGATTGCTGAGTGGCCGTACTATAGGTTTCGTTCGGGCGGGGTCGTCCTCCCCAATATCAGCGAGTCCAACCGTGACGTCATTCGATACCTGAGGGAAAGCACTCCGCCCAACTCGCGAATTCTGGTGGTCAGCGACCAGAAATTGTACTTTCTTTCGTACTATCTGCGACCGCGAGGAATTTATCATCGCGTGCATCCGGACAGTGTATTCGTCATTGCCCAACCTCATCAAGAGCGGTGGATGCCCGCTTACCGTCTGGCCGAACTGGACCCGGAGTGGATCTGTCAGTTAAGACCCGACTTTATTCTCGAATACTTTGAACATCCGGATAACATCGACGGATCGAAAAAACTCGATGACCGTCACTGGATTCAATTTCTCAGACGATTGCACGATGACCCGAACTACGTCCCGTCGTACTCTCTTCAACTGCGGCCATACACGGAGAACTGAACGCAATGAGCGGATTGGCGGAGTTATTGATCTTAAGTCTCGGACTGGTCGGACAATGGTCTCTGGGACTTGCCATTGCCTGCGGATTGTCTGGCCGATTTCAGTCGTTTCCGGCCAATGAACAGGCGACGATGCGGGTCACAAACGTCGAATTAGCTGGACTGGGTTTCATATTCGGAATTGGCGGGACCGCATGGTTGCTGTTTGTCTGGTCCTGGTGTGGCGGTCGGATTGGCTCAGATGCGAGTCTAGTGTTGGCCGCCGCCGGACTGTTGAGTGGCTTATTCTGCTGGTGGCGTCTGAGATCCTCATCAAAAAAAGAACCAAGGTTCAAAAGCGAAGTCTATGACATGGCACTGGAATCGATTTGCTGTCGCGCGGTGATGTTCCTGGCGATCGCAGCGATCATTCAAGTTTTGATGACGCCGCAAAGGCTCTGGGACGAACGGGCCATTTTTGGGCTGCGTGGCATCGTCGTTTTTGAAAAGGGAACAGTAAATAGCGCCGAATTGAAACATCCGGATTTTGTCCTTGGACATCCTCGTTACCCCCTGTTGATACCGCTAGCGGAAGTATACGTTTACGGGCTTCTGGGACAGGTCAATGATCGCTGGTCGAAGATTGTGTTCCCCCTGCTCTACCTGGGAATGGTGCTGTGTTTCGCGGGGGTCTTCGCGCGTCACATGACGCGTAGCCAGGGTTGGATGTGGGCCTTGGTGTTGGCGACGATTCCGGCGCTCATGCCGCACGACTATGGTTTTTTGTGTGGACAAGCCGATGCGCCCGTCGGCTGTTTTCACGGCGTGTCAGTGCTGTACTTGTGGGACTATTGGCGCAATCGCTCACTATTATTGCGAGTGCCAACAATGGCCTTGGGCGGTTCGCGGTCACTTTTTATTTCAGGCCTTTGCGCTGGCCTGTGTGCTTTCACGAAGGACGAAGGCCTTGCCTTTCTGATGGTCGACACCACACTGATCGTAGCGTTCGTTACGATGACATTCGCCGTACGCCGATCCGGCGGGCACCAAATTGATCCGATAAACGATGTAGCGGGAAATCCATCGGCGGAATCGAGAAAAGCGAATGCACTTCCAAGATTCTGGGTACCCGTGTTCTATGTAATTGCAGCAGCGATTATTCTGATACCTTGGTTTGCTTTCCGCCGAGAACTCCCCACAACAACGGAAATGGAGTATTTCCGGCGGCTAACCCTTTCGCGGCTAATTGAAGAGACTTCTTCTTTGAATTGGCTGGTGGAACATCTTCTGCAACGGATGTTTGGCGAATGGTGGGAATGGGGTGCACAATGGTGGCTCGTTATCGCATTGTGGCTGATGTTCCCGCGCCGGGCCGTCGCGAGCCCGCAACTTCTTATGATTGGCGACATCGCAGGTGCTCTGACCGCACTGATCGTGTCCGGAATGCTGGCACCGGTAAAGCTCGAAGAACACATCGGCGGATCAAGCCATCGATTTCTTATGCAAATTGCGCCTGTCGCCGTCGTCTTCGCTGCTGGACAGTTGATCGGTCGTCGTTCCCCGGAAAAGCGTGTCACTGCTTGACGGCCTTCAATCAAGCAGTGCCGAGCCACAATACCAACATCCATTTTAAGCCACTTCTTCTGCGAGGACTCCGATGCAGTGGCACATTAAGACGAAACCCCGGCGAAAAATCCTCTTCGAATTTGTCTTAACGTAGACGCGTCGTAAGACTGTATTTGATCTTCGCATCCGACAGACACGGCTTTATTTCGAGCCTGTTGACCGATATAGTCGGCTTTATGACTCCGCGAAACCATTTGTCTGTCGATGCTTTAGATGCGGTTTCGATCTGGCTCGGTCGAGGGCTGTTGATCGTTGCCATGATCAGTGGTGTCGCGCTCATGTCGCGCGTCTGGACGGCCGGCCCACTCGTCCTTGATGAGCACGTGTCGTACTGGATCGTCCAATCCAGTCTTTCTGGGAGTGTCACGCAGCGAAGCCTGAACTGGGCTGCAACTCCACCCTTGTCAAGCTGGACCCAGCATGCATTTGTTTCGATCTTCGGAAAGAGTGAAGCCGTCTTTCGATGTTCTTCCGTGGTCTTCTTCTGGCTTGCCATACTGACGATATATCCACTGGGGCGCGACCTGGGTGGTCCGGTCGTTGGAGGCTTATCCGCCCTCGTGTTAGCGTGGCATCCGACTGTTCTCGACGAAGTCAGAATCGCCCGTTGCTACGGACTTCTCGTATGGCTTTCCGTATTGTTGATCTGGGCTGCGATTCGGTGGCAACGGCGACCCGATTCTCTGCTTTATTCACTCGGCGGGGCATGTGCTGCCACGGGATTAATGTGGACCCATTACACGTCCGCGCCGCTGGTGATTCTATGCTTTGTCGCCACCGCAGGCTCACTGATCGCTTCCCACGGGTCATTCAAACAGTGGGGAAACCTACTGGTCGCAACTCTGCTAGTTTCGGTCTTTTCAATTCCGCTCTTGCCGACCTTACTCCGGATGTGGGAATGGAGCCCGTTTCTTAATTTCCAGCAGAATAACTCGCTGCCTTGGGAGATTATTGGACCATTGTGGTGGTTCGGCCTTCCGCTAGGATGGTTTACTGCGTGGCTGTTCACTCTCGGAATGGCCCTTTTCGGCCAATCGTCATTCGAAACTCCGTCGTCAGAAACCAGAGTGCAAAAACGAAGACGCCCAACCGTTTCGACCAAAGCGTATTTCAGTGAACCGAGGATGTGTAATGAGATATGGATCTTGATTCTCTGGTCATTGATTCCATTACTGTTGCTTGTCTCGGTGGCTCGGGGGGATCGAGCGTGTCTTGCCAATCCACGATATCAAATCGCGTTTGCCATTCCCGGAAGCTGTTTGATTGCAAGCGTGCTCGTTCGTCGCTGGACAGGCGTCGGGGCGACAGTCGGATGTGTTGCAGTACTGTTTGCAACTTGGGCCATGACAGGCCGTTCGCCGCTGGAGCCCCATCGACTGCGTGATCCCGGTGCGGCTCACTGGCAACTGATGGGTGACATCATCCAACGCGAAGGAAATGGCGATCAGCCAATTTTTGCTCAAAGTGGATTAGTCGAATCAACTCTCGTTCCTGCGTTTTTTGAAGACCGGCAATTCCTGGAGTATGTTGCATGCCGTATCAGTCGATTTTATCTCGATCGTCCGTGTCCGCGCTATGGATTGCCATTTAACTGGAAATCCTCCCCCGAAATGCGGCGGTATTTCTCCGACCGTTTAATCGAAGCCAAGTCTCGCGGCGTGACAACGGCGTGGCTAGCCGGGGCGATTGATACCGACCTCAACCGCGTATCGATCAGCGGATTTGAAGCGATTCTTCAAGAGCAGGGCTATGCTGTCGTCGGTGAATGGAACTCACCATTTGCGACGCTGAAACGCTATGAACAACGTGTGCTCACGAGCGGAATTGAGTGAACCGAAGATTTGGTGGCAGCTCCGGTACGCTTTTCTACTCTTGATGAGCTTGGCGTTGTTCTTGTCGCCAAAGTTCCATGAGTTCATAGAGCGGGAGCTTCTTTTCCAGATAATTGGTTCGCCTGAGGCGCAAGCGAGTGCCTAGCTTTGTTCTCCGACGCTTTGGGCGTCGAGCCAACGATTCATGATATTTTTGTTGACAATAGTTTCATTCTTGACTGACAAGTCCGTGTGTTGAATTGCAGTTCTACCAGCAGAGGATGTGGTTCATACCAGACCTCGTTTCTTCCGCAAGAACCATTCAAGGCTCATCACAGCCACAAACGCGACGAGCAACCACCAGTTGTCCCACAGATTAATGACTTGAATCCGGGTCAGGGCGTTGAACTTGGTTTGCTTGAGTCGTTCCAGCAGACTTCCCAGATCTTCGGGCTTCATCGATGTGCCCCCCGTGATCGAGGCGAGTTCTTTCAGAAAGTCGTGGTCGGCGCTAGGATAGTCGAGTTCCAGGTCACGTGCGTCGACAATAAACCGGGTATTGGCGGTCTCGCGCATTAATTCGCCATTGTGCCGAGCCGTGACACGGACCCAGTAGTCGCCCGCGTTAGTGGTCTTGGAAAAGTCCGTTGAAAACTCATTGTTCAACTGGCGAGGGGTTGGTTTCTCGATCTGGCCATCGGGCATTGTGACTTCGACCTGAAACTCCGTATTGCCAAGCGGCTTGCCGTCCGCCGCACGAGCACCGAACAAAAGTGAGGCAGTGGTACCGGGCGCGACATTTCGCGGATCAACTCGTACCCAAACCAGTTGATCCATGTCAGCCTCTTTCTTCGCCAGCCAGAGGATCATTTGCCTCCAGAATCGCTGATGCAGTTCCATCTTTCCATCCATACACCACAACCAGGTTGTGTCGGCACCGAACGCAGCAACACGGGCTTTTCCGACTTCGTTGACGAGGAGCAGAGGTTGCTTATCTGGCGTCTCGGCCCAGATTCTGACGCGATCGATCGAGGGTCGCAAACGATTTGCTCCTTCTAGCGGCGGAAGCTCCAGCCACATTGACCGGTTCTTGTCGCTGCTGCCTAACTGCATCACGAACTCTTTCAATCCCTGTTCCGTCGGAATCAGCTTCACATCACCGAGTAACTGAGCGTTTTCATTGAACTTGCCGATCGGGCGAAAATCAGCAGCGTCGAGCTTAACCGGTAGCCAGTCAGCAAGGGGACTTGTGGCGTATCCACCTGGGGCGAAATTCTGCAGCCCACCAATCATCAACAGGCCAGCACCGTCTTCGAGCCTCGTGGCGAGCATTTTGAGAATTTCTGCTCCAAACCATTCGGCGCGGACATCTCCGATGATGTAGACGTCGTAACGGCCGGGTAGAAACCACGACCGGTCGAGTTTGGTTTGACCGGCAAAACGACCCGTGCGAACTTCCTGGAAATCCAGTTGAATCTTGTCAGCCCCGTTCACCATTCGAATTCGACTCTGTTCAGGTCTCGCCGCCTGATCAAAATAAGCAACGTTTAAGCCCCCCTTTTTGACTGAGACGATGGTCTCGCGGCGGTTGTTGCGAGTGAGCAACTCGTTGTCGATCGGCTCGACTTGTATCGCAATCTTCAGTTCACCCGATTCGGCAGGAACAAAGGAAAGATCAACTGGAATTGTTTCGGAATCGGTTTTGATTTCAATTTCCCGGACGGTCTGTGCCTGCTGAGTCGACGGAGCCGGCTTGAAGACGCCAGACTCGCTGATCCCCTTGCCCAATCGATCTTCGATCAACACTCGCACTCGGATCTTTTTCCCTTTGGCCCCGAGTGCGCGGACTTTGCACCCGATCGGAACAAGCTTTTTCTCGAAAACGATCGGATCGACTCGCAGATCTTCAACGGCTAAATCGAGTGTCCCCATCGAGAGAGACGATGCTCCGTATACCACGGCATAGACTGGTACCTGACTGTCGCCCAATTTCCGAGCGGCCGTCAATGGATCTGCATCAAAAGGAGGAACGGCCCGCTGAGCCCCATCCGTCAGAAGCAAGATTCCAAGCGACCGATGATCACGCGTTTCTCGCGATACGTCGTCCAGTACTTTTCCGAATGCCGTCTGATCGCCGGTTCCTTCTGTGAGCGCCGGATTGTGTGGCGCCAATTCACGATCAAAATCGAATTGCCGAACTTCGACCTTCTTGCCTAACTCTTTCCATTTCGGTTCATATTTCGCCAGATCGGATTTCATGGCATTGAATCGGGTGATTCCACCGGGAATGTCGACGGTGGTATTCATACTGCGACTGATGTCGGACAGAATCAAAAGCTGGACAGGATTCTCATCAGTATCCGACTTCTGGATCGCCGGCCGGAACATGGCAAACGTCAGCAAGAGCACTGCGAGCAAGCGAAGAATCAGCAGCAACCGGCCCTGACTTTTGGTCAATCGCCGCAATTGGGCACGATAAGTGACAATGACGAGCAAGACAAGACCCAGGCTGGTGAATACCACCAACGGCCAGGACCAGATCGGCTCAACAAAAAATTGCATAGGTGATCAACAGCTTCAAAGCCAGCGGTCTTGAAATATTTTTGTCACGCAGGCACTTCACCTGCGTTATCGGCAATCATGTTGGATCATACGAGTCCAGACGACTGATGAATCTACCCGAATAGGGTCATGACTTCGATTCCACCGACCACTTCGACGCAAAACAAAACATTTACTCTGAAAAGGGAATCTTTTTTTCGCCGCCAAAATTGCTGAATTACGATAATAGTTCCACATTCGAATTGTGGTTGTTTCCAGACAAGCTTATGATGATCGGTTGGTTGCGGCGCAGTTGCTGCAACTTTATCTGTCACTTTCTAGTGATGGGTTGGCTGCATCCGTTGATGCAGTGCCAGAGGTTTTTTCAGGAGGCCCCTTCATGGGCAAGAAACTGTACGTCGGGAATTTGGCCTACGGAGTTACCGACAGCCAGTTGGAACAGCTGTTCGCAGCGCATGGTGCCGTG
>CAIVEI010000057.1 GCA_903904835.1 uncultured Schlesneria sp. | reverse complement strand
GTTTTCGGAAAAAACGGACCTCGCCGATACCATCGGAAACTCGCGTAAATGTTTGCGATTTTCCCGAAATCGGTGAGCCATCCAAATGACTAATCACCCCTTCCGATGTCAAATCATCACGGCCGGGATCGTGTTCGGACTAATTCTTAGTCAGACGACGGTTGCCTTTGCCGAAGACGATCTCGCACGCGCGGGATGCCCACATCAGATTTCCAGGCATGCTCGCGTCAGCAACGGGAATGGGTATGTCGCGTATTATGTCGGTGGCGGAGCCCATTCGCACAAAGGGGAGTATCGGACCTGCCAGGAAGGTACGTTCGGCGTCGATTACATGCCGATCGTCCCCGGCTTCCGACAAGGCGTTGTGCTGAAATGGTGGCACGGCCAACGTTTTCAGGGTGGACCCGGCCAGTATGAGCCGAACACGCATGTCGTTGCATTCCCTAACCTTCCCCGAAATATCGTCGAAGCAAGATAATAGATCGAATAAACCGGACTCCGGCGAAGAAACAGCGAACAATGCCTTTTTAACGTCGCGACTGACGCGCAATGCGGTTTCAATTGCGACGATATTTAAGACGGATGTTCTTTGTCCGGATGATGTTTAAGGTCGACGCGCGAGGGTCTTGCTTTGCTCTCCCTCCCTCGCTTGCGCGTCGGGCTAACGTCTCGTGACAATTTTGTCACATTGCATGTCTCACAATCAAAAATGATCTCGTGTTAAGACGCCAAAAACGCACAAGCGGCCCGGGATAGCCGAAGCCCCTGTCACATCGAAAATGCACCGTCAGCGCACGACACGGGCTTGTCAGATCTGACTGAGGCACCAAGCCCTTATTCCGATGGGGAAATTCGTGGCAGGGTTCGAGCTGTTGGCTTCGTTTGCTTGTCATCAATCTCTTTTTTCCCTCGGGTTGAAGTCTCATCTCGAAAACCCGCCATGACGACGTTCGAAGATTTGTTCGCCGAGGGGGGTGGCGGAACTTCTGTTGGGATTAGCGGCACAGTCATCGTGCCGGTTGCAAACTGCCAGCCGTTGAGCGCCAGATTGTAATCGACCAACGCAATTTGCGATTGCTGAAGGGCATTCGACAACTGCTGACGTGAACGCAACAATCGATCAAGATCAATTTGTCCAGCAGCATGCAATTGGGCGAATGTCTCTGTCTGAACGCGCGCTGCAGCGACTCGTTCCTGCTGACATTGGTAGACTTCCCAGGCCGAGTTTACGGAATCCCACGCGTCGCGGACCTCCTGTCGGATGAGAAATTCACTTTCTTCGCGAGCTCGAACTTGCCTCATGTAGACGAGTTGAGCCTGATCCAGGGCGGCCCGATCGGCTCGCTGGCCGATCATGTAACTATAACGCACACCCAGGCTCGCTGTGCCGTAGTGGGCCGAAGCAAATTCACTGAATGACCCTCCGATATTATTGTTCAATCCGGTCAGCGAATATCCCGCATAGGCACGAACGTCTGGCGACAAATTGTTGCGGCGACGATCGAGTTCCAATTGAGCCTGTGCTACCTGGAACTGTCGTACTCGAATTTCTGGACGCTGCTCGATCGCCAGAGCAATTCCCTGATCCAAATCTGGCAACACTGGTTGCGAGATTGGTTTTCCCGTCATTTTGAGCGGGCGACGATCTGAGGGTGATGCACCGATCAGCGACAGCAAGTGATTGCGAGCTGCCCGTGCACGCTGTTTTGCTTGAGAGAGATCTGCTTTCAACGAATGGAGATGTTCCGTTGCTTGAGCGACCTGAACAATCCCTCCTTCACCGATCTCAAAACGAACCTTCTCAAGATGATGAGTCGTCTGGGCCTGTTCCACAAAATCTTCACTGGTTCGCAAATGCGATTCCGCCAGCCACGCGGTCCAGTAGGCCCGTTGAACTTCCGAAAGAGTCTGGTTGATCTCGACCTGGAATTCAGCGGCCGTCTGCTTCTGATTGGTTTCCGCAAGGTGAATCGCTGTGAGGTTTGCCTGACGCGATGCGCCCCGAAAGAGTGCTTGCTCAACAACAAGGCTACCTGCACTTTGAAACGCCGGGTTGTAAATCAAATATTGACCGACAGGAGAAGTGTAGTTGTAGTTGCTGCCAACGCCGATTCGAGCAAACGTCCCCGAGGAAAATCGCTGTTCGAGGGACAACAGATTGGGATTGCCGGCGACTGGCCCAAGCGTTGTGAGCCCGTATTGACTTTGCCCCCCTTTGACCGCCTGTAACGCCGAAGCCACTTGTTGTGTCCCCTGCAGATACTGAAGGTTTGCATTGAAGGACATGTCAAATTGAGACCGCTCAATTTCTGTTTGTTTCCCAACCTCCTCGGGCTGTGTCGCAACCACGCGCAAATGCAGGTTGTTCGTGAGTGCTGAAGAGATCGCTTCGCTGACGCTGAGTGACAGAACACCGTCTTTTTCCGGCGGCACTTCATCTGCTTTTGAAACTACGGGTGATGGCGTCGATTCGGGTGGTTCCGGGACCGGGTCACCACTGGCCGATGCTGGTACAACCTGTGAATCACGTTTTGATTTTCCAGATTTCGAAGTGGTCTGTTCTTCCGAAATGGACTCGGAGCTCGAAGGCTTTTTGTAATATGTCCATCGAGGTTTGGAGGTGATCTCGAGGGACTGGCATCCCTGACAGGCACAAAAGATCAGCACAGACCCTAAGAGGGTCAGCAGCCAACGATCTTCGGCGCGACATTTCATCGGACTTCAATCGATATCAGCAGGGATCGGGGACTACCTGGTCGAACACCGTGAGCATTCAGCGGTTTTCCAAAAAGGAAAATCGCTCGTTGTCTGAC
Source organism: uncultured Schlesneria sp. (assembly GCA_903904835.1). Taxonomy (GTDB): domain Bacteria; phylum Planctomycetota; class Planctomycetia; order Planctomycetales; family Planctomycetaceae; genus Schlesneria. The sequence continues at coordinate 51,880 of CAIVEI010000057.1, read as the reverse complement.
GTCAAATTTGCTCACGTGCTGACAATATATCCCCGCAACGACTTTGGCTGGAGGTTTTTTCCGGTGCAGATCGTCTCCCCTTCGAAAATTCGTGCTGCCCCCGCCGGGCAGCGGCAATTGCTGCCGATTGCGGTTCGTGCGTCACAACGTGAGCGTTGCCTGGAACCCAACGGGAGGGCGAGGATGGTCTAATACGACGACCTGACCGTCGTCAGTTAGCGGTGCAAAACGTTATGAGCAGGAAAGCGAACGAAAATCGGGGTGCCACGGTTTTGCAGTCTTCGACAAGGCCGTATCTTCATGAGTCGATAACGTGTCCGAAGAGCACGGCTTTACCGAAGACGGTAAAACCGTGGCACCCATTTTGCCTGGGCAAGGGACCTGATACCGATTGGACATAAGAGGACATGATTGTTACAGACAACGACCGTTTTCCGTTTCGAATCTACGAGGATCTGAGGTTGACATGACAGACAAGCGCCTGTTCGTATGCATGGCGACACTCTTCGCACTGACCATCAGTGTCTATTTTCGGGCGTTAAGCCTTGGTTTTGTCGACTACGACGACAATATTTACGTTTTCCAAAATCCACATATTCAAACCGGATTATCGAAGGAAAGCATTATTTATGCGCTGACGACATTCGATTCCGGCAATTGGATTCCGGTGACGTGGTTATCTTATCTGTTTGATGCGACTTGCTTTGGGATTCGTCCGGTCGCTTTTCATGCCACGAACGTGTTGCTGCACGTCTTCAACGTAACCTTGCTCTTTATCTGGTTGCATCTTACGTCAAAATCGGTCTGGCGCAGTTTCGCCGTCGCCGCTCTGTTTGCAGTACATCCTTTGCATGTCGAATCCGTGGCGTGGGTCGCTGAGCGCAAGGATGTGCTCAGTATGTTCTTTTTTCTTTGTATGTTGATCGCCTATCACGCCTATTCCTACCGACCGAATCTTTGGCGTTACTTTTTGGTGGCGATCCTGTTTGCGTTGGGACTGCTCTCCAAATCGATGCTCGTTACCGCTCCCTTCTTGCTTTGTTTGACTGACATCTGGCCGGGATCAACCTGGAATAAAGTTGAATCGGCTCAAGTTTCGCATTTGCGGACTCGGTCACTTTGGGTGCTGATCTGTGAAAAGCTGCCGCTCTTGCTGATGGCCATCGCCATCGGCCTGGTCACGATTCGGGCGCAAGGCTCTGGCCCGACGACCGCCTTTACGTCGTTCAGTCGGATTCCGATTGGATACCGTATTGGAAACGCGATCACGGCGTATGCGTGGTACATCGTAAAGTCATTCGTTCCGACAGGCTTGTGCGCGATTTACTCACACCCGATGAAAAATATTTCCTGGCCACTTGTGGGTGTCTCGGCATTGCTACTTCTCGCGTGCCTGATATTCGTCATTTCCATGCATCGTCGACACACATACCTCATTTTTGGAGGTTCCTGGTTCCTGATTTCGCTGGCACCTGTCATCGGTTTGTTGCAAGTCGGCACTCAGTCTTACGCAGACCGTTACAGTTACCTCCCGCAGATCGGATTCTGGATCGCGGTCGTCTGGCAATTGGAGTTGTGGTTAAGGACCTCACCTGCAAAACGATTCGTCGCCGCCACGTCGTTGACATTTGCCCTGGTCTGTTTTTCAATTTTATCGATTCGGCAGATCGGCTTCTGGGAATCCGCAGAAACTCTTTGGAACCGCGCAATCGCGGCTTCGCCGAATAATTGGGAAGCCAATCGGCAGCTTGGAATGTTGTGCTTGCAGCAACAGCGATTTGACGAGGCAAACCGTCATTTTAAGAGCGTGATCGAAGTGAATCCGAACTTACCTGATGTCTTGAGCAGTATGGGCTGGATTCATCAACAGCGAGCGGAATTGGAAGAGGCACAACGTTTTTATCAGCGAAGTCTGGCACTGAACCCAGGAAATGAATTCTCAGTTCGTAATCTTGTTCTCGTGTTAAAACAGCAACGCAAAACAGCCGACGCGCTGCCGTATCTTCTGCTGTACACACAGCGGCAACCCCGCGACGTCAATATGTTAAATCAGCTTGGCTTGATTTACGCACGCGGTGGAAACTTCGAACAGGCCAGGCTTCAATTTGCCCAGGCAAAGCAAGTTGCCCCCGACGACTTACCGACGCGAACGAATCTCGGCCTGGCACTGTCGGAACTTGGAAAGCTGGACGAAGCGCGACTCAATCTGCAGATGGTTGTTGATGCGCAACCGACGGACGCTAATGCCAGAGTCAACCTGGGATTGGTTCTCTTCCGACTTGGTGTTAAGGAAGCCGCACGCCAACAGTTTGAAGCGGCCATTCAAATCAACCCGAATGACCAGGAGGCAAGAGCGCAACTGGAATTGATCAATCAGCCAAGTTCAACACGGTCGCCGTGACTTTGGGGCGATACATGGATTCAACTGTTAAGCGGCCCACTGTCAAGCCACCACGAAGGACACGACGATCACGAAGAAATCAGAGAACGAAACGCTTGGTGCCATTTTTCGGCCTGATGCTGTTAAAGTTGATAAGCCGCCCGATCTTCACGCGAGACATTCTCATGTATTTCGATCACGTGATCGGAATGGTCGTCGAATTCCAACTTCGTGTCCTTCGTAGTACTGACGTTTGATTTCTTCGCGCGGCGCAAAGATTTTTCATTGGGAGGGAACCTTGCCTTGGGCTGATGAAACGGCACATTCACACGAGGAAGTTTTGTTGCGATAAAAAAGGGACCGTCTCAATCGACGTCGCATCAAAATGTCTTTTTGCCCAGAATGGGCGTAACATACCAGCCCAGGGCAAGCTCGTCTTCGAGCGCCGCCCTGGGATACGATCACAAAATAATGGGGTGCCCTGAAGGGGCCCGACAACCCGCCTCATTTGGTCAAAAACGAAGGCATATTTCGGAAAAGCAGATTCTCGCGCCCCTTCAGGGCTCTCTCATTCAACTCACCGGCCCTCCCAGGGCGGCGCTCGATGACGAGCTTGCCCTGGGCTGATTTGTCTTGCCCTTAACAGGGCAGAAGACCCTTCGAGACTGAATCGAACGCCATCTCTTCCCCGTAACAGGCTGAAAGCCGTGAATCTCCCACATCACTCCTGAATTCCTATCAGTTGATCAGGCGAGCCTCGCCCCCACTTTGGGTTGCGGGGAAAGTCCGCGCCAGGTCCTTCGTGGTGCTTCTCTGTCGATCTCAGCTTCCGAACACTCGACTTGAACTTTGCCACTGCTTGACCAAAACCGTCAAGTCCGTGGCACGGTTTTCTGCGGACTAGTGTTTTCTCGAAGAAAAATGCTTCATGCCATCGCCTTTCAGAGCGTTAATCGATTTTCTGGATTAATACCCGCGGGCGGTGCTCGAAGACGAGCTTGCCCCCAGTTGATATCTTCAGCCTTTCAGGCTGAAAAACGCCCTATCTTCCATGTGCGTCCCCTGCTCAAAATCTCACTGCCTAAACAAAAACCCCTCGGCGGCATTTGCCACCGAGGGGTCAATTCAAGAAACGTGCTCTCGCAAAAGCTCGAGCTTTTTCTTAACAAATCCTAGAAGTCGCCAACAACACCACCGTCGGCGCGATCGCAAAGCTTGCGGATCGTGTCGGTGTCAATGTTTTGCGAGATAAAGCGAACCGAACCGTCAGCGAGCAGTGCATGGCAGCCACCAATGTGAAGGCTGAATGGCTCGTCGTTTGGTCCACAGTTGTTGGTCGACCAAGGACACGTCGCTGGTCCACCAACTGGAGTTGAGTTCTGGTTGATGATCCCTTGTGAGGTACCAAGGGTAATCGCATAAGGTGAACCGGAGACGCCGTTCCCGGTATCACCATCGGCCCAACGATTTGGGCAGGTCTTTGTTCCACCGCCGCACATGTTCGCGGCTGTCCAACCAGGTCCACCGCCAATAAGCTGAGCTTGGAGGTAGTTACCACCAACAGTTTGCAGACTAGTTCGGCCAGCATCTTCGAAAATCGCGATCGTGTTGCTGGTCCCATCGGTCGTGTCGCCAATTCGGTTGCCGAACAGACCAAAGCATGAGTCCTTGCCAGAACCCCAACTTGTTCCCCCTACAACCGGATCACGAACGCCTGCCTTGCAAGCGGCGCCGGTTCCGAGCGAAATGCCGGTACCTGGGCAAAGATCAACGTAAGCGATTGGCATGTAATCGCACAAGCCGAATCCAAGCGTATCAGCAGCGTTGATCGCATTGCTCGGGCACAGGAATGGAGCGATCTTGTTTTGAGCGGCCTTGGCGTTACCGGTGATCGTCCCTTCAGAGTAGTGAAACTGAAAGTTGAACTGGTTGTACAACGGGGCCTGATCGATAAAAGGGAGGGCCTGAATGTAGAACGAGACAGGGAACAGCCCCTTGTTGTAAGGATTTCCTAGCTGAAGACCTTCACCAGCGGTTGGAAACCGACCGTAAGTACCTTCGTAGTTGTGAGCTGCAAGACCCATCTGCTTGATGTTGTTTTTGCACTGCGTGCGGCGGGCAGCTTCACGAGCCTGCTGAACGGCCGGCAACAAAAGGGCGATCAAAACAGCGATGATGGCGATAACCACCAGCAGTTCGATCAGTGTAAATGCTTTGCGAAACGGCTTCTTTGACATACTTTCATTTTCCTTGACGAGTGAAACGGACCAAAACTGGACAAAACAAAAAAGGGATAAATAACTGCAAATCCATGCAACCCTCTGTTCATCTTCCCTGATAGCGACGACAAGAATCATAGAATCGCAATGGTAGCGCGATCGCTTCGAATTTCAATTCAAAAAAACGATTCTCCTGGCAAAACCCCGGCAAGAACAAAACCATCCGTGGTGAACCGCCTGCCAGCTTCGCGGGGAGCACCATCGCGCAAATTCAATTTGAATGGGCTTCGTCGCGCTCACCCCGAGGGGTGATTGTTAAGAAACGACGAGCGGAAAGAAACATCCAGCGCGAACCGGAGATCCTGTACGATCGAGACATTCCTCAGGGCAAATTGCCCAAAAGGCTTGAGCGCCTGCGTAAACGATCCAAAATCACGCGGGCAAGCGTACAGAATGTTTGTGAAGATTTTGTGAAGAATACGTTAATACAAAATTAAATTGTTAACAAACAGGGTGTTTTGCAGCGGACGATGGAACGGTCATTACCGATTCCGAGGTGATTTTAACGCGCATTATTCGTTAGCCCGACGCCCAAGCGAGGGTCTTGCTTTGAAATCGTTTGCTTGGGAACTTATTACCCGTCGAAACCGAGAGAAGATCCCTCGCTTGCGCGTCGGGCTAGCGTCTCGCGCCGCTTTTGGAAGCAATACCGTAAACCATTAAAAAATAATATCTTGCATCAATCAAATTGCAGGGGATGCGTGAATAACCTGCTTTGGAGACTTTGTCACTGTCCCTTCCATTTTTCATGTCGATCAACGAAGAAAACCCCTCGGCAGCAGTGCCACCGAGGGGTTCGTTTCAGAGGAAAGGCTCTCAAAACCGAGCGTTTCTTAACCGATCTTAGAAATCGCCAACAACGCCACCATCGGCGCGATCGCAAAGCTTGCGGATCGTATCGGTGTCAACGTTCTGGGAGATGAAGCGAACGGAACCATCGGCGAGCAGTGCATGGCAGCCACCAACGTGAAGGCTGAATGGCTCGTCGTTTGGACCACAGTTGTTGGTCGACCAAGGACAGGTCGCTGGTCCACCAACAGGAGTTGAGTTCTGGTTAATGATCCCCTGTGAACTACCGATCGTAATCGCGTAAGGTGAACCGGACACACCGTTGCCGGTATCACCGTCGGCCCAACGATTTGGGCAAGTCTTCGTTCCGCTGGCACCACACATATTTCCGGCGGTCCAACCGGGGACGGTACCGCCGTTGTTATACGGTGGAACAGCACTCAACAATTGAGCTTGAACGTAGTTACCGCCAACAGTCTGCAGGCTCGTTCGTCCAGCGTCTTCGAAAATCGCGATCGTATTGCTTGTACCGTCGGTGGTATCACCGATTCGGTTGCCGAAGAGACCAAACGCTGAGTCCTTTGCAGAACCCCAGTTTGCTGCCTGAACAGGATCACGAACGCCACCGACACATGCACCGCCGCTCCCTAACGAAACACCGCTCGTTGGGCAGAGATCGACGTAAGCGATTGGCATGTAGTCACACAAGCCGAAGCCCAACGTGTCAGCAGCGTTGATGGCGTTGCTTGGGCAGAGGAATGGAGGAATCTTGCTTTTCGCGGCAGTGGCATTGCCAGTGACCGTACCTTCCGAGTAGTGAAACGCAAAGTTGAATTGGTTGTACAAAGGCGCCTGATCGATGAACGGGAGGGCCTGAATGTAGAACGAAACAGGGAAAAGGGCCTTTTGGTAAGGATTACCCAGCGCAAGACCTTCACCGGCGGTTGGGAACCGGCCGTAGGTACCTTCGTAGTTGTGAGCGGCAAGACCCATCTGCTTAATGTTGTTCTTGCACTGCGTGCGGCGGGCGGCTTCACGAGCCTGCTGTACGGCTGGCAACAACAGGGCGATCAAGACGGCGATGATGGCGATCACCACCAGCAGCTCGATCAGTGTAAATGCTTTGCGGAACGGCTTCTTCGACATTCTTTCTTTTTCCTTAAACGAGTGAAACAAACCAATAATGGACAAAGTCCAAAGGTATTAACAATTGCAGTTCCATGCGGCCAACTGCTCATCTTCCCGGACAGCGAAAACAAGAATCATTGATTCTTATGACATCTTAAACGTGCAAACGCTTCAATTTTCAAATCAAAAAATCGATTCTCCTGGCAATGCAATCCTGGCAAGCAAAACCATCCCTGATGAACCGCCCGCCAGCTTCGCGGTTGCCACCAACATCGATTTCTTGATCTTAGAGATCAATTGTTCAGAACCGATGAACGAACCGAGAATTTCATACTAAACCTGAAATTTCGAAAACGTAATCACCATTTCACCCCGACGCTCGCAGCTAAATACTTGACGAAACGGCACCTACCGGCGGTCGCCAATGCCTTTCATTAGTCCGCGTGATTCTAGGTTCGGAAATGAATAAATTGTGTTGGAAATGTTAATTGTCTGTGAATACGAGGCGCCAAGATCCCCTCGCCTGCGATCCTCGGGTTCGGCGTTCGTCTGTACTCACGTTTTTAGGATGACAACGGATGAGTAATTGAAACAACATCACGATGAAAATCGATAGCGACGGACGTTTCGCATCGAATCTTCAATTCAAAGCCCCAACGGGACCGCCCTATGTCAGCCCAGGCCAACGGCCTCAGTTCGTGACTAGATACAACAAAACAAAACCGCAAAGGGCTGGCCCTGATTCACGGAGGTTGGAATCACCGCAAATGAACGAAGCCCATTCGATTCGACGAATGTAACCAACAATCAATGTAGTGGATTAGGGCCACCTTGATTGGGTTTTGCGTATTTTGGTTGGCCGAAACCCAGCCGATGGCCTGGGCTGACATAGGGCTGTCGCGTTGCGACGGAAGAGCGTCAACGAGTGGCGTATGCACCGCGCGCGTCACTGTTGCTTTTCTGAATCCCGGCGGACAGACATTCTCGAACCACGTCTGCAGCTCGAATTACCTGGCTCTGGTTCACATCCAGATGGGTACATGCCCGAAGTCGCTGAGGTCCCGTCGGGTTAATCTTCACACCCCGCCGTAACAGCGTCGCTGACAACTGAGCAGCGGTCCCCAATTCCGGGTTAATCTCAAAAAACACAAGGTTGGACTCGACATCGGTAACGTTCATTCGAACTCCGTCAATCGTCGCGATCGACTCGGCAAAAACTCGCGCATTATCATGATCTTCCGATAATCGATCGATATGATTTTCGAGTGCATAAATCGCCGCCGCCGCCATCATCCCTGCCTGCCGCAGCGCACCACCGAACAATTTTCGTGCCCGTCTGGCCCGCTGAATCGTGGCTTTGTCCCCAACCAGAATCGACCCCATGGGACAACCGAGTCCCTTGGAAAAGCAAATCGACACCGAATCGACGTGACTGGTGAACTCTTTCGCGCTGTAACCCGCTGCGATCGCCGCGTTGAACAGACGTGCTCCATCGAGATGGACCTTAAGTCCATAAGACTGCGCCCATTCGCCGACACGTTTCACCTGATCCAGTGGCCAGACACGTCCGCCGCCAAGATTGGTCGTGTTCTCGATACAGACCAGGCGAGTGATACAACAATGCTGATTGTCTGGACGGACTTTCCCTTCCAGATCCTCAACATCCAGTAATCCGCCTCGTCCGCGAAGGCAGCGAGCAGAAACACCGCTCAGGGCTGCAGGACCACCCGCTTCATAGTTCACGATATGCCCGGTCTCATCAATCAGGATTTCGTCACCCTGCTGACAATGCGCCCGGATCGCCATCTGGTTTGACTGCGTTCCCGAACAATTGTAAACGGCAGCTTCTTTATCGAGCAGATCGGCGACCATCCGTTCCAGTCGATTGACCGTCGGATCTTCTCCTGACATATCATCCCCGACTTCGGCGCTGGCAATCGCGGCGCGCATCTCGGGGGTCGGCTTCGTGACAGTATCACTGCGGAGATCAATAATTTCTTCGCTGATCGGTGGTCTCATCGCTTCTTCACAACCTTTTTTGTCCGAATTTGATAGTTGCCGCGCTTTTCGTCGAATTCGAGTTCAATCAGCCCTTCGTCTTCGATGTCGTGCAGCAGATCGCTGAATGTTCCGTAGCCGTAGTAACCTTCGTTGAAACCGGGATGAACACGTTTGATCGCCTGTTTAAGCATTGAACCCCAGATCGGCGGATCATAATCTTGTTCGAGTGAATTCAGGACCTCCAGCAATCGATCGAACGCTTCCTGTGTCTTACCTTCTTTTTTCAACCCGGCTTTCGCCACAATGGCGGGCTTTTGGGCCACGCGAATCAAATCGTCGTAATAGATGAACTCGTCGCAGTTTGCGATCAAAAGATCTGAAGTGGAACTTTTGACCCCGCACCCCAGCACCCGTTTGTTGTTCTCTTTCAACTTGGAAACGAGTGGCGAAAAATCGCTGTCCCCTGAGATCAACGCGAACACGTCGATGTGTTGCTTCGAATAACAAAGGTCGATCGCGTCCACAACCATGCGAATGTCGGCACTGTTTTTACCGCTCATTTTGCTTTGAGGAATATCGATTAATTCGATCCCCTGCGCATGGAATTCGCGAACCGCATCACGGTAGTTGCTCCAGTCGCAATACGCTCGCTTATGGACAATTCGCCCTTTTTCCAGCAGTCGTTTAAGAATCAGTTGAATCTGGAACGCCCCCGATTTCATGTGCCGGACACCGATCGCCAGATTCTCAAAATCCACAAAAACAGCGATCAGGGGCTCGTCAGACATGAAGGACTGCCTTTTTTTCGTTTCGGAAAAGCGTATTAACTACAGATACACATGGCGCGGTCTTTGCCCGCAACCCAATTTCAGACGAGGAGGATAAGCACGAAATACCCGAAACACACGAAACAAACGAAAAAACAGGGCAGACGGAGAAGTCAATTGATTCGTAATTCAGGGCCGATATTTCGACATGATTTACAAATGATGTCTCGTCTTTTCTCCCGATTCTTATTTCGTATTTTTCGTGTGTTTCGTGGTTAAAGCTTTTTTGCATTATCCCAAGTCGTCCAGAGCATATCGTGATCGCCGTCGGAAATACCAGACAACAAACGTCACGAGGGCCAACCCCGCTGCCGCACCTGTCACGTCACAGACCCAGTCGAAAATGTCTGCGTTCCGATTTACCAGTAGCTGTGTCAACTCGTCAAATACGCCGTAAATGGCCAGAATGCACCAGGCAATCAATACGCTCAGCCAGGTGCAAGCACCCCAAGTGACCCTCAGTGACATTAACAACATCGCCAAACCGGCGTACGCCCAGAAATGGATGAACTTATCGGAATTACCTGGCAACAATCCCTCGGGGACTTTTGTATGAGTCCCGTAAAATAACGCCCCCCAATAAACACAGAGCATGGCAAACACCACGCGTGTCGCCAGGGACGTTTTGGGTTGAACCGAATTGGATTGGGCCGGGTCAGCCGCGATCGAGTTCGACATCGGGACTCTGTTCACTCCAAATCCGAATCGGGAGCGTCACTACCATCGGGCACATCGGCATCCAGGCGATCACCAAATTCTTCGGAACCTTTTTCGCTGCGAGTTTCGCCGCGAGGACGCGGATTTGGCCTGGAATCATGCCGAGGCTTAGCATCTCGCCTTGGTCGATCGTTATTTGATTGACCGGCCTCAGCTCGATCGTCCGAGTGTTTTTCCTGAGCGGGCGAAGTGGACTTCGACGATTTCGTGCTGACGACGGTCAGCACGTCTTTCGCATCGGTCATGACCTGCCGTTGCCCTTCATATTGGATCATCAGTTTCTGTGCCAGTAATTCCTGACCGATCACCTTCCCCGTCCCTTGTTTCGTCACGACAGTTGCGCCGACCGGCGGCATTTCCTTGCGGTGTTCTTCATAGGTATCGTACTCGTATCGCAGGCAGCACTTCAGTCGACCACATCGGCCCGAGATCTTTGTCGGATCAAGCGTCGCTTTTTGAAGCTTTGCCATCTTCATCGAAACGGGCGGCATTTCACGCAGGAATGTATTGCAGCAGACCGGCTGACCGCAGTCGCCATAGTCGGCCAGCAACTTCGCCTCATCCCGAATCCCGATTTGACGCATCTCAATTCGAACATGAAACCTTTTCGCCAGCCCTTTGACCAGATCGCGAAAATCGACGCGCTGTTCCGAAACGTAATAGAAGATCAGCCGTTCGCCACCGATCACTTGCTCGGCGTCCACCAACTGCATCTGCATGTTTCGCTCTTGAATCAGTTCCAGGCAACCTGCGAATGCTTCTTTTTCGGCGAGAATCGAACGGTCTCGCTCGACCTCGTCCTCCGGTGTCGCAATTCGAATGATTCTTCCATGAGCGTCGGATGTCCCAAGATAGGTTCGAGTTTGTTCCGTAGCCGTGCTGAGGACCGTTCCCCATTCATGGCCTCGTTCACTTCGGACGATCACGGAAGTTCCTCGGGCTAACGAACCAAAGCCCCTGGCGGTGAATTCGCCAAGTATCCGAGTGACGCCGTAACGTATTACGTAAGACAAGTCTTCTGCGGGCGTATCCATAGGGCCTTCAAAATTGAGGCAAGTTATTGATTTGTATTGATTCTTCGATTCTGACGTTGCGGAGTATACTCCGCTGAGGTACTCAGATGGCAAGGGACAGGGCCGTGATAAGGGCTTCAGCCCTTGCGACGTCGACTCCAGAAGAGTCCGACGCTGCCAGCGTCGGCCACGTGGACGACGCTGCCAGCGTCGTCCGAATCGGCAAAACCGCTTAAATTTAAAAGAATATGGCGAAAAAAGTCCCAGGCGAAGTGCTGGCTGTCGCGATCCAGTGATCGAAACGCTCAGGTCGCTATCGTGCTTCGAGAAGAGACATTGCCAGTGCGTGTCCGCTGAGAAATGCCCCCTCAATTCGAGGTCCGCCGCACCAGTCACCGGCACATCCTAACTGCAATTGGTCGTCGAACAGAGATCTTGTTGGCAGCACTTCGCGAGGTATCGAGTACCGCCAACGGTGAGCGGTAACGCTAGACGGATGCACGAGTTCCCCACCGAATAACTTCCAAAACTCATTGACCAGTGCTTTTCCCGATTCTTCAGGGTCGCGGTCAACATTTACTGCAGACCAAGCCGCCGAGCCATGGAGCAACCAGCACTCAGACGGACCTCGTCCGGGCTTGCTGTTATTACGAGCAATCCAGCTCAGCGGCGCGCCGTTAACGAACGCGCCGTCAAAATCGACTGGCAATCGAGAGTCAAACCTCAGAATCGCCGACCAGCAGGGAAGCATCTCAATGGAATCAAGTTGTTCGGCAAATTGCGGTGACCATTCCGTGAAAAGCCGGCGCGTTTGAATCGGCGGTGCCGTTGAAATCAGAACATCGAACGGACCGTAAGTCTGGCCCTCGTCATCGAAAGCCCGCCATCGCTCGTTCGACCGTTCAACGCGATTGATCTCAGTGCTATTTTCCACCTCCAGATTCAATGCCAGATGTTTTCCGATACTGTTCATGCCGGGTGTGCCAACCAGACGTTCACGCGTCTCATTCAGTTCGCGAATCACACCTGAATCGATCGCGACAATGCGCCCCTGCCAAATATCGACAACCCCATGATCTCGCCAATGGGCAACTCGTTCTGCAAAAAGAGGGTCGCTTACCGTGAAGTATTGGGCACCGTGATCACAGCTTGTTTCATCCAGATGTCGTGTGGCGGACCGTCCTCCAACGCCACGAGATTTCTCCAGGATTGTGACCGCGACCCCTTCGCGACGAAGTCGATCGGCACAGACGAGCCCGGCGATCCCTGCGCCAATGATTCCTACATTTTCGTATTTCATCAGTTTTCAACCGGTATTTGTGTTCCGAAAAATGACGCCAGCAGCCAGAAATCATACAAAAAGTTGACGAATTACAGAATTGGCCGAAGGCAGGGTTAAGCCTGCAAACGCCTTGCGGTTTCGATTCTTGATTTGATGGAATTGTCGACGCCAGTAGTTATTTGGTTTTATCAGGAAGAAAGTTGGATGAGCATGATCGCGATACTCGGTTCTACGGGGACGATCGGTAGCGTGCTAGCACGGCGACTGGTTCGCAACGGCCATCGGGTGTTACTCGCAGGCCGAAATGAAGGGAAGCTGCGTGCACTGGCTGAGGAACTTGACCAACAATTCGCGACCGTTGACCTGACGAATTCTCAGTCGCTCGAAGATGCCTTAGGGAAGGCCGCTGAGACGGCAGGCGGGATTAAAGGGCTGGTGAATTGCGTTGGCTCGCTGTTATTGAAGTCCGCACACACGACCACGGATGATGAATTCCGAGCAACGATTGAAACCAACCTGTTCAGCGCGTTTGCGACAGTTCGTACGGGTGCAAAGCTGCTGCGGGAACAAGGGGGTTCGATCGTGCTGTTCGCCTCTGCCGCAGCCGAAATCGGAATTGCGAACCATGAAGCGATTGCAGCGGCGAAGGCTGGCGTGATCGGATTGGCCCGCTCGGCAGCGGCCAGTTACGCTGCAAAAAACATTCGAGTTAACGTTGTCAGCCCAGGTTTAATTCGCACAGAGATGACACGTCGGATCTGGGAAAGTTCAGCAAGTGCGACAGCGTCCGCGCAGATGCACGCACTGGGACGACTTGGGGAACCAGAACAGGTTGCTTCCCTCGTCGACTGGCTGCTCAATCCTGAGAACGACTGGATCACTGGTCAGGTGATTGGAGTGGACGGTGGACTGGGTCACGTTTTGTCCCGTAAGTGACGGGTGAGCGGTGGCGGGTGTAGGGTGAGGGGAAAAAGGAGAGATGCCGATTACTCAATGGCGCTGATCCGCGATTTGTTCGAGGCTTTCAACGTTGCTTGGCGATTGACTGGGCTGGCCTGCGTTCAAAGGCGACATCGGACAATATCGCCTTTCCGTTTCATGTTTCACTTTTCTGCCGTCATCCTTCAGTAAATGTTTGGCCTGCGATCGGGATTCGATCCGCGATCTCTTCTGGGAATTTTATTCGCCGAACGAATAGGATTCCGGCAGGTTTCTCGGCCGGTATGTCGAATCTAAACGTAGTTTGGCTTCCACCGACGTATGAAAAATTGATTTCTCTGGAATCGACCTGCGCCGGTACCAGTTCGGCAAAGACCATTTCAGCCGGCTGGCATCGTGGTTCCACTGTCTTCGTGGCAGGAATTCCAGCGCGTTGTACAACACCCCTGCAATCTGAGTGTGTGCGATGGCGAGTGGGTCCGCCTTCGAATTATCCTTATACACAGGGGACCGACCCAGGAATTGATCCTTCCGGGACTGGTCGAAAAGACAGCCGCACTTTTCCGCTTCGACGTACATCCACTCGAGCGAATATTTGGAAAGCCCGTTTTCCTCTTCCGGAAAGCCTCCACCGACGTCTGAATGACTTCCCGCGAACCAGATTTGTTTGAAGCTGACGTGTTGATCCGGGGTTTTCGGGAAAAACAAATTCGGCTGAAAAACAGCGCGATGTTCGTCAATCGAGACCGCGTGCCGAATGTGGTCTACGGACGGATTGTTTGCAGAATTCGGTACCGTCCGGGGAGTCCAGGGCGATCCAAACGAACTGACCGTGTCCCAGGCCCCAATGAACGTGATTCGAGTCTTCTCATCGATCGAGAACGCGCTTTTGAAACGATTTCCATAACGGAATCGCTTGTCGGCCAGACGGTCATAGTCATCCGCATGGACGGCCCATGCCAGTCGGTCAAGATGTTCGAGTTCTGGCCGGACCAGTCCGAGGAAATGAATCTTTCCCGCCAATGCGCGGACGGTATACGCTCCTCGGCTGAAACCAAACAAAAAAATCCGGTCACCCGGATGGTAGGTTCGCGCGAGAAAGCGGTAGGCGGTGCAGACATTTTCCCGGACTCCGTGACCGATTCCCTGGTCGAGCATCCGGCTGCAGTACTTTCCAACCCGAGTGATTTTCGTTGGATCAGCCAACGTACCGACACCCGAATCATAGAAAGCGATTTGACGTTCGCTCCGCTCCAGCGAGCGGAAAAGTCTCAGAACATTCGTCGAATCGGAAGCGACATCGTTGCTGGTGCCGTCGCAGCAAATGACGATATTTTTGTTTCTGAACGGCGAAGTCGTTTGACCGATTGTTTGTGACAGGTTTGCCGCCCCGTCGTCCGGGAAATCGAGTGAATTCATAGAGAGGGGTCTTTGAAGAAAAGAAGCAGGACTCATTCAACGCGATTGGGGCGAAAATTTCGGCATCCGGAATTCACAAAAAATCGACTTCCCGATGGGGTCATCGTACTCAAATTGATTCCGTCCCAACAATTAAGACTTCTTTTAATCAGCCGCTGTACTACTAACGATTCGTTTCTTCGTGCGCCGCGAAGATTTTCTGCGGGATTGCGGGCAATGCTCGCGCTGTGTTCTCGTTGCTGCAATGAAAGTCGTAGCCCATATTATTCACGCATTCCCCGCGTTTCGACACAAGAACATTATCAATTGAGAGTTAAACCGTTATCACAAAAAACCTGAAACGTTAGCACGACGCGCAAGCGAGGAATCTTGTTCCCGTTAAAACGAAGAGAAGATCCCTTGCGCGTCGGGCTAACGAATAATCCGCGACAGGCCATTCGGCGGTAGATCAATTGGTCTGGCCGATTGCCCAAGCGGGAGCTTAGGAATGAGAAAATGAGAAAACAGGCCTCTGAAAATCGTGCTTGCTTGCTTTTGATGTTGGCCGTAGAAATTGGGTGGAAATTAATTACGTTTTGCAAAGAGGATTTTCGCGATGAAACAATCCAGCGCTTCGTACCTGCCGCTTTTATTGCTGCTCGCATCGACATCGGCTGCCGATGACAAATCCGTTCCGTCAACTCCGTCTCGCCGTGTGCACCTTGACAAGTGTCATATCACGCTGATTGACCATGTGACTCTGGCTTCGGATCGAACCGGGATCTTGAAGGCGGTCAAATATAAAGAAGGGGATTCCGCCACGAAGGGAAGCCTGGTGGCCCTGATCGCCGATGAGGTCGCTCAGGCGAATCTTGCGGTCGCCGAAAAGAAAGCGTCGAACGAGAATGAGTTGAATTTCGCTCGCATCGCCAAAAAAGCTGCGGACAGCGAGCATGATCGGATGCTTAAGGCGAACCAGCTTGCTGTCGAAAAGGGGGGGCGTGAGCCTGTCGCCCAATTGGAGATTGACAAGTCGAAATTGGCCGCCGACAAGGCGGGGATCTCCATCAGTGCGGCGGAGCACGAACTGGGCCTCAACAAATTGAACGCTGCTGTCACAGCGGCAGAACTGAATACCTATTCTGTCCTGGCCGAATTCGATGGCGTTGTGACCCGGATTTATAAAAAGAAGGGTGAGGCGGTTCGGCAGGGTGATCCCGTCGCGGAAATCATTAATACCGATCGCGTTCGCGTGGAAGGATACGTCCCCCTGGCCGATCTTCGGTATGCAAAGCAGGGAGCCAAGGTTTACGTCCGTTTGAACGTTGCCGATCATGATCTTCCAGAAGAGAAGGAAGTTTTCGAAGGACAAATCACATTTGTTGATGTTGTTTCCGAACCGATTGACCGGACGACACGCATCTACGCCGAAGTCAGGAATCGAGACAACATTCTGCGTGCTGGCCTGGAAGCGACGATGGAAATCGAAGTCGAAAGCCCATCGGCCACAGCCAAGTCGCCAACGGAAAAAGAGTCGGAAAGCGCCAAGAAAGTGGTCGAGCCGCCCTCGGACCAAAAATAGTCCTTCATACTGGAATACGGGGATGTCGTTGTCAGCAGGATCGAGGTCAATGCCCGATCACAAAGTTGAAAAAAACTTAGATGAGCTAAGACGCACCCCGGTGGCAAACGTAATACACACCCGCGACTGCGGACATAGGTAACCGATCATGTCGATGGCGATTCCGACTCAAGAGATGCGATCGTCTCAGCGGCCTGTACCGCTACGATCTCGGAACGATCTTGTCGTCAAACTGATCGATTTTCAGGGGGTTTCTCACTACGTTATCAAGGACCCGGTCGGACTGACGTATCATCGACTGCGAGCCGATCAGTATCGGGTGCTCACTCTGCTTGATGGTCGGAAGAATCTTGAAACCATTCGTGACGATTTAGTGCGTGAATTTCCCGCGATCAGCCCCACCTTGACGGACACTCAACTGCTGGTTGCGGATCTGCATCACAAGGGGTTGGCTTACAGCACGCGTCCGGGTCAGGCTGAGGCTCGAATCGAACAAAATCAGAAGAAGCGTCGGCAGAAGATTTTCAGTGGTTTGACAAATATCTTATCACTGCGGCTTCCTGGTTGGGACTGCGACCAGTTTCTCGGTCGGATGGTTCCGTACACGCGGTGGATGTACCACCCTGTCACCGCCGTGATTGCGATCCTGTTCGTGTTAAGTTCATGGCTGTTGCTCGCAATCCAATTTCGAGCGTTTCAGGCTGGATTACCGGCTTTTAACCAGTTTTTTGGCTGGCCGAATCTGATTTTCCTGTGGATGACACTGGCTTGCTCGAAAATCATTCATGAATTCGGTCACGGCCTTTCGTGCAAGATGTTCGGCAGTGAATGTCACGAAATGGGGGTGATGTTGCTTGTCGGCAGCCCGTGCCTTTATTGCGATGTGTCAGACTCATGGATGCTGAAGAATAAATGGCCTCGCATCATCATCGGTGCGGCGGGGATGATCATCGAAATTGTGCTGTCTGCGTTTGCGATTTTCTTCTGGTGGATGACGGAACCGGGTTTATTCCACTATTTGTGTCTGAACGTCTTTTTCGTGACGACAGCGACAACGGTGATTTTCAATGCCAATCCGCTGATGCGGCTTGACGGTTATTACATGCTCAGCGATTTTCTTGAAATCCCCAACCTGCGCCCGAAGGCTGATAAACTGACACAGGAAATGGCAGCCCAGTTATGTCTGGGTATCGAGCCTCGACACGACCCCTTCATGCCACAAACGAACCGACACTGGTTTATCATTTATGCGATCGCCTCGAAGCTTTATGGGTGGTTTGTCTTGTTCGGAATCCTGATGTTCCTGTATACGGTGCTCAAGCCGTATGGGCTACAGAGTCTCGGGCAATCGATGGCGGTCTTTTCTGTCACTGGAATTCTGGTACAAATGGGGATGAGTTTTTATCAATTGCTCTCAACGCCACGCGAAAAACCGATCCAGAAATGGCGTCTGGGGGTGACAGCGGCAGTGCTGGCGGCCATTATCATTCCGTTGGGACTGATGCCAATCCCCTTTATCCAATGGGCTGCATTCGTCCTTGAACCGCACGACGTACGACATGTTGTGACCAAAGTACCCGGCGAACTGGTCGAATTGAACGTTCAGCCGGGCGACCATGTTGAAGCGGGTCAGCAGTTGGCTCGTCTGCATGACCCCAGGCTGGACGACGCTAAACGGCGTTTGACGAAACAAAAACTGCTCCAGGAAACAGCCAGGCAAAACGCCTGGGCGGTTAACGACCGTGCGGAAATGGCGATGGCGGAAGAGGGTTTGAAATCAGTGAATGACCAGATCGCCGAATTGGACGAGCAGATGAAGCATCTGGTTGTGAAAGCTCCGATCGCCGGAACGGTGATCGCTCCGCCGCGAAACCCCGCACCCAAGCTTGATCAGCAAAAGAAACGACTCGTCGGCTGGACCGGCACTCCTCTCGACGAAAAGAACGAAAATGCGTTTCTTGAAGAACGAACCGAGTTGTTAAGTATTGCGCCCTCGGACAAGATGCAGGCGATTATGTACCTTGATCAGGCAGACCGCCATGACGTTTCGATCGGAATGAAGGTTGGCTTGAAGTTTGATCACCTGCCACAGCACACGTTTCACGGAACGATATCGCAAATCGCATCGGCTCATTCGGATTTTGCCCCAAAGAACCTGGCGTCAAAGAATGGTGGGCTGCTTGCCACGACCGCCGATCGGGAAGGTCGAGAACAATTGCAGGAATCGGCGTATCAGGCGACAGTGCTGCTCGATGAATCACCTGAACTGCTAACGCCCAATTTACGAGGGTTTGCCAGGTTTATGGCAGCTCGCCGGTCGGCATTCGGGTGGGGTTGGCGGTACATTCGACGAACATTCCATTTCAAAATGTGATGAAACGGGCTTTGGTCGAATCGACCGACTGCGGCGATTGAGGTTTGGTCAGTTCATTTTGCAAGTCCCTTCATTGTGAGCCTGTTTCGAGATAAAATCGTCGTCAGCTCGGCCTTGATCGTGACGAAACGGAATTGATTTCAGGAGGAAACAATGAATAGCAGAGGCTGGTCGATACTCGTGACTTGCGGAATAGTCATCGCGTTTGGACTGAATCTTCTCGGACAAGAGGGGTCGAAGCAGAAGAAGGCACCTGCGACATTTGATGCAAAATTTGAGACAACGGCAGGTAATTTTGTGATTCACGTCGAACGAGAATGGGCGCCGATCGGAGCCGATCGGTTTTACCATCTCGTAACGACGGGCGTTTACGACGACTGCAAATTCTTTCGAGTCGTCCCGGGGTTTATGGTTCAATTCGGGATCAGTGGTGACCCCAAGATTGCGGCCAAATGGCGTGATGCCAAAATGAAAGACGATCCCGTGATGAAATCCAATAAACGTGGATTTGTTACGTTTGCTAAATTGGGTCTACCGAATTCCCGTTCATCACAGATCTTTATCAGTTATAAAGACAACTCGTCGCTCGATTCCCAGGGATTTGCTCCCTTCGGCAAAGTGGTGGAAGGGATGGATGTTGTCGACAACATCAACAGTGAGTACGGCGAGAAGCCAGACCAGTTTGAACTGATGACTCGAGGCAATGAGTACCTGAACGAAAAATTTCCGAAACTCGATGGCGTCAAGAAAGTGACGATCGTCGACAAATAGTCTTACTTTATTTGAATTGTGATCCCCATGCCGTCGTCGCGTACTCAAACCAAACCTTCGTTCGTCGTTCGTGCCGCCACGTTAAGGGATGTTGAGGCATTGGGAGAGTTCATTGAACCGTTTGTCGAACAAGGCCGTCTGTTGCCACGAACGCACGATGAACTGGAAGACCTGACTCGGCACGGTTTTGTCGCCGTGATTGGCAAGAAGATCGTTGGTTTTGCCGCCCTGGAAATCTACTCGGTGAAGCTTGCCGAGTTGCGAAGCCTGGCAGTCTCGCCCGACCATCAAGGCCAAGGGATCGGCAAAGCGCTCGTCATTGCCTGTATTGATCAGGCCAAAAAACAGAACGTGTTTGAAGTGATGGCGATCACCTCGTCGGACGAATTCTTTCAGAGATGTGGATTTGATTTCACTTTGCCCGGTGAAAAGAAAGCATTGTTCCTGCAAACTAGAGAGACCTATTAAACAGTATGCCACGCGCGAAGCCTTCATCGAAAGCCCCGTCAGCCTTAAGGGCTTCATCCAAGCCGCCGGTTCCCAAACGCCCAACTCGCGGGAAGCCCCGTGCTGCCTTAAAGCCTGGCGAAAAGAAGCCGCGCCCCGAAAAGCCATCGACACCCACACTGATGTCGTTACTCGCCGAATCGCTTCGTGACCGAACGTTTCTGAGACTGGTTCTGAGCCAACCTCTTTCCAAGTCAGAAACCGCGATTTCCAAAGTGACGGTTCGTCTGATCGAAGTTGGTGGTGAAACAAAGTATCAGTGGACTGTCAGGTCCAAATCGCAAGAACTACACGACAACCTGACAGCAGACGAATTGATCGCTCAGACAAAGAGCGTATTCGGAGTGAATTTTGGTGATGCTCACGTCTTCACAACGGAAGCCGATCTGACGATTCGCTGGAACTATGGCAAACCGCAAAAAATTAAACGGAAGCCGCCAACCCAGCAGCCGACCGAAGGGGAAGGCCACAATCGGCAGAAACAATACCTGATACCTGCGGGAGTTCCCTGCCCATTCCTGATCGAAATCGGAGTGATGCTGCCCAGCGGTCAGGTACGGCCAGCCATGTATCACAAGTTCCGACAGATTAACCGCTATCTCGAATTTGTTGAGGATATCCTTCCGCAACTGCCGGCAACCGGGCCGATTCACATTGTCGATTTTGGTTGTGGTAAAAGTTATCTCACGTTCGCTCTCCATCACCTGCTGACGAAAATTCACGAACGGGAAGTGTCGCTAGTCGGTCTTGATGTGAAATCGGACGTCATTGAAGACTGTTCCCGGATTGCCAAGACATTGAACTGTGCTGGCCTGGAATTTCATATTGGCAGAATCGAAAGTTACGTCCCGTCAAAGCACGTTCATCTTGCCGTGTCGCTACATGCCTGTGATACCGCGACGGACGACGCCCTGGCCGCAGCGTTGCGATGGGAATGTGATGCGATACTGGCGGTTCCATGTTGCCAGCACGAAGTCTGTCACGCGATTGGTAAACAGACTCTGCCAGGTCTCACTGAATACGGGATACTGAAGGATCGATTTGCATCGCTGGCGACCGATGCGCTTCGAGCTCAGTTTCTGGAACTCCACGGGTATAAGACGCAGGTACTGGAGTTTATTGAGACCGAGCATACTCCAAAAAATCTGTTACTTCGGTCTGTCCGAAGGCAAGATCCACATGCCGTCGATATGACCATGCGACGGGAATCCTACGAGAGCTTGAAGAAGGTGCTTGGAATCAGCGAGTGGCACCTTGAGCGTGTCGTCTCAAAGTAATGGTCGCTGGCACAAATTCTGAGTGATCTAAAGATCTGAAAAGGTTGATTGCTAAAGTCGATTCTTGCGGGAATGTCGTGCGATGGCATTTGTCTTGGCTTGGATTCGCGCCATCAGGTCTCTGTCCTTATCCGAGAACGGACGACCAAGGTATTCCCGCAAGAACCTCAACCGTTCAAACAAGGGGACCGTCGAGGCCGAAAAGTTAAGTTGAGCCAGGTCTTTTATGATCCAGCGTTGTGATAACGGTGATTGTTTGCGTACGCGTCCGAGATCGATGATGTAGATCGTTTCGGAATTCTTTTGCGACTGCATCAGATGGCCAAGATAAAAGTCCTGGTGATGCAGGCCAGCGCTGTGCATGGTCCGAGCCAGATTTGCGACGATGACAGTAATCTGACGAAGAGCCAAAGGGGGAGTTGGCGTTTTTTTCGAATTGGCAAGTACCTCTGATAATTTATGACAGTTTTCAATTGATTCGGTAATCAGAAACGAATCCGACCCTGATTCGCCGAATGCAACAGGTGTCATCGTGGGGAGTCCGATTTTGTGAAAATCGATGATTGCGTTCCATTCGTTACGTGCACCCAGGATCGGCCACGTCAGCCGGAGGAATGGTTTAAGATATTCCTTCCAGGAAGAGCGGCCATGTCGCTTGATGTAGAACGGGCGTTGAACTCCATTGTCATCCAAAGTGAATCGAAGCGTAATGCGATCTGTGCGAAGCTTTTTCGCGATTGCCGCATCCGCCGTACAAGACCAGATTGTGGCAAACGTCTTCCAATCGTGTCGCCGCAAGAGATCGGCAAACGTGCGGTTGACGATCAACCGGCCTGAATCCCAGGTTTCCAATTCAAAGCGAGTCAATCGGCCATCCTTGCTGGTGCGAGGTTCGACGGAAAGCGTTTTCGACACACGGGGGCGAACCCGAATCGGGGGATTTTATGGAAACCAGCAAAAAGAGCCACTGCACATTTCCATTCCAAACGGAAACAGTCTGCCAATTCCTTCTCATCCGACCCTCAAATGTCTTGACAGACGTTTCCATAACACGAATGAGTTAAGCGATTCCGCAGTCTGGTCGAAAGCTGTCTTGGTTGTCAGGCAGAGGGTGATCCCCGATATCACCGGCAAAACCGTTCAAGCCAGCTCTACCTGTCGGTCGATCTCATGAAGAAGCCGATTGGCAGAAAGTGGGGTTCTGAATGAAGACTCGTTGGATTTCGATCGCATCAGTCCTGCTTGCTTTGGCGTCAGGTTGCCAGTGCTGCCCGTTATTTGACCACTACGCAAATGTGGTTGACGACGCCAACGACACGCATCTCTATTTCGATCATTGCTATAACCCAAGATTCGACATTACTCGAATGGGTAAGCCCGATTGGTGCAGTCCATTCAACCGCATGTTCTGCAAACGTTGTTGCAACAACGGATGCTACGATCGTTACGATGACTGCAGTCTTTATCCACCGCTAACTCCGTATGACTTTCCCAGCAACGTCATGCCGCCTCCGACCGTTCGCACGAAACGCGTGCAACGACGTCTCGATGCCGACCTGATGGACGAAATGATGCAGCATACGGGCCCCGCGGCTCGAACGACCGACCCGGCAACAGATTCTGATCCAATCCCGGCACCAGCACCGGCTCCTATGCCGTAGTGAGATCAGAAGCTCAGAAACTCTTCACGAAGTGCTTTCGCGATCGCATCAAGAACGATTGTCACGGCCTGCCACTGGCGCTGCTCTCGCTCTGTATCGCCCGGGTAGGGGAAATTCCCTACTTCGCAGAGAAACTTCGGCAATCGATGTTCTGTCACCCGGCAAGTTTTGCCGCGGATAGCGATGCCAACAAATACCAGCCCATCCTGCGAGTCTGGCGCGTTGGGTCCAAGGTGGCCCGTAATTGAGGCCGCGATGTCGGCTTCTGGCGTACGTTCCAGCACCCCGGTTGCCATCGCTTCCGCGACGAGTTGACTAACTGGACCTGGCTCAAGCAGCATTGGGGCCGGAACACCCAGCCATTGGGACTTGGTATCAAGTCGATAGACGACCGCTGAGCCGCAATGAACATCAGAAATTCCTGGCGCTCGCGCTAATGAGGCTGAAATCAGCCCGCCCGTGCAGCTTTCGGCAAAAACGATTTTCACTTGAAGCAACGTCAACAAAGATGCGACTTCTTGAATTTGCTCTGTGAGTGGTTGTTTCATCGTATGTCCTTTGGTGGTTCGACATCGTCGGCCAGTGTCATTGTATAGGGTTTATTGTCTTTTGATGGCAATGGCACGGTCCGATACGAGACATGAGACTGAAGGCCCGCCTGAAACCATCCTTCTTGCCTTTCTTTAAGGGAGGCTGTTCAGCGTGTCCGGCGATCGCAACGTACCTCGTTCCAAATGGCAAGCTACGTTGACTTTGTCGACGATCGTCCTTCGGCAATCGGAAAACAACGCATTCACGAGAGGTTTGGCTCATGACTGACGGCCCCGACAACACGCTTGAAACCCCATGAAAAATAGATGTTCATGAGAAATTATTATGTCTATCGGGGTCGTATCGAATATGCCGATGAATCCTGCACTCAACCTTCTTCGATGCGATCGGAAATCACTCGAAGGCTTTCTGGCTGGGTCATGAATCGCGGCCGACACTGATGCCGGACGCCAGGGTGCCGACGAAAGCCAATTGGCTTCGTCACGATTGGACACAGGGGGAATCACGGAATGCCAAACTCGTTCCTGCGAGGGAGATGGTTGCGCACGTTATCAATTGGCGCAACGGTTTGTCTCTCAGCGGCACTGCTCAATGCCGCCGAAGAACCAGAATCAACCGAGGGGTTGGCACAGGTAAGTAACCGAGCCGCTGTTCGCGAAACTGATCATGAAGAACTGACTCAATACCCCGGACTGACAATCATCAAACCTGGCAGTTCAACGACGACCGTGCGCAAACAGTCCATCGCCGAACTTGGACTCGAGAGACTCTCGCCGGAGGGTCAACAAAAATCACAGGCGGTTCTCAAGAATCTTGGGATGTTCCGCAAGCTGCCAACGATCTCGTTTGAATGCGACCCAGCGGTTTATGAATATTTCTTGAGAAACCCAGATGTCGCGGTCTCAACATGGCGAGCCATGGATATCTCTCAATTTCAACTCCACGAATCGGGACCAAACCAGTATCACGCGGATGCAGGTGACGGGTCGGTAGGCGACTTGGAACTGCTCGTTCACACGCCAACCGACACAATGATTCATTGCGACGGAGCCTTCAAAAGTCCGTTGTTGCCGAAGCCAATTATCGCCCGCTCGTTGATGCGAGTTCAGACGTCGTTTGCAAAAGAGCAGGATGGGCGGATCATCGGAACTCATTCTGGAGAGGTGTACGTCGAGTTTCCGTCGCAAGCGATTGAAGCCGCTGCCCGAGTGATCGCTCCAGTCAGCCACAGCATTGCGGATCGAAATTTCAAGCAAATGACGCTGTTCGTCCATTTGATGTCACAGGCAATGGTGAAACACCCCGGATGGGTCGAGCAGACTGGAAATAAACTGGAAGGCATCTCGAAACAACGAAAACAAGAGTTCATCGAAGTCGCTGCTCGCAGTTGTGGCGAAGCTCGGCGACGGTTTGCGAACGCCAATTCACTCCACGCTTTCTCGCCAGATGAAGCATTGTCTCCGTTTCGAAACTGGAGTTCGCAAGCGAATGGCCTCGGTTCAGCAGAAAGTTCGACGCGACCGAACGCTGATCGACCCATTGAACAAACGAGTCAAACCATTATTACGCCTCAGCGAAACTAATTCACGGAATACAAACGAGATTGATTCGTGGCGGAGCGACCCGGCCCGCCGCCGAACCAGCAGCCCGACCGCCTTTAAGCGGTCGGGCTGCTTGCATTTTTTGACCCGCCGCATATATCTCCGTGTCGCGTCGCCATAAACTCACAGGCGTTGTTCATTCAACCGAATTCTCACTAGTCGTCTCATTTACGGACTCAATCTCGGTGGAGTTGAGTCCATAAAGCTCGGCGACGAGAGAGTCAATGCTTGACTCGACATCGGCAATCTTCAGATTACTCTCGTACGCATCAAGATTACGCTTGCTCGTTGAAGTTGACGACAGCTCGATCCGTAAATCCACCAATTCAACCAGTTTGTCGTGTCTCGTGACGTCTTTCACGTTGGCAAAATTGATCCGGCGAATCGGGGCTCGTTCGAGTGTCCGTCCATTCACTTCCAGCCCAACTCCACGACGTTTCGCGTGATTCTCAAACCAGGCCCAGAGGACTTTCGAGTTGAGCAGGCCACAAAAATATCTTAAATCTTCCCGGGTCTCTGCCGCAGGGACGAAAACATTCGTGCTAAAAGGAACATACGAAGGTCTCAATATCGGAACTGCGCTCGGGCGAACTGCCATTTGAAGAACGATCAGCTTGTTTGACTGCCAAATTCGATTGTCGCGTGGCCAATGCAAATGCCACCAGCAGTTGCTTCCTTGAACTGTTTCGCGCCGCACCTCCAGGATTGGCCGAAATCGTTCAAGATGCTTGCGAAGTTGAGGCAGTGGATCAATCTCTGGACACGTCTGCCGTGTTGAAAAGATCAATTGTCGTGACGGACACGATGCGGACCAATAACGATCCAGATCACAAAGGTCATGGTACGGTCGTAAGAGTTGGTTTTCTTCAGGCGTAAGTCGAAGTCGGACCACTTCTACATGCTGCAATGAAAAGACACCTTCTCCGACAACCCAACGCGCTGCCTCTTCATGGCTGCGGAAGCGTTCCAATGTCCGGCGATTGATTGTCGCTGGGTTCTCGGCAATCCCTTGGCGAACCGCTCCGAACGCGGAAAGTTGCGGATTTCCCTCCAATTTATCGAGCAATCCGTTTAGCGGCGGCAGTACGTTGAGTCGGCCATCGCAGTACAATTGTTCCTTCGTTTTGACGAATTCATTGACCTGCGCGTTACCCGTCAGAAATGGCTCCGCAGAAGTAGCGAGTTTTCGAGGAACGACCTTAATTCGCGTACCAAGATCACTGTTCGACTTTGTCAGCCGCAGAATGACGTGTTGACCGGAAACTCCTGAAAATACCGGCTGATTTCGAAGCAAATACAGTTCATCCAAATGGACATCGTCTCGCAATGTGGCGATCAGCCGGTCTGATCCTTTTCCATTTATCCAGTAAGAATTAGTGATGAACGAGAGTGTTCCGCCATGTTTCAACAGTTCGATGCCGCGATGTACAAAGTAGTACCATAAGTCCATTCGAGCAGACCGATACCTTCTGCCAAAAGGGGTCTCGGCAATTATGTCGAGTTCCTTCTTGAAGTCTCGCTCTCGCCGATACGGTGGATTGCCGATGACTAAATCAAATCCGCCCTGCTCGAATACTTGGCGAAATTCATGCCGCCAATCAAACTCTTGAACTTCTCTGCTAACAGGTGCAGAGCAATCATTTGAAACTTGAACATCTGCGAACGAAAATCCGACCAGGGAATGACCTGTTTTGAAGTTGGAGATCAAGTGGTCCCAACTCAAGGATGACGGGTCAGGTCGACTCTCCGGGGCGGCTGATTCGAACATGATCAACCATAGCGTGCGTCGCAGCACTTCAACCGCAATGGGATCAAGATCGACACCGAACAATTGGTTGGCGAGAATGCTTTGACATCGACCGTATGTCAGTTTCCAGCCATCTTGTGTCAAGACGACACTGCTCGTATTCTTCACAGGCAGTTGTGAAGTCAGCCAGTCCAGATGCCAATCCAACAATGTTCGATACGCTGCAACAAGGAACGCCCCGCAACCGGCCGCAGGATCGAGGATTGTGATTTGTTCCACTTGAGCCTGGTTCGTCTTTGTCAGGCGCGTACCGACTGTTTTTTGAACTATCTCATCGACGATGTATTTTGGCGTATAAAATACCCCATTCGCGGCGCGTACTTTTGTGTCTGGTTTAACTCCCCCCATCGACGGCGGTGTTCGTAATGACACAAGAAACTCGTGGATTTCGCCGAGGATTTCTACCGGCGATCCTGCAGTCAATGGGCACGGTCGAGAGAGGTGCTCGTCGGAAGCCCAGATTGAATCAATCTCTCGATCTGATCCAGCAACGGTTGCACGAATACCGATCCCGCGCAACATCGAAAACTTCGCAAATGCAGCCGCATTAACCCTTCGTTCGGTTTCAATGTATTGATCCGTAGTGCCGTCAACAAGCGGTTGGACGCGACACAACGCTAAAGAGTCTTTGCACCAATTCCGTAGCGATTTGTCCACTTAACGACTCGCAGAAATCAACGTCATCGAGGCCTTGGAGTGATGACGAGATCATCTAACCAAAGCTTTCCCGTCGCACCGTTCAGTCCGATTCGGACGATCATCTCACGAGCCTTCGACGGTACGTTGATGGTTTTTGTTGCCCGAGACCATTCATGCGTTCCGGTCCACGGGCCGATGAGAGGGTTATCGATTGCCCGTCGATTTTCATCGTAGAAATGAAATCGGATCGAAGCGATCTCGTGCTCTTCACGCCCGCTTTTCACGTCTTCAGTCTTATACTGGACTCGGACCTGCAACGACCCGATTTTCGATCCATCAATCGCCGCGGCCTGTAATCCTTGTGCAAGTCGACCAGGTTCAGTTGCTTCGAACAGGATGCAGCGTTTCCCCTCTTGGGCACCTTCTTCCAGGAGGGTGGTTAAGCGTTGATAGTGCCAGTGATCCGCGTATCCATCATTGTTTTGATCAGATTCGAAACTCCCGTTCAAGATCTTCGGATGGAGCGGGTCTGGCTTCACTTTACGCTGTTCTTCTGATTCTCCAGTCATCGGAACGAACAGTGTCGAGATCAACTTTTTCTCTTCCAGCTTGCCATCTTTTTTCTCAAACTGATGAAAGACCTGCTGATATCGTTCACCCAGCGGGACGAGTAAACGTCCGCCCTCTTTCAGTTGTTCGATCAAGGGTTTTGGAACGTTTTCCGGTGAACAAGTCACGATGATTTTGTCAAACGGAGCGTATTCTTCCCATCCAAGATATCCATCACCAATCTTCGTTTTCACGTTATCATACTTGAGTCGTTTCAAACGTTCGGCCGCAGTTGTTCCAAGTGCCTCAACGATTTCAATTGAATAGACTTCTTTGACAAGATTTGAAAGGATCGCTGCCTGATAACCGCTACCGGTTCCGATTTCCAGCACGCGGTCGTTGGGTTGAGGGTCAATCGTCTGGGTCATGTACGCAACGACGAACGGCGGCGAAATCGTTTGCTTATGGCCGATCGGTAATGCCGTATCAACATAGGCATCGTGACGATATTGCGGTGTGACGAATTCGTGCCTCGGAACTTGGCGAAGACTGTCCAACACGCGAGGGTTCGTAATCCCTTCACGCTCAATATATTCGGAGACTAGATAGTGACGAGCCTCTCGATAAGCGTCCTTCTTCTGAGCATTAACGGGACGCCCAATCGTGATAAAAACAATGACCAGCAAGATCCACATTGCCGAACGAGACATTCTTTGGTGAAGCATCTCCAGCCCCCCTCTTTATGAGATCTGTTAACCCGTCTCTTCGACGAGAGTATATCAATTTTACAGGACGAAGCGGACAGTTTCCAAATCTATGCGAATTTCCACCGGACGACGAGATCGAATTGTGACAAAAATTGTCGTCCTAGCCCTTCGACCCGCACTGTCGACGAGATAAGATCCATCGATTCCCTTCGATTCGTCAATAAGAACCCCACCCGTTTAAATTCACCGCAGGAGCAATTCATGTCAGAAGTCACAATCAAAACCCGGGAAAATGGGCCATTATTGGTGACCGGCATCGTTAAGCTCACCGATCATTTGGGAAATCAATTTGAAACGACAGGAAAAGAGAATATCGCGCTATGTCGGTGCGGAGCTTCAAAAAGCCGGCCTTTCTGTGACGGAACACACAAAACGAACGGGTTTCAGGCGGCGGAAACGGTCACTAAACCGACGCCGCAGTGAATGGTTCCCAGTCAACGGCACGAGACAACCGATCGAGTCGATTAATTTCACCCTGACCTCGAACCTCGCTCAATTCGAAAGGACATCATGCCAATATCACTCAGTAAAAGTCGTCGAGAATTTCTTCAAGCGGCTGGTCTCGTCACTGCGGCCACCGTGTTATCACCGGCCCGAGCATTTGCGGCCAACGAAGTAATCCAGATTGGCTGTATTGGAGTCGGAGGCCGATGCCGAAAGCTGATGGAAGTTCTCAAAAACATCCCCGGCGTCAAAATCACCTCGATCTGCGACATCTTCGATCATTCGATTGGACAGGCCAAACCACTCGCCGACGCCAGGGCCAGTGTCACAAAAGATTGGCAATCGATTCTTGAAGACAAGGGAATCGATGCCGTCCTTATTGGCACTCCCGATCATTGGCATGCCCCGATGACGTTGGCTGCTTGCGCCGCAGGCAAAGATGTCTACGTTGAAAAGCCGTTAACTCACGATCTGTCCGAAGGGGCTGCCCTGCTTGACGCTTCGACGAAATACAAGCGGATCGTTCAAGTCGGAACTCAACAGCGATCGATGCCTCACATCGTCAAAGCCCGCGAGCTGATCCAGGCGGGACATATCGGCAAGGTTGTCAAAGTTCATATGAGCTGGAATCGTAACGCCGACCGAGTTCGTCGGAACGTCCCCAAGCTCGATTTCAGCGGTGTCGATTGGAAAAAGTTCTGCGGTAACGCCAAGGATCAGCCCTTCGACGAGTATCGCATGATGAACTGGCGCTGGTTCTGGGATTTTGGCGGCGGCATCTTCACCGACCTGATGGTCCATTGGATCGACGTCGCACATTGGGTCTTGGACGTCGACCACCCCGATCACGCCGTCAGCATCGGAGAACATTTTCATAGCGAAGGGGTCTGGGAAACCCCTGACACAGTGCAAACAATCCTAAGCTATCCCGGGAACATTCAGATGCATTTTGAAGGGACCTTCGCCAATGCGAGAAACGGTGCCCGGATCGAATTTCAGGGAACAGAAGCTTCAATCCACGTTGATCGAGGCGGTTACCAAGTTATTCCAGAACGCAAATCCAAAGTCGAAGCATCCGAATGGATTCTGGGGACTGGACCACGCGGTGCTGATTTCTATGATAAACCTGATGGGGAACTGGTCCACTTGACCAATTGGGTCGATTGCCTGAGAAGCCGAAAGACACCAACAGCCCCGATCGAAGCAGGGGTCTCAGCCGCCGCCGCAGCTCATCTTGCCAATCAAGCACTCAAATCGGGTGGTTCCGCGATTTGGCCTCGTGGGGTAAAATAGAGGTAATTGGCCTTCTGCCGCAGGGGGCAAGTATTTAAGGCTCACTGAAACAGCCAAGAAACAATCTCAATAAAACATCTCACCATCGAAGACTTGACCGTCCTCTTAAGGCACGCAAAGAACCTACTTGGATCAGCCGGCACCGAATGACTTATTTGGGATCGATCCGATTTCAGTTGATTTACGAGATGTCAAAGTTCAATCGCCGTTGTTAAGATTTTGGTTTCCGGAATGCCAGACGAGCCGAAGATGTTAATCCTTGGACTTCTTCGAGTTTGAAACTTGACTCATCGAGTCAAGTTTCAGGATTTCGGCCAAAGCAGCCATCATCGCACCGCGTGATGAGCATGCGTCGAAAACGATTCGAATGTTGCCAACGCATCTTGGCAGATATTCCGTTTGAATTTCTGATTTGAGAACGTGCGGATTGGAATTTGGTAGGTTCTCGAACAATGCTCATCACGCGGGGCGATGATGGCTACTTTGGCCTGAGACAACGCCTCTCTGGATTCTTCGGGCCATATTCGCCGAGATCCGCTCATCACTAAATAGCCGAACTCTACGCACCTGAAACAAAAAATCGTTTCCAAGCTGAGATCAGGCTCAAAGGTCGCCCGTACTTTCTGCGTGACTGCATCCCGCTTTTAGCTTGGGTCGCCGCGAGTCGTCGCACAGAATTGATGCATTTTTGATGAGTTCTTCACACTAACCAGGTCTGACCATGCCTCCTCGGATCGTTCGATTGATGTTCGTATTCCCGAAACAGACTTTTCCGTCGGAAATACGCACAACCTTAATTTGCCGTGAAAAACTGCGAAATCGAATTCATGTTTCTTTCATGTATTTGAATTATTTCCACGAACGGAACGTAGATTGCGAAAACGTAATCTTTCTTGAAATTGCTTAAATATCCAGCAAGTTTCTATTTCGGATATGTATTTTACATCGATTATGAAAGGACGAGTTATGAAGCGTTTAGCCCCTGGTAAGTCCCATCGCGCGGAATTGTCGCGAGCAGGATTCACATTGATTGAATTGTTGGTCGTCATCGCGATCATCGCGGTACTGATCGCGTTGTTGCTGCCTGCTGTGCAACAGGCGCGCGAAGCCGCTCGCCGAACGCAATGCAAAAATAATCTGAAGCAAATGGCTCTTGCGGCCCACAATTTCGAAAGCACGAATGGCACGATGCCATCAGGATACCTCGGACCCCAGACCGCGATTTCGATTACCGCTGGCGGGAATCAGTCCTACGCCAGCCCATTGGTATTTCTGCTTCCATTCATGGATCAAGCTCCACTCTACGCGACACTTGAGCAAGATCAGATCAACGTGACGTTGTATGGACAAAACCCCTGGTTTAACGTGAGTGGTTGCTACAATGCCTCGCTGAAGACTGTGCCTGGGTTTCTTTGTCCTTCCACAAATGCCACGCTTGCTCAGTCAGGATTTTTTACCCGCATCAACGAATACTTGAATGGAACAACCGGGACCATCGAGGCACGTATCGGGTCCGTTGCCAGTGGTTGGGATCCTGTTGCTCCGACCAATTATCTTGGGGTCGCTGGCTACTTTGCAGACATCACCGGGTTTGACCTTTACAAGGGAGCCTTCTTGAAGAGGCATCCGAATCGATTTGGAGACTTCCTCGATGGAACATCAAATACGTTGTTGTTTGGAGAAGCTGTCGGTGATCCGGTTTCGACAAACCCAAAGACACTCAACTACGCACATACGTGGATCGGATCTGGGATGATGGTGACCGGCTATGGGTTGAGCAGTACCCCGGCCTGGTATCGATTCTCGTCAGCCCACGACGGACTGGTTCACTTCGCGATGGGTGATGGGGCTGTACGAGCGATCTCGATCAACATCGATGGCGTGCTTTTTAAACAGTACCTCGCGGGTGCCGCCGACGGTCATGTTGTCAGCGATTTCTAACCCTCGCTGTCACTACTACTGGAATACTGCAAAATTACTCTTTAATGAAAGTAATCGATATGGACCCAATTAAGCGCCTGTCATTAGTTGCCATACTCATGCTCGTTGGCTGCGGTTCTTCTTCGTCGGAATCGGTTTCGGTTGAAGATGCCAAGGAGGCAACCAAACAGCGGGTCGATGAACCGGCGGCTGAAGCAGGCCCGGTAATGACACTCGAACGACCGAAATAGATGGCTTTCAAGGTCGACAGTTTTTGAAAAAAAGTGAAAATGGTTCATGGCAAGGGGAGACAGCTTTTTCAAAGAAACGGTCTCCCCGGTGGCAAAAATCTCCCATCTGTTCCGCGACAGTCCGGTCGCCGAAATATTTGGTGTCAAAGTTCGATCGAGTTCGACCATTCCTCGTAATTAATAGGGTTGTCGCGATTGTTTTCCAGTTTTTTCGAGGTGTTCGAGTTCGATCGAGTTCGACGCAGTTTGCGCGACTTCGATCAAGTTCGAACCCGATCATTATGTTTTGGTGAGCCGGGCTGGATATCCTCCGGAATTTTCTTCTTTTTTCTTCTCTTAAGGAACTTGACGTTCGAAGTGTCGCCAATCTTCCTCGGGTTCACGCAGCGGGATCTCCTGACGAACCGATTGTTACGGCCTGCTAATCTCAAAAAACTACTTTCTGCCGTTTTGGCCCGCTCTCGCACTCTTCGTTCTGATTCATGCTGCTGTAATTCCGCCCTCAACAAATTTGATGTCAAAGTTCGCGCGACTTCACCTGAGTTCGCGTGAGTTCGAATAAGTTCGAATCCCATCATTAACTTCCAGGCGACAGGGATGTGAGCCACCGGATTCTTTTTAAATTTGCCACGCACACCGGCCACGCCGAACCCCTCGCGCCGCATCCTCAAGGCATAAAACGATCCGCACGGATCAGCCCAATCGACAGGTCGGTTACGGGGCGATCCGAATTCATTTTCACTTCGAATTGTCAAAGATCAATCGTCGTCGTCGGTTTCTGATGTCCAGGAGATCCGAGGATGCCAATCCTTGGATTCTTCGCTGCCGCAAAGTGTGCGACATAAAACTACAAAAAAAGACTTTAGCGGTAGTCAATGGGAAAGTGGAGACACATTCTTAATGTTTGGAAGGTGCTCATGGAATTCGTTCTTTTGTCGTTAGGCGGACACTGCGTTACTTGAGGGAATTCCCGTATATGTTTCTCCAAAGTCGCCGTCCATGCAAGGTTTGAATTCCGATGAAATGTGTGGTAACCGATCGTCATAGAAACAACGTTTGTGTCACCTCAAGAAAGCGTCAGTCACATGGACACCGGAGCGACAAAATCAATTTCAGTTTTAATAAAGCATCATTCCTGGGCGAATCAAACAATCTTTGCCGCCTGTGAAAATGTAAAAGACCACGACGGGTTAATCGATTTTGGAATTGGTTACCGGTCGGTCTATAAGACACTTTTGCATCTCGCAGGCGCGATGATGCGTTGGTGTGACCGCATCGAAAAGCGGACGCTCCGGCCAATGCCAGAGAAATTGGAACGTCAGTGGACATTTCCAGAAATTCGGACTTTATTCCACGAGGCCAATAACGACTTTGACGAAATCGCAGAAAAATGCATGCTTCAGTCAGCAACGAGCAAGGGCCTGGGGATGATTGCCTCAACGCCGAAAGGGGAGCCTGTCGTACCGAGCATGATTCTGTCGATCGTCAAGGTCGATGATAGTTCCTACGCGCAATTGTCAAGTACAGAATCTCAGGGGGCAGTAGCGGCTGCCAAAGATTTGACGCTCAATCAGACCGACGCTGCCAAAGAGATTACCAACGAAACCGGAACGGTGACGATCAAGAAAGCGGGGTTCTATTTCGTCGTCGCTGCTGGTCAGGCCGGAAGCGCCAATGGTGACGGCAAGGGAAATCTGAGGCTCTGGTTGCGTCAAAACGGCAAGGATGTCGATAACTCGAACACCGAGCAAACCATTAACGGTAAGTACACTGCTGTGTTGATTTGTCAAGGCGTCGGCGAAATGAAAGCGGGCGACAAGCTGAAACTGACTCAATCCGCGTCGGGAATCGGAGTGGGGATGATTGCCTCATCACCCAAAGGCGAACCGGTTGTGCCAAGCATGATTTTTTCAATCATTAAAGTCGATTGATCGTTTCATTTTGCTTTCGAATGGTCCAGACAATTTGATTCACGTCGCGGAGAGATTGCCGTCCTGGAAACAATCCACCTCACGCACGAATTCTTTACTTACGTGTGAATCGGGCAGCGTAAAGGTTTTGTTGCGAGTTCACACGCTCGTTGAACATCGCGGAATTGTTCCACGGAATCCATCGCCAACCACCGCGAAAGCGGATCATGGTTTTTGGAATCACAGGGATTGAGACGGATCGCCTGGGCCAAATCGTCGTAGCCTCAGGCGTCGTCTCGTTGACGTGTTAACAGGTATCCTTTGGCACAGTACGTCGCCGCGAACTGTGGATCGAGCCGAATTGCGTTGTTGAAGTCGGCCAGTGCTTCTTCGCGTTGATCAATCTTCAAGTAAGTGAAACCGCAATTGTCCTTGATGTGTTGATCCCGTGAAACGAGCCGTGTTGCCTCGCTGAAATAAGTTTTTCCGGCTCGTGCTTGACGTTCGAATGCTTTGCGCGGATGCGTATGTGAACATTCACATTCAGCCGACGATGCCAAGCGTTAGCTTAGGGTGTTTGCGGCTCATAGGTTGACAAGTGTTCGAGCGGCGTAAATGATTCGGGGCAATCATTATTCATAGCGTGCCTTGGAAAAGAGTGCTCTGAACACGTGATTTATGCTGGGCACGTGAGAATTTTGTCGTTTGAAACGACCGCTTCGACAATTTAAACAATAATTCAAACAATGTTCGTTCACCCGCGACGAGTATCGTTTTACGAAAAAGAGAGGGCTGAAGAGATGCGACTAGTTAGCTGGCTCCGTGAAGTTTGTCAGGGGCGACTGAATGTTCACTCGTCTCGCAGTCGCCGTTCAATTCAGGGGGCTCGATCTTTCGCGGGTGTCCAAATCCTGGAAAGTCGCCGATTGCTGACGAACCTTACGGCCGCTGTCAGCTCTGCAGGCGCGCTGGTCGTTACCGATCCGTCCAACGCCGCGACCAATGACGTCACCCTGGAATACCATCTGACCAATGGCCAGGCGCCGACGTTGGATTTTTTTCTGAAAGGTGCGGGATCAACGACAATCAACGGCCAGTCCGATTACGATGTGACGGCAAATCTTGCTTCCTTCAGCACAATCTCGGTGTTGACCGGGAATAATAACGATACGATTCATATCGACACGACCAATCAGGGATTTTCAAATATCCCCGGTGGAATCACGTTATCCGGATCAAGTCCGTCCGACGGAGTGTTCGTCAGCGCGACGGGAAGCAACACGTACGACTTTGTCTCCACAAACGTTATTGGCAATGTCGTCGTTGATGACTTAACAGCGGCAGGTATTCAGGACAAACTGGACTTTTCCACGAGTTCGGATGTTCAACTGAATCTTGGAATCACGTCGATTCAGCAAGTCAACAAGGGAAACTCAAATCTTAATCTCTCCCTAACTTCGAACACGGTTTCGTCAAACATCAATGTCGTTGGCGGGACAGGAAGCAATACGCTGGCTGCCGGGTCTGGTAACGATATTTTAGATGTCTCCGGTTCATCGGGCACGAACGCCTTGACAGCAGGGAATTCGGGAAACGATCTGTTGAAAGGGGGGTTGGGGGCTAATACTTACAAATTTGGTGATGCCGTCAGCGTTTCACTCGACACCATCGTACCGGGGACGGGCACAAATAGCCTCGACTTCTCACAGGTGACGTCCTCACCCGCCGCGCCGCTTCAAGTGAATCTCGCCACGACCGGCGGGGTGAATGACCCAACGGACACTTTGTGGCTTGCGTCGATTACAAACCGACGAGTGTACGTCGGCACCAGTAGCGATGCTAACGCGTTTCAGCTTGTGATTGGCTCAACCAATGTTGGCGGAGCAAACCAATTAACAGCTGGTACAGGGCCGAACGTGACACTGGATACATCAGGTTCATCGGGGACGAACACGCTGACAGCAGGAATCTCGGGAAATGAAATATTGAAAGGTGGATCGGGTACGAACACCTACAAATTCGGTAACGCCACCGGCATATCGCTCAACACCATCGTTCCGGGAAAGGGCGCAAACACGCTTGACTTCTCAAACGTGACTTCATCGCTCGCCGCGCCGCTGCAGGTCAATCTGGCAACTAGCGGCGGGGTGAATGACCCGAACGACAACTTGTGGCTTGCGTCTGCAACAAATCGACGAGTGTACGTCCTCAATGGCAGCGATGCCAACGCGTTTCAGCTTGTGATTGGTTCAACCAATTCTGGCGGAGCAAACCGACTGACGGCAGGGACGGGGGCGAACGTGACGCTGGATACGTCTGGTTCATTGGGAGCGAACACACTTACCGCAGGGATTTCGGGAAATGATCTGTTGAAAGGGGGGGCGGGGGCGAACACCTATAGATTCGGAGATGCAGTCGGCGTTTCGCTCAACGCCATCATTCCCGGAAAGGGAGCAAACACGCTCGACTTCTCGCAAGTGACGTCCTCAACCGCAGCGCCGCTACAAGTAAATCTGGCGACCAGCGGAGGGGTGAACGATCCGACCGACACCTTGTGGCTTGCGTCTGCAACAAGTCGACGAGTGTATGTTTTTAATGGCAACGATACAAACGCGTTTCAGCTAGTGATTGGCTCAAACAATCCAGGCGGAGCAAACCAACTGACGGCCGGTGCGGGGCCGAATGTGACGCTGGATACATCCGGTTCATTGGGGACGAATACCCTGACAGCAGGGAATGCGGGAAATGAAGTATTGAAAGGTGGTTCAGGGGCGAACACCTACAAGTTCGGTGATGCCGTCAGCATTTCACACGTCACCATCGTGCCGGGAAAGGGAGCAAATACGCTCGACTTCTCGCGCGTGACATCCGCACCCGCCACGCCGCTGCAAGTGAACCTGGCAACCAGCGGAGGTGTGAATGACCCGTCTGACACGTTGTGGCTTGCGTCAATTACGAATCGACGCGTTTATGTTGGCAACAGCAATGATGCCAACGCGTTTCAGCTTGTGATTGGCTCAAACACTGCTGGCGGAGCAAATCAGTTGGCGGCAGGCGCTGCGCCGAATGTGACACTGGATGTCACCGGTTCATCGGGAACGAACACGCTGACGGCAGGGAATTCGGGAAATGAAGTATTGAAAGGAGGGTCAGGGGCGAACACCTACACATTCGGTAATGCCGTCGGCATTTCACTGGACACCATCGTGCCAGGAACGGGAACAAACTCCCTCAACTTCTCAAACGTGACGTCCTCACTCGCCGCACCGCTTCAAGTGAATCTGGCAACCAGCGGTGGCGTGAATGACCCGACCGACACGCTGTGGATTGCATCGGCAACAAATCGACGGGTGTATGTTGGCAATGGCAGCGATACAAACGCGTTTCAGCTTGTGATTGGCTCAGCGAATGCTGGCGGCGCAAACCAACTGACGGCAGGCGCGGGGCCGAACGTGACACTGGATGTCTCCAGTTCATATGGAACGAACACGCTGACGGCGGGGAATTCCGGCAACGAAGAGTTGAAAGGTGGGTTAGGGGCGACCACCTACAAATTCGGCAATGCTGCCGCCATTTCGCTCAACGTCATCGTGCCGGGAGCGGGACCAAACACGCTCGACTTCTCAAACGTGACGTCCTCAATCAATGCGCCACTGCAAGTGAATCTGAATACCAGCGGGGGGGTGTATGACCCGGCTGACACGTTGTGGCTTGCGTCTGCAACAAACCGAAGGGTGTATGTTTTCAATGGGACCGATACGAATGCGTTTCAGCATGTGTATGGTTCAACGAATGCTGGCGGTGAAAACCGATTGACGGCAGGCACCGGTTCGAATGTGACACTGGATGCGTCCGGTTACGCAGCGATCAACATTCTGACGGCGGGATTGGGCACAGACACCCTGATTGGCGGGGCAGGGAACAATGAGTTCACGACGGGAACAGGTGTCGATCAAATGATCGGGGCTAACGGGGATGCAAACACGTTCGTTTGCCTGGATCATGCGTCCAGCGTGATAGTCACACCCAGCGGTACAGGATACAACGCTCTTAATTTCCTTTATGTGACGTCGACGCTGGCGGTCAATTTGAACGCAAGCCAGATAATTGCCACGTACGGCACAACGATTGTTTCAACAAGCGGTACGAATCAGGGTTCGTTGTTCCAGGCAGTATTTCGCCCGTAAAACAACCTCCAATCGTGGGAAACATTAACGGGCCCGGTTGTGCGCCCGTCTCCTGACCGTGCACAAGTGACCGACCGAAGGTTTCCTCTTTCCAAAAGGATCGTTTAGCGAGAATCATAGGCCGGGGGATAAACGGGCGTGATTTCCCAAAGCGATAAGGCATAGTTCGTAACGGATCATTGACTTGGAACAACCGGGTCATCACGGTAGGGTTTTCCATTGCGGAACATCGCCATCATTTTGTTCCGCGTCTTCGTACGGCTCTGGGGGGCCAGTTCAATGGCTTGTTCCAGTCTCTTAATCGCACTCTCGAAATCGCCTGATTCGGCGAATGCACAGGCGAGTGTTTCGATGTACGAATCCGAACGCCACTCGGTCAGTTCGCAGGCCTTCGTTGCGAGTTCAACAGCTCGTTGACCATCGCGAAATTGCTTCTCGTTCACCGTTGCCAACCACCGTGACAGCGTTTCATAGTTGCAGGCATCGCCGGGCTTGAGGCAGATCGCGTGGGCCAAGTCTTCGTAGGCATCAGAGTAGTCACCTTGACGTTTTAAAACGTACGCTCTGGCAGGATACGTCGCTGCGAACGTTGGATCGAGCAGGACTGCCTCATTCAAATCTGCCAGCGCCTCTTCGTATTGATCAATCTTCAAGTAAGTGACACCGCGATTGTATTTGATGTGTTTATCGGGCGAATTGAGCCGGATTGCCTCGTTGAAATCTTCAATGGCTCTTACATATTCTTTTTTAAGTATCCAAGCGTGACCTCGCATGTTGTAGGCTTCAAAACACTGGGCATCGAGGCAAATGGCTTCGTCAAAATCGGCCAAAGCCTTATCTAATTCCATTTTGTTTTGCCAGATCCACCCACGAACAATGAAAGACGACACGTCCGGTTGAATGAGAATCGCTCGATTGAGATCAGCAAGAGCTCGATCATGTTCGCCATG
This sequence comes from uncultured Schlesneria sp., assembly GCA_903904835.1. Taxonomy (GTDB): domain Bacteria; phylum Planctomycetota; class Planctomycetia; order Planctomycetales; family Planctomycetaceae; genus Schlesneria. Next base: position 12,085 of record CAIVEI010000057.1, on the reverse strand, counting down.
CTTTGACAATGCTCTTCCCCGTTCCACAAAAAAGAAGGCACCCTCTTCACGATCAAGTTGAACGGCGTGATCAAAGTCTTTGATGGCCTCATCCCATCGACCGAGCGACTGAAGGTCCCGACCTCGGTCCACGTAAAAAAGGGGGCGAGTCGGTTCGAGTCGAATCGCCTCAGTGTGGTCGGCAAGTGCCCGTTCGAAACGGCCCTTACGCCAATTTAACAACCCGCGACCTGCATAGGCCGCCGCAATCCGCTGATGGCGGCCCACGACAATTTCCAGCGGTTCAGCAGAGTCAATATTTCGATCGACCATGTCCGGAGTCACTCTCAATACCTTCATCAATTCCGTCAGGCACTCATCCGTATCGACAGCCGGAATTCGGTATTTTGTTTCAATCTTCGTATGGGAAAGGGCACGGTTGAGAACTGACCTGACGGCTTCCTCGTTTTGCTGAAGAATCTCTTCAAAATCATCCGTATCGTAGGGAATTGTTGACACGGTGATGAATTCAAGAGTGGCCTCAATGGCCAGGTTGTCTTTGATCGTTGTCAACGACGTTTTCATTTTAGAAAGCGAGACTTCAAGCTCCACCAAGTTTGAAGCATGGAAATCTTTTTTGAGCCGTTCAATCGCTTTTGTGAACTTCTCGTCAATATCATGGTCCAACTCACAGCGCTGCTCGGGAGTCAATAATTCCGACTTAAAAAACTGGACGATGGCGAGTTTGTGGAGATAGACTGGGAGTTCCTTCTGGAGCAGCTTTTCACGATATTCTCGATACGACCCAGGCGTCTGAGGAGGCATATCTCCGTGGGCTTCATATGCCGAATTCTGCATCTGCTTGCGAACACCAATCAGGAATCCGCTATATCGGTCCATGATCTGTTTCTTCAGAATGGGAACTCCATTGACGGTTGCCGCTACTTGCTCGTTGAATTCGTCTGTGTCATCCTTCCATTGATCCCACGGATTGTGACTGGCCGAACCAGCGGGGCGGTCTTCGTCGTTCGAATAGACGATTCCCGGTTTGAATTCCTTCACAGCAACTTTGAGTTGTTGCAGGGACAGTTTTCCATCGACCACTGTCTTTGGATCAATGCTGCAATTCAGAGTTAAGAAACCATCCGCCTCAACAATGAGCCTGATTTCGTCACCCGACTCAAGAATCGTTTGATCAAGTTGCAACCTGTGGCGACCCTTTTCATCCGTCAACGCAGTCCATTCAACGGCTCCTTCCCGGCCACTTTCATCAAAAGGGTTTGTTTCGCGAATCAGCCAGAGCGTAACTTTTGCATCGACAACCGGATTGCCATGACGATCCCGTATCTCGCCTTCCAATGCTTGCGGAAGCGAGAGGGGCACAGTGTTAACCGGATTGCAAGCAGATGTCGGTTCCCAGAATCCCGAAGCGAGCTTCGGTTCACTACCAAATATCATGAGGGAAGCAAAGATGGTTGTTGATAGACAAACGCCAATCCGTTTTGTCGATTGTCGCATGATTCCCCCCTCCGTAGATGCAACTGTAAACCAGCTCCATGATTTCTGTTCGAGGCTTAGCACAATTACAAAACGGCGTCGAGACGGATCAGCTCAAGTGGAGATCCACGAATCATTAACAATGACGAACCGAAATTCTCTATCGATTAATCCCGTCATTCGCCGCTCATCAGTTGGCTGTGCCGGGTCGACTCGCGTCATTTAGACCTTTTCCATCGAGAATTTGAGGGAGGCATTTTTCAATTCTTGACTCCCTGGTTTTGGATTGTTTTGGCGAAGAAAAGTGAAGGAGATAGGTTTTTTGCCTTCCAGGCGTCAACGCATTAAATGCCGTTTTCAATGCAGGGATTTCGCCCAATTTCCGTTGAAATTCTTCAGGAACGTTGAAATCAGATGTTTTCTTCAATGTCACTTTTAAGCCGGATTCTTCGATTTCAATCGCGGCACGAATATACGCTTTCAAGACAGTCTTCATTGCCAAGATTTCGCGGACATTGGTAAATCGAATCTGGCGCGCTGCCTGCACATTCTCAGTTTGCTGGATGAGAATTCCGCTGGGATCGTTCAATAACGCACCTTTGAAAAACAGCATCGCACAATACTCTTTAAATCCGTGAATCAACACGATATTTCGATTCTGATGCGTGTAGCAAGGTTGACCCCATTTCAATTCTTCGGAAAGCTGGCAATCCAGCGCGATCATTCTCAATTTCTCAAATTCGCGTTGCCAAATCGTTTCTTTTGCAAGAACTGCGTCAACCGTGGGATTCGCCCTTTGCATTCTCGTCTCCATTTCGTCGAACCGATTGAGACCTCACCCAAACAATTTCTGCGGCGGATTTATCTCATGGCAATCTTGCCGTCACTGTTTTTGTGAGACGATCGCACTATAACACTGTTAAGAGGACTTCATGAAATGTCAGACGTCTATCCCATCAATGATTACGGCCCGCTGATGCCTGGACTGGTGATGGCGGGCGTGGCGATTGTGCATGTGTTTCTCGCGCAGTTTGCAGTGGGTGGTGGAATCTTACTCTGCTATTTCCAATGGCTGGCGATGACAGGGCGTGAGCCTCATGCACGCCGGTTCGTCGAAGGCTATTTCAAGCTGCTCGTTTTGATCAGTTTTGTGATCGGAGCACTGACTGGCGTTGGAATTTGGTTTACTGCGATTCAGGTCAGTCCCGCAACGATCGGTGCCATGGTCGACAATTTCCATTGGTTGTGGGCCACCGAGTGGACATTCTTCTGCCTCGAAATTGTTTCAGGATATTGTTTCTACCGATACCATTCCCGGTTGAATGACCGTAATGCGATGACGCTGTTGGCGATCTATGCGATTGCGTCGTGGATGAGCCTGTTTGTGATCAACGGCATTTTGTCGTGGCAATTGACCCCTGGTCGGTGGCTGGAAACGCGAAACGTCTTTGACGGCTTCTTTAATCCGAGCTTCTGGCCGAGTCTGCTGTTTCGAACCGTCGTCTCGATGACGCTGTCCGCCCTGGCCGCGTGCGTCGTGACAAACTTAATGGGTTCGCTTGATCGAGAAGCACGACGAGCCTTGATCAACCGAGCGGCACACCTCTTGATTCCGATGGTGCTGATGCCGTTTCTCGGCGTCTGGTTTCTCGCCGTCATGCCTGCGGACAGCCGTAGCTGGGTCTTGGGTGGCAGCCCGGCAATGATGCTCTTCTTCAGCATCTCGATCGGTTCATCATTGGCGATTGGAGCTTACGCGATTATCGGAATGGTCCTTCAGCGGTTGTATATCAATGGCGCCACTGCATCGTTGATGCTGATGCTGGCGTTTGGTGCTACGGCAGGTGGCGAATTCGTCCGCGAAGGCTCACGCAAGCCGTACTCGATTCGTCATTTACTTTATTCGAACGCAATCAAACCGGACGAAGTGGCCCAGTTACGAGAAGTCGGCTGCCTGAGCAATGATCGATACGGACTTCGCCAAGATGCAAAATATCCCAATGATCAGGTCCGCATCGGTGCAAAAGTCTTTCGTCGTCAGTGTAGTGTCTGCCACACGGTCCACGGAGCCAACGCCGTGGGGGAGTTGACTGGTTCGTGGGACGAGAATCAGATGCGAATCAATTTCGCAAAACTCCAGCATACAAAGCCGTTCATGCCGCCATTTGCAGGAACAGCCGACGAAGTGGAGTCGCTCGTGCAGTTCGTCAACTGGTCGAACAACGAGCGCCCGGCCCGTTGGCCAGCCAGTGAAAATCCTGAGACGCTTGCGCAAATTTCGGCCTGGCTGAAAGAAGCAGGAACAGCACCTGGTGACTTTGCACAGAACCGTAAACGGACTTCTTATCGAGAACACTAATGAAACGGGGCTGGTCAACGCGATGAACGCGATTTTTCCATTTGGCTTACCGCATCCCACCGCAGTGTATGTGACGCTGTTCCTGTTGACGTTCGTGCTGCACCAGGCCTTTATGCATTATGTCCTGGCGGGGAGCCTGTACCTGACCTGGGCGACTATCCAGCAGGGTCGCATGACGCACCTGATCGAACAGCCGTTAGCAGCAACGCTACGCGACTGGATGCCGTTTTTGCTGAGTGCCGCGATTACGGCGGGAGTCGCTCCATTATTGTTCATTCAGATCGTCTATCAATACCAGTTCTATACTGCAAATCTCTTGCTTTGGTGGCGTTGGGGTGTTGTCGTTCCAGTCCTGATTGTCGGGTTCTATCTTTTGTATCTTATCAAGAGCCGAATGTTATGGAGCTGGCCTTACGCCGCGCGAGTTGCGGTCGTGCTGGCAACTTCAAGCAGCTTCGTTTTCGTCGGCTTCTGCTGGACGATCAATCATCTGCTGGCGAATAGCGAGGCCAATTGGCCGGAAATCTACACCACTGGACGCTTACCGTTTACTGTCATCACGGTCATTCTGAGGATGCTCGTCTGGATCGGAGGTTCGTTCGCCACAATGTCTGTCATCGTTGGCTGGCAATTGCAATATCGCCAATTATCACAGCCAGACGGCAGCACCGTCGCTGGCCCCCGTGAACTGGCGGGAATGTCGATTTGCGGGCTAGTCACAGCACTGCTGGCGGCAACTGCTTACGTGGTACTGTCGGGTGCTGCATCAAAAAGTGTTGTGTTCGGGACATTTTCACTTCCCTATGTCTTGTTAGGCATCAGCGGCGCGATCTTGCAGACAATCGGTTGGAGCCTTCAGTGGCGCTCCAATCGCCTGGAAAGCTTCGGTCTGATGCTCTCAACACTCGGCTCGTTAATGACACTGTTCGGCGTCTCGGTGATTCGGGAAGCAATTCGGATCAGTGCCGTTGATTTTGTCAGTTTGTATCCGCGCCACGCCGAAGCCGCGAAAGTCGGAGGCTTCGGCGTATTTGTCGTCGCAGCGGTCGCAGTCATATTAGTCATTGTATGGTGTGTGCGACTGGTAAAAACGGGAATGCACGACACTGGTAATGATCTTTCCATCCAAGATCGCCCCGCCTCATGACGGAGATTTCAGGGCCCAAGTGAAAGCGAATTTGTCGAACTGAAGTCACGATAATCGCAAGACACTTAACGGAGAATGCTCTTCGCCAACCCTGCGTGGGTGGAGAGTTTCAAACGTGATCGTTGCGGTCTTCAGCCTGAATGGCTGACAGATATCAGCCCGGGGCAAGCTCGTCCTCCAGCGCCGCCCCGGGTATCGATTCAGACAATTAAGGATCGCCCTGAAAGGGCCGGGGAAAACAACTCGTCAAGAAATCACGTGAAAACAGCGACGTTGACAGTCGGAAAACACGCAGCCCATATGAGTGTTCTTGGGCCAACCACTTTTAGCCGCAGCGCGGCGACCGAGTAGAGGCAGAGACTGTTTCCACCCCTGGAAAAATGGCCAAAGTGACCATGAAGTCACTCGGGGTCGCCGACCCTTAGAATGCACAGCGACGATCTCGTTGGCTACGAGAAGGAATCCGAAGGAGACCTTCGGTCGGGTGCCTGTGCGGGGTCGGGAGACCCGGGCACAACGAACGCGCGGCTTTCGTCGCACGATCATCAACGTTTTTGGGTTGAACCTTTCGTCCCACTGCCCGTTTTTCAGGGAAAAAGTACGTTTAAAGAGATCGCATTTGCAAGCAAAATACACTGGGGTTGGAGATACTTGATCGAGTCGTGCGGTGCTGTCCCTTCGCAACTCCCGACCATGCCAAAAGCGAGGATTTATTCACAAGATTGCGACCATTGGTACTCCCCTAGATTTAAATTGAAAAATCGCGGTGTCCCCTCCCCATATTCATTAAGGTCTTCCAGAACGCAGGTCCGCGAACTTTCGCAACTAAAAACCGGCATTATTGATTGAATAAACTCAATAATGGAACACGACAGGTTGTGCATGGCTGGCGGGGTTTTGTACGATAAAGCTCCTCCCGAATTCCGGCTCTGCATTAGCTGAGATCGATTCTTGCCAATCGATGTCACTGTATCCGGTCCTGCCAACCCAGATTGAGCCTGCCATGAAACGCTTTTCTGTATCGGCTTTTGTTTTCCTTGCAACATCCGTTTGCTTGTTTGATCGAACCACCGCTCAGGCTCAGACTCAGACTGTTGATTATCAGCGGGAGATCCAACCGATCCTTGCTGAACATTGCACGGCGTGCCATGGTGGTGATGACGTGACTCGGCAGGGTGGGCTTCGGCTGGATATTCGTGAAGTTGCTATCAAGGGGGGCGATTCGGGAACACCTGCCATCGTCCCAGGCAAGCCGGATGTCAGTACCCTGATTCGCCGAATCATTTCGACGGACCCAGCGGAAGTCATGCCCCCTCCGAAAGAGAATAAACCGCTGAAACCGCAGCAGATTGAGACTCTCAAACGCTGGGTTGACCAGGGAGCGAACTATGCGGCTCACTGGGCATTTGTCCCGCCGCAGAAGGTGACCCTGCCCGCTAGTGGTCCTGCAAATCCTGTCGATGCGATTGTCAGGTCTCGACTTCAAGTTTTGAATGTCCCGGCGTCTCTTGCTGCTCCTGCATCGACGCTTTGTCGTCGAGTCTATCTGGATCTCGTTGGATTTGTTCCCTCGCCGAAAGAGGTGGAAGAGTTTGAGAAGAACGGACTGGCGGCGACGGTTGATTCATTGTTGAGGAGTGAACGTTACGGCGAAAAATGGGCTCGACACTGGCTTGATGTGGCTCGGTATTCTGACACGAATGGCTATGAGAAAGATGTGCAACGTGATCAATGGATCTGGCGTGACTGGGTGATCAATGCCCTGAATCGAGATCTTCCGTATGACCAATTCCTGATCGAACAGATTGCTGGCGACCTGTTGCCGAATGCGACTCAGGACCAGATCATTGCCACAGGATTCCTGCGGAACAGTATGCTCAACGAAGAAGGAGCCATCGTTGCTGAAGAGTTTCGCATGGTCGAGATGTTCGATCGGATGGACTGCCTGGGAAAAGCGGTACTCGGTCTTTCGACTCAGTGTGCTCAATGCCACTCGCACAAATTCGATCCGATTACGCAGGACGAATATTACGGGATGTTCGCCTTTTTGAATAACTCCTACGAAGCCCAATCATGGGTCTATACGCCGGAACAGAAACAACAGATTCAAAACTTGCAGAAGTCGATCCATGACGTTGAAGACCGTGCACGCGCGCAACACCCGCAATGGCAACAGGAATTGGCGGCATGGGAAAACGAAGTTCTCAAGCAGCAGTTGACTTGGACTCCTTTAGAGGCCATCGAAATGGGGAGCAATAGCGGACTGAATCATCCGACACAACTCGGCGACAAGTCGATTCTAATGCGGGGTCACCCGAGCAATGATGTTTTCCTGGTTTCGCAACCTGCTTTACGCGGGGTGACCGGACTCCGACTGGAAGCCCTGACGCATGGGGACCTGCCGTTTGGTGGACCAGGACGTGGCCCGGCAGGGATCTGGGGTGTCACGGAGATTGAGGCGACCATACAGAAACCCGGTAGCGATGCCTGGGAAAAACTCAAACTAGTCAACGCCACCGCCGACTTTTCTGAGCCGGACCAGAAGGAAGACAAAAAATCGAAAGGACCGGTCGCTTATCTGATCGATGGAACCGATGAGACATCGTGGGAAGCAGATCGCGGCATCGGCCGTCGAATCCAGCCGAGTGTCGCGGTGGTCCAGTTTGAGCAATCACTGGATCTGCCTGAGGGAACAAAGTTCAAGCTTGCAGTTCGAACCAATGACATGCTGGTCTGCATGCGGATCAGCACGACACTTGCCCCAAGCCCCACCGTGCTTCCCGTCAGTTATGCGGCGGTAATGTCCATGCTGACGCCGGTCGAAAAACGGACGGCAGAACAAACCTCCTCGATCTTCACCGCTTGGAGAATGTCCGTAGCCGACCTGAAACCGTTGAACGACGAAATCGATGCCCTTTGGAAGCAATATCCTACAGCGCTGACCTCGGTTCTGCATCTGGCAGAACGCCAGGGTGGCAACGTACGCCAGACACACTTACTTGACCGAGGCGGATGGGACAAGCCACAGAAAATCGTGTTGCCACACACTCCATCAGCCTTTCATCCTTTGGACGCAAACGGGCCTCGTGACCGTCTAGCGTTTGCTCACTGGCTGGCGGACAAACGGTCGCCGCTGACGGCACGAGTCGCCGTCAATCGTGTCTGGCAGGCGATTTTTGGTGAAGGACTTGTCGAAACATCTGAGGATTTCGGGACTCGTGCGGCTATCCCCGAGTATCGCGAATTACTCGACTGGCTGGCTGTCGATTTCATGGAACATGGCTGGAGCCAGAAGCATCTGATTCGCACCATCGTCAATAGTGCAACCTATCAGCAGAGCTCGGCGAGTACTCCTGAACTGAGGGAGCGAGATCCCCGCAACCATCTGCTCGCACGCGGACCCCGCTTTCGAGCCGAAGCGGAAGTGCTGCGAGACATCGCTCTCAGTGCTTCCGGTCTGATCATGCACCGAGTTGGCGGACCGGCCATCATTCCACCCGTGCCGCAGAACGTGCTGGATTATAACTATGTCTATCCTGCGTATTGGAAACCAACAACGGGTCCCGAACGATATCGTCGTACTGTCTACGCATTCCGTAAGCGATCGATGCCGGACCCGGTTCTATCGAGTCTCGATGCTCCCAACAGCGACTCGGCTTGTGCTCGTCGAGTCCGTTCCAACACGCCTTTGTCTGCATTAGCGGGATTGAACGAAACCATTTTCGTCGAAGCAGCCCAGGCGATGGCACTTCGAATCCTGCGCGAAGGGGGGGCGGACGATTCACAGCGTGCCGCCTATGGCTTCCAGCTTTGTACTTCACGTGTACCGACTTCGGCTGAACGGGAAGAAGTTCTCGCTCTGCTGAAGTCGCGACGCCAACGTTTAGCCGAAGGATGGTTAGATATTCGAGAAGTCGCCACAGGCGACGCGACAAAACTACCCGGAATCCCACCACAGACAACACCGCAAGACGCTGCCGCGTGGACTCTGGTCTCGCGCGTCCTGCTGAATCTCGATGAAACTGTTAACAAGAACTGAAGGTTACGATGAGTCACAATCAATCAATTCAAGAAGCTCTGGCTCGATATGTTAGTCGTCGCTGGTTTTTGCGAGATTGCGGACTGGGGCTTGCCGGGATCGCAGCCGGTGCACTTGCGAGTCGTCAATCCGATGCTGCTCCCCAGGCCGACAATCAGATGGCCGTGCGCCAGCCTCATTTTCCACCCAAGGCAAAGCGTGTGATTTACATGTTTAATGCAGGGGCGCCCAGCCATCTGGAGCTATTCGACAACAAGCCGGAACTGACGAAACGAAACGGCCAGCTTCCGCCCGCCGAACTCCTAAAGGGGTATCGGGCGGCGTTCATCAATCCGAACTCAGCACTCCTGGGGCCGAAATTTAAATTCGAACGATACGGTCAGTGCGGGATGGAAATAAGCGAAGTTCTACCGCACACGGCGAGCATCGCCGACGAGATCTGCTTGATACGGTCCCTGCAGACGGATGCTGTGAACCATGCTCCCGCTCAGATCATGATGAATACTGGCTCGCAACAATTTGGTCGACCGAGCTTCGGCTCATGGACACTCTATGGTCTGGGTTCAGAATGCGAAGACTTGCCCGGATTTGTGGTTCTGACCAGTGCCAAGGGGACCAGTGGCGGCGCCAGTAATTACGGTTGTGGATTCTTGCCAACGATGTACGGAGGCATTCCGTTCCGCAGCGCGGGTGATCCTGTTTTGTATCTTTCAAATCCAAAGGGGATTGATCCGGAGACACAGCGGACCTCGCTGGACTCGTTGCAGCGACTCAATCGCATGGCTGAAGAAACCATCGGCGACCCTGAGACCGCCGCACGGATTCAAAGCTACGAAATGGCTTTTCGTCTGCAAACAAGTGCACCGGAATTGATGGACCTCAGCGGCGAGTCCAAAGAAACGCTCGAAATGTACGGCGTGAAAGACCCGAAGGAATCGAGTTACGCTCGCAATTGCCTTTTGGCACGCCGCCTGGCAGAGCGTGGCGTTCGCTTTGTGCAACTCTTTCACGAAGTCTGGGACCAGCACGGCAATCTGACTGCCGGAGTCAAACAGAACGCACTCGACACCGATAAAGCGAGTGCGGCACTGGTTCGCGATCTCAAACAGCGAGGATTACTCAATGATACACTCGTTGTCTGGGGTGGCGAGTTCGGCCGTACTCCCATGGTCCAGGGAGGCAACGACGGGCGCGATCATCATAACCGTGGCTTTAGCGTCTGGCTGGCTGGGGGCGGCATCAAAGCGGGACACATCCACGGTCAAACTGACGAGTTCGGATTCAACGTCGTCGCCGATCCCGTCCATGTGCACGACCTGAACGCCACGCTGCTTCATTTGCTGGGCTTTGATCATTTGCGTCACACGTATCGATTCCAGGGCCGCGATTATCGATTGACGGATATCCATGGAAACGTTGTTAATGGCATTCTGGCATGATGAGCCCAACGATTTTTGATCGAAATATATAGGTGAGGTATTGAGCAAACGACCACGACCTGTAGATTTGCTGAAGATCGTTATGGCTCTCGCGCTCGTGGGAGGCCTTTTCCTGGAGTCAGTCGCGAGCATCCTTCCATTATTGTTTGGGTGGGCGTTTTTTACTTCGCCATTTGTTGCCATGAAAAAAGGATACGAACCCTATTATTGGCCGTTTGCCTGCGGACCGATCGGCTTGGTCCTCATCATATCGCTGCCTCCATTGAAATCGGCAGCAACCCCCGAAGATTACTTGCGGCTTGAGAATCGAGCCAATTTCATTGGAGCGGTCCTCTCGGGGATCGGAATTTTCGTTGCAATGATCGTTTTTGTTTTACCGGATTTGTTTGATTGGATTGCCTCTCTGGTTCGTTCAACGAATCTGATCTGAGACTCCAGTCACTGTTAATTGGACCGACAGGGCTGTTGTCAGAGCGCAGTTTCATTTGTATGTCATCCGTGAAATGCTGATCACGCGGAAAGGTTGTCAATTTTTGTAGCGGAGGCTCCCAGCGTCTGTGCCTTTTTTTTACTTCTTCGGCTGGAAGCCGCAGCGACAGCTTGTGGCTTGCCGTTTCTGAGCGATTACAACTGACAAACTCGAAGGGATGATCGCTACTTAGGAAGAATTTCTGAAGCTTGATTTACATCCTAACGATGAACCGTAGCTTGCGCAAAACTCCAAAGTCCCGCTGAGATCACCGCGAAGCTCTGGCTTTATTCGATCGATGAGCAAACCACTACGCCGTTGGCAGAGGCGCCACCTGCTGAATGGCCTACTTGCTGCGGCGGAAGCGACGGACAGTGGCAACCAGGCCGAATAGTCCTAAAGCAGTGCCCAGCATCGAAATGGTGGCGGGCTCTGGAACGGATGCGGCTGGCGTTTCCAATGTTGCGCTTCCAGAGACAGCAGATCCAGTACCACCGGTTTGATTGAATATGAACAGAAGTTCCGCAGTGTTTCCGGTCAGCGCGGAGTCTCCGAAAAATGGGTTAGCAGGTGTGAACGTTCCCGTAAAAGTTTCGGTGCGAGTATGCGTCCCGAGAACATCCGTCTGACTGGTCGCAGTGAACGTACCCCAGGTGGAATTCCCGAAACTGAAGCTGCTAGTGCCGTTATGGAATTGCAGTAGGAGCGGGCTGCTGGTCGTGGCATTTGAGAGTGACGTTGCGAACGGAACGCCGGGACCAGTCCCCCCGTCCGCTAAGTCTTGGAAGTTGCCAGTATTGGCACCGCCACCACCACCGATGTCTTGAATATTGCTCAGCCGAATCTGATTGGCGAGATCCAGATTCGTTGAGCCGTCAGTGCTTGCGTTGAGTGGACGACTACTGAAACTGATGGCTTCACTGCCAGTAATTAGACCGGCTTGCACTGGTTGGCCATCCACTACGAAACTGAGTGCTACGATCGCCGCACACACCGACAACTGAATGTTCTTCATGAGCAATTTCTCCGATAAATGACGCCACAAAGCCGTGGGTTGTTTCCCCATTTTTATTAAATTTTAAAATAAAGAAATAAGAAATAAAATTGTTAAAAAATGATAATTACTCAAAAAATAAAAATATTAAATTCTTCATAT
>CAIVEI010000056.1 GCA_903904835.1 uncultured Schlesneria sp. | reverse complement strand
TTCCGTACTCATTCCAAAATTCTCCCTTGATTCAAAGCTGCGGTCAACGGAAATCAGAAAAATACGTTCGACTTGCCCCCGGCCCCGCACGTCTGGCGCAAGCCCGTAGGCGGATTTGGTCGCCTGTTCTGGACTCCGGGGCAACCTCGGGAACACTGCTTTTTCGCGAAAATGCAGTGTCCCCGAGGTTCAGGCGTTGGCATACAACCGACGCAACACTTTGTTCGGAGGGTGCGTCATCAGTGCCCGAAAGATGTGACTCACGCGATGGCCATGTCGACGAACCGTTTCAGCCACCGTCATCAGATCGGCCATTCGCTCGCCACCATCGAGTGCGCGATGTCCGAATGTGATCTTGCGAAGAACCACCAGTGACCTCAAAGCCTGCTCGGCCAAGTTGTTCGTCGGTGGGACACGTGCGTCATCGACAAAGACCAGCCACTCACTCCGATACGCAACGATTCGTCCTTGCAATGTCAGCGCTTTCCGGTGGGCCAAGTTCCATTGTTCCAGTCGCAACAGTTCCGCACGCAGCCAGGCTTTTTCTGCGGCAACTTGTTTGGCGCTGAGGAGACCTCGGCCACGCTGGCGATGAAAGTCGCAACCGCGTTTGACGAAAACCTTGACCGCTTCGAAGAATTGGAAATCATCCGACCCCGCTTTGGTCAGTTTTTGCCAATCGCGAGCCGTCCGGGCCAGATGAACCAGACACTTTTGTTTTGCCCCCGCCGTGTGTGCGATGTAGCCCGAGTAGCAGTCGGTCACGAGCGTTCCGGTGAAGCGGTCGCCGAGAACGTCGCGAGACACACGACCGCTTCGCGTCGTCACAAAGCTGAAGTGGACATGACGTGTGGTCGCATGCACCCAAAAATATGCCCGCCGTCTGTCCAAGACCGAATACGTTTCGTCGGCATGGACGGCTCCGTCGCTACTGGCAATCTTTTTCGCAACATCCTCGACAACGGGTTGTGCCAGTGTCGACAGTTTCTTTTCAAAGCCAATCAACGCGGCGGGGGAAAGAGTAATACCAAACAGTTCCTGGACGACCTGTGGGATCTTGCGATAACTGATGCCGATACTGATTCGCAGGAAAATCACCATACTACGTAGGCAGGGCCCCAGGCGACTGCCGAGCAGTTCTCCGTCTCCGGGCTGCTGCACCCACTCCCCGCAATCGTCACAACACGCGGTAGGATGACGATACAAGACCACGCAATATTGGCCGTCAATTACATCCTCTTGCAAATGTTCGGTAGGATGGAAACGGTCCTGGACTGTGACAAAGCCCCGACAGTATGGACAACATTTCGGAGGCGGGACATCGACGGCCCAGTCGAATTCCTTCGGCGTCTTGCGGAACCAGCCAGGATGGCCAACGGGCGCACCGCGCTTCTTCCCAGTTTTCGAACCGCCCGCAGTCGATGCATCAGGCTTCTCATCTTTCGTTTGGGCATTCGTGGCGAACCTGGTCTGCCGTTCGAGCTTTAATTCGAGTTTGACTTGCTCCAACTCGCTCTTCAATCGCTGGTTTTCTGCGAAGAGTTCGGTATTCCGTTTTCGCTCTGCGTCAATCGTTCCATGCAACTGACGAAGATAGAGGTCATTCTCATTCGCGACCCTGACCAGCGTACCAAGTGCCGCACCACCCAGATGGGGGCAATGACTGACATTCGGGCAACTCTGTTCGAGTCTTGGATAAAACACAAACGACATCGGCATCCGTTCCGAGTAAGGACGGATGCCGATTTACCCAAAACCGAAATTGTCGACAATGCCAATCCCATGGGAGTGGACTAAACTCTTACCACGATAATTCATAGTCTATTGGACTTATCCCCTGGTCAATTGATTCGACTCTGTTTTTCTGGTCACGATTGAGAAGTCGTTGCTTTGTAAAGCGGCGCGGCAGAACCATTTTCATGGACAAACAGTGAATCTCTTGTGGTTTGCTCATCAGCGAGCGTCGTTTTTTTGCCATGAATCGACCTCCGTCGCCAGCTCGTCGACCGTGATTTTGGGAAGTTGTGGCAGGGCTGTTTCGTGCTTCGTCGTCCGTTTCAGCCGACGAAGCGAAGGAGCGGAAGGGCTGACGGGTAAGGCGAGTTGGGCCAACAGGGTGTCGGGGACTGCGCTACTGACCCCGTAATGATCGGGCAGTTCCTTCGGAAGATGCAGGGTGCCGAAGATCCAATCCAGCCATGGCAATGTGGACGCATAATTCTTGTTGATGGGGCCATTCAACGTGTGGTGCCAATGGTGAAACCCCGGCGTCGAAATTGCCCGTTCCAACAAGCCGAACCGCCAACGAAGATTTGCGTGCAGAAAATAACCCCAAAAGAGACCGAACAGGGCAAGAACAATCGGAATCCAGCTCCCCTCGCCGGTTGCCAGTCCACCCAACCCGATCGCGTATTGTGGGGCGAGTGAGCAAAGACGAGTGAAAACCAGATCAACGGGATGGGCTCGTGTATTCACCATGAAATCCATTTGCTCGGCACTGTGATGAATCACGTGATAATCCCAAAGCCACGGGATGGTGTGACTGAGTCGGTGCCCCCAGTAATAACCGACTTCGCTCACAACCAGTCCCAGGCACAAACGTGCCCAAACAGGAAGCGTTGTCGTCAGTGTCAAAATCGTTGCCGGCAGTGATTTTTGCAGGGACCAGGTCATCAGTCCGATGGGAACACTGAGGAACATGGCCACAATCAGACTGTTCATGACATAGTAAGCCAGGTCAATCAAAATCTGTTTTCGAAATATCCGCTGTGGGTGCGCCGCAAACAGCCGCTCCAGAGGCACAAACACCACGCAAACGAGCGTTAACCGCATCGTCAGCCGATAAACTTCGGCGAGACTGGCCAGCATCTTGGGGTCAACAAATTGTTCCATCAAAACCTGCCGAAAAATTTCATCAACAAAGTCGTCTCATGAAACCGAAACCCAAGTGAGTCTTCGATCACCACAAGAACAGCAACGTAATACGATTCATTTGTCGCGTTATGTTTTTTTAACGGAGGACGTTAACGTCCTCGAACAGACATCATCAAGAGGACCGCATTCATCATTCCGTGATCAGGCACGGCAACGCAGCTTGAGTTGTGAAAAGCTTACACGCGCATCGTTAATTTGTTGAGCCACGCTTCAAGCTGGCGAGTTGGATTGCGCATTGTCGCAAGAAGTTCTTGAAATTGTGTTTCAGCCGGTGCCTGAGTGCGCTATCGCGCAATGATGTCGTTTTTTGTCAATCTCGCGGGCGTCGTCGTTGCACACGAAGTTCCGATCCACCCCGCGAGATGTGAGGCGTGCATAGCGACGATCAAAGCGACTGGTGCATCCCAGAGTTTGCGTCTGCCCAAAACAGACGGCGAACGATCAGACAATCGCTCGCCGTCGCGTGGCTACTGATACGCTCGCGTTACCGGTCCACTATTCATTTTGTCCTGCAAGCTTTTCAAGAGGACGCGAAAACGAACGGCCTTAAGCGTTTGCGAGTTGTGCCCGACGCCGCAGGGAATAAATTCCAGCAAAAACGAGGGCTGTACAACCGAGGCCGAGAGTGGATGGCTCTGGAACACTTGCGGGTGCTTCAAGAGTGACATTCGCGAACTGGGTCATGGGTGGAACGTTGGGGTTTCCCGTTGCGAAGAACGTCAGCGTCTCGGTTGAACCGGTCGCTACAATGTCGACAGTTTCATGAAACCATCCTGAAAATACATGACTGCCATAATAATGTGGCCCATCAGTGGCAACGTTATCACCTCCAAATGTAACGACATAACCATCATTGCGGCCACCGTTTTGGCCATTTTGCTGACCGTAGGAGTAATCAAAGTCGAGTGTATAAGTAACCCCGACTGTCAGGCCCTCGATCACCTGTGACATTGACGTGTAGTTATAACCGCCGTCAAGAGAGACGTAATTCGTGCCACCCGGTGCTCCTGTAGCATTGTAGACTGGCGCCTTGTCATCCGATGATGGGGTCACCAGCCAGTTGATACCGGCATCGTTGCCATTGAACGAGACGGACCAATGGGCGACAACGACGTTGGAGCCATCTTTTGGCGAGAAGATAGTATACGGATGAGCGTCCGTTGGGGTAAAATTCGTATATTCCGAAAAATCCCCATTCTGAACCAGGTTTTCAGCAAGTGCGGCACCGGGTGCACCCCCGACAAGTGCCGTCACTGCACAAAACACTAACATCGATCTGACAAACTTCATTTCTTAAGCCCTCTACACACACACACACACACACACACACACACACACGCACACACGTGCGCGTTCCATTTGTTTCTCCGCTTTAAAGCCATTTCACAACGACGCCAGGCTAGTGCAGGACGCAGTTATCGAAGCGATGAATCCTCGTCAACGCGATATTCAAAACAGTGTTTTTACAACACCGTGAAATAGACTCATGGCTCTTATCTAATACGATGCTTCAACTAAACACACCACGAGGACGCGGAAAGTTCCCCTAAAATACGATTGTCGCGCAAGCTTAATGTTGCTCACGCACACAAAACGGTCGCATTAATTCAACCCCAAGGAAAACACCGGTTAATCTGATGACAAACGACTTGAGTCATTTGCGAATAAAAGTGCTGTTACGGTTGGTGACGGATTAAACCCGCTAAAATGATTGGAGTCGATGGATAACTGGCGTCGTCTTGTAATTTTGCGCCAACTCAAAGATTAGCGCGAATTCAAAAGTTGGCGTCAAATCAAAAGTGAAGGTCTTGCTTTTGATCGGCGTTAATTGAAGTGGATGAAAGGTAATGAAAGCCTGAATGCTCAGAGTGCGGCACTGGCCGGTTCGATCAACAACCGATGTCGCATACGCCAAGCACGCCCTCCGATTTGCGAGTGTTATGCCTCACCGGAATTGGACGATCTTCGGACGGGTCGTGATGCAGGGCGGCAGCCAGTCTCGAGCAATGTGTGGAAGCGGGGAGGCGGTCGGCGACTTCAATAACATTCCTAAGTCGCTCCGAAAATAGGAGCCCGCCCCGTTCTCGTTCACCGCATGGAGGTCTCGCTCACATTCGGCCACTCAACCCTCGAAAGAGCAACCACACACGCAAATCTGCGTTTGGTCTGTGCGAGTACATTTAAGAGCTCACGCGACGCAGTACTCAATGGCTATAGCACTCGAGCGACGTTCAAGGCTATGAACGGCAAGACCAGCCACGCCCAACAAGCTGCTCAAAACGGTTGACGGCTCGGGAACCGTTGACGGCGTGGTCGTGTTGTCAATCAACGACACGCCGTCGACAAAGATGAACTTCCGCCCCGGTTGAAAGCACAACCCTCGTGCATCCATCCCGAAAAGGCATGACACCGAGATACTTGTGGTCCCGTGTCCAAAATTCTGGCCCACCCAGCCGTAGCCGGTGTTCGAAGTGAACTGCCCGTTTTGCACGAGATTGCCAGCCCACAAGGCACCTGGCACGCCAGCCGCCAACACCGCAACGGCGGAGGCCACAAAAATCGTTTTAAAGACTGATCGCATTTAACTTACCCCATCGATAAAGAAGAAATCGCACACGAACGTCGCGTGCATCGGTCGTTCAAAGGCGTCAACAGCAAGTAAGGAATAAATACCCCCTACTACGTGACATCGATATCACTTGCACCGCATTCCGCCGCCTTTACGGTGATGGACTTATGTCGAATCCGACACGCATCTCATCACGCGATCAACAAGAGCAGGCGCCAGCGGCTTGACTATTCAGTCATGAAAAGCGCAATGAAATCACGGTTATAATATTTTCAAATGACGCCGTGTGTGTACTCAGTACAACCATTTCATCTGGCGGATAATCATGCGCAAACGGATCCGTCGATGATGTATAACGACGCTGCACAATGCTTTAACCGATGAGTTTGCAGGCATCAATAAATAATTCGCCGGGCCTTTTAATTTGGCACAAATTCAAAAACGGGCGTGAATGCAAAACTTGGCGCGAAATCAAAGGGCTCAGTGTCGCTTGAGGAGGTCATTACAAAACCAACATCCGCCAGTCTCGCCAATCAAAAGACCGCTTAGCAAACCGCGTTTGGCGTGGATTAGTTATCAGCTTGTGAAATGACCTCTGTCGGCGTGTATGAGACGATCAGATGAAGTTGACGAGAAGAAAATGGGATTCTCACTGCCGCAATAATGGCGATTACCGGATCGATTAAGGATCAACAGGGTGCATGTCTCAATCCCCGTGCGAGTTGCGACTGTCGTGGGTCATTCGGATTGGAGGATGTTCGGACCAATTCGAGTCCGGCAGTTGTCGATTTCGAGGGCCGCCTTTAGACAGAAGAATGAGGCGTGGCGGTGTCCACGATGCCTGCCTCTTTTTCGCAGACAAGCGTTACGGTGACCGCATTTCAGCTCATGGGGATGGGCGTCTCGAGCTTTTCGACACGATTTGCCGTGAGATCGGCGAAGCCACTGAATCCCTCTTTGCTGCTGAGAAGCTTGCGGTAGTCTGAGGGTGAAGTTCCGGCATATCTCTTGAAGAAGGTTGCGAAATTTGCCTGGTTCGAGAAACCAAGATCGCTCGCGATTGATGCAACAGAATGATCGTCGTTCCTGAGTAACCCGAAGGCTGCATGAAGACGTCGCCGCATGATGATGTCACTATAAGAAGTCCCTTCGTCCTGAAGCCCGCGCTGGAGCGACCGTGCGGAGATTCCAACGAGACGGCAAAATTCTTTCAGTGTTGGCCAATTACCGAAACCATAAGCCTTCAGCACGAGCGCGACCGAGTCTGCAAAAGTGGACGGGAACTGATCGTCACCGAAAACGGTCTTCGATTCTGCTGGAATAAGCTCGGGGGGACTGATGAGAACGTGCTCGGGGATCAAGACGGCCACGTCCACCCCACTGCATGTGATACGAGCGCCGATCAATCGCTCGAGGTCGGGAGCGAACGGTTGGCAATATCCTGGCAACTTCGCGTTCTGCGGCACATAGCCCGAGATTCCCCGGACGACGGCGCGGAGCAAGAACAGCGTGGTAATTGGAGAGTACTTCCAGCTTGGAGTCGGGCCGGTCAATATGCGGGTTAACCACACGCCACCGGCAACGTAACGAAGACGCGTGGTTGCCAGATTGTTTTCCGCGTCGAGCGTTTGGCAAATCAGGGCCAAGGCATCGTGAATTGTGTTCACGCTGGGGACGTTTGCGAAAACACCAACGTATCCGGATTTGATAAGACAAGACGAATCGAGGAATTGAGCGAGTCGTTCAATTCCATGATCGCGCTCCGCTCTGTGATACAGGTTCCAAGCTGATTCGATCGGGACGACCGTATTCTCGTCAAGTTTTTGAAATTGTGGGAGCCCCAACTGAAAAGCGATCTTGTTTAAATCTGATTCAGGATAAAGGGAAGCCGCAAAAAAAAGATATTTCGCCCGAATAAGGCCAAGCATGAATCTTACCTAATAACGACAACAGTCCGGAACGCATCGGCAGCCGAGCAATCGATAGATTCCGCCCTTTAAAAAGAGCACACGACGTTCTTTTCGTGAGGAAAAGTTCGGCCACGTCCCTGTCGCATGCATTCTGGTACTTGCCACTCAGTCATTGCATCACACTTATAAACAATCACTGTTGAGAATTTAAGGAATAGGATGACGCTCGCTGAAGTTTTTCGCATTTACGCAATGCTCTGTCGAATGACGACATCGAATTGCTACCGAAATGCGTACCAGCGAAGCCACTTTGCCTTTTTTTGAACCGCCTCCGCAGCGATAATGCCCTCTAAACATACACCCCCTCTTTCCACGACCTGAGGGAGCGGTTCCGCCAGGACAGGCATAGGGACACAGCATTTGCTGAACTTCGGCCAAAAGTTGACTCGTTCAAGAAGGCTGCACTCGGTCGCAAGGAACTAAATTTAAGAGTGTTATGGCGAATGCTAATTCGATTGAAGCTTGCCTTCATTTTCATTTTGGGGTTCTTAGGTTTGAGGTGGTGCAGTATCCCCAAGGCGCCAAGGCAACGCTTGGCCATGTGAGCGTTTGGTCAGTGCGAGGGAAACGGAGATCGCGGGGGAAAACAAAAAAAAGGGGGGGGCGGCAAGGGGGGGCAAGCGAGGACAGGTCCAGTTACTTTCAATTAATCTCGTCAATAATAGACCTGTCCCCTTTCTTCATTCGCTTCTGTTAGTATTAGCAAGGGGCCGGAGCGCCCAGGCGATTACAACACGGTCGGGTTCCGTATCGCCATGATCCCCTCTTCGAAATAAATGTCACCGACGCGGCAATCGGATTACTTCACCGCTGCAGGAGTCTCCTGGACGAACTTCACGAGTTGCCTGGTCAAGTCCTTGTCGAGGTCGGCGAGTTCTTTCGCGATCAGACCGTGAGCCGCAAGTTGACTGTTACCGGGATAGTCAACCAGGACGAGTGTGCTTTTGGGCAGAACGGCGTTGAGCGCCTTCGATTCACTGACTGCTTCGGGGCGCTGCTTGACTGCCGCAATGACGAATGGCGGGCAGTCATCGGGATTCTGCCGGGCATGTTGCAGCGGGGAGGCGTCGTAAAGGGTTTTCGCATCGTCTCCGAATGCATCAGAAATCATCTTTCGCACGGCCAGGGTGCGAGTTGTCGTCAGGTCATAGCTGGCCGTGTCAATCGCCATCACGCCCGCCAGAGCCGACTTCGGTACGAGATCATGGGCCTTCAGGTATTTCGTTGCGGTCGCCACCAGGGCAACAAGATGAGCGCCCGCCGAATGCCCCAAAAGAAACACTCGCTTCGGATCGCCGCCATGTTTGGCAATGTTGTTGTGGACCCAGGCGATTCCCGCCGCGACGTCTTCGACATGAGCCGGGTGAACCACGGCGGGTGTCAGCCGATAGTCGAGCCCCACCACAACGAATCCGGCCCTGGCCCACGTCTGGCACAAGTTCACCCCGCCTCGATTGTCCTTGTCCCCGTTCCGCCATCCTCCACCATGAACCCAAATCACGACCGGCTCGGGACCTTTTGCTTCTGCCGCAGGGAGGTAGACGTTGAGTGATTGCTTCGGGTCTTTGCCGTACTGAACTGCGACCGGTTCCACGGCACTCGCGGCCGTCGTGATGACCAGACACCCGATCACCCCCAGAAACATTCCGTAACGCATCGTGAAATCCTCCACAATCTGATTCAATCATTTTAGCGAATACTTCTGAAAAAACTCCCAGATCAGGTCGCTCTCCTTTACATCGCCTCCAGCGTATCTGGCCTTAGCGCCGCGCGTCATTGCAGACCTCAATCAGATTAGCATCTGGATCACAAAGGTAAACCGACTTGATCGGCCCGACCGCTCCCGTTCGAGGCACAGGCTCTTTCAGAATCGGCACGTTGAGCGCATTCAAAATCTCGATGGACTCCGCCAGTCGAACGTCCGTGACGGTGAAGTCGGCTCCGCCATTGAAATAAACGGAGTACGCACCGTGCTGTGTCCCGAAGGTCTTGCCCGAAACGCCTTGGACGGACAACGCCGGGATTTATTTGGTGGATAGAGAAGCGAGGTATTCTAATTCGGTCTCTTTTTCAATTCTTATTTTTTGTCCCTTGCGGACACCCGATAATAGGCCACCGATTTATCGGTGGGGTTTCGGTAATATCGCACGCCAAGCCCCCCCCCGGGGGCGAAAGATCATTCGTTCAAAACCGTAGTTTTACAAGTGTCTTTTTGTGTTCAGCGTTCAGAATCTGTCGTCCCTGTCGGGACTCGATTTTTCGATCTGCCATGCACCCCCACCGTTGAAACGGTGGGCTATTATCGGGCGTCCCGAAGGGGACGAAGAACCGGGCTCGAATCCACGACCGCAAGTGATTAATGGAACGGCAAGGTTGAGCGATTTATCGCAACAGGTCCCAAGCCAGGTTGGAATGCAACCGGCAATTCATTCCGACGCTGGCAGCGTCGCCCACGTGGCCGACGCTGCTAGCGTCGGCAAGGTTAAGAGACACAGCAACGCAACCTTACACAGACGTCATCACGAAATCTGAACGAAAGCCACCTACCACACGGGTGATGCAATGAAGCACTCATCAGAAGCGGGCATCGAGAACCAGTTTCACGAGATTAACGGAGACAAGGTCCAGCGATTTCGAGTTCGCCGAACTCGCGGAAAATGCGATCTCTGTTTTCCACTACACGTTCCGTGAAACGGGCATCAATATCCGCAGGACACGGGCGGCCAGTCAGGAACGCGCGTGTGACGGGCGCAAATTCCTCTTCAATTGTGTGCTGTCTCGGTTTTCATGATGGCTGAATCGTCGGAAGAATGGCGGGGAAGTTGATTGGAACTAGGTCCGCTTCCCTGCACGCAGAAACCAAATGACGCACCTCGATCGGCAATGATCTGGCAGTTTTTCAACGTACCTTTTGATACCGGGCGGCACACATCGTTTCACTCGTCCTCACGCCGTTATTGTCGCCTGGCGTGCAACCGGGTTTCCTTTTCCAAACACTCGTACTCCACACCTTGCGTGCGTCGGTCGATGTGACCGACGCAGTGATCAGGGCTAGCCGAATTGCGTTCAGTCGGCTAGTCCGATGCTCCGTCCGTTACGTTGCAGATGACCTCGGCGTATCGGTCCAGTGCGGATACGTAGGCCAAATATTCCTCACGGCAGCTCACCGGCTTGAACTCACCGAAATACTCCTGCCAGGTTTTTTGACCTTCCCAACCGTTGGTGATGGAATCGCCCAGAAAGACGACATCGCCTACTCCCTGAGTTTGCTCAATTCGTTTGAGGAATTCCTTGTGCCTCGGGGTGTCGCGGTCGAGTTTCCTGACTGCGGGGTTGTCCGCAGGTTTTTCTTGAGCGGTCAGGCTGGGAACGAACAGACAAACTGCCATCAGGCAACCGGCAAGGGTCAGACGGGACATGGTGCGCTCTCGTGTGTCATGGAGTTTTCTTATGGACGGTTCACGACATACTATCGAATCGTATGCGCGCCTAATAGGATCTGATGAGGGCTGTTTTGATGGCTAATAAGCGACGAATCAAGTCCGATGCACAACGATGTCGAGTTCACCATTCTCTTGAAATTCGATACGGTCATCCGACCGGCCTCGTAGCATGGGCTTTAGCCCGTGCGAGTCATCGTGTCGTTGGGTGAAATCCTTCGAAGAATGTATCGTGCCTAGGTATTGAGAGTCATTGAAGGGCAATTCTTGGGTCGCACGGGCTGAAGCCCATGCTACGTAGCGGAGGCTTCCAGCCGACGCGCAAGGTTTTAGGGACTCGCAGAGCACTTTCGTTGCGACATCCGAAGCGTGTTCAAAACAGGCTAAGAAGGGTTTCTGAAGAGATCGGCGGCTGGAAGCCGCCGCTACGTTGCACGGGCTGAAGCCCATGCTACGGAGAGGCTTCGCTTATTTCTTAACATCCGCCTCCGGCGAAACTCCAGACAGACTCAGGGCAAGGCGAAGGCCGATGTAGTCCGCGCGGTACGTCGGTACGTCTCTGTTGCGGAGCGCCGACCGGCAAAACGCCGGGTCTGTGCTCCAACTGCCACCACGAAACTCGCGGAGCGCGCCATTGAAGTCACCGAGCCCATCAACGTTCGCCTCAGTACCATATTCCTGGTACCAATTGTGTGTCCACTCACACAAATTGCCATGTAAGTCAAACAATCCACGAATGTTGGGGCGCAATTCCCTCGGCGGATGGACATGCTTTCCGCCGTTCTCCCGAAACCAGTCAAATCGCCGCAGAAATCTGTAATCGCCTCCAAACCCGAAAGCTGTCCTCGCTCCCGTACGGCTGGCCACCTCCCATTCCGATTCCATCGGCAGGCGAAATCCACGCCGCCCCATGTCCAACGGCCAATTGTGCGGGGCCCAGTTGTAATCGGCATTCGGTTCGCGCGGATATTTTTTGTTGTCCAACTCTTCCGGGTCCGCGTACGACTGGTCTGCTTCCGACAAGCCAGACTGCTGACCCAGCCACCGACAAAACCCGACCGAATCGTACCAGCTCATGCCGAATCCAGCGTCCGAAGGTTTCGCATCGTGTTTCTGGATTGGAATTTCATAGTGCGGCATATACGCAATCAGCTCCTCAAACGTGATCTCGCGATCCAGAAGAGCGAAACGGTCAGTCAATTTCACGGAATGCCGAACCTCAAACTTGAACCGGTCCGATTCATCGTCGACCGACCCGATCTCATAATCGCCCGCTGGAAATACGATAAACGTGTAATAAAAGGTTTTCGTTGCCAGTCGTTCTCGCGGCGGCTCCGGTTTTGCCTCTTCGCTTGCGGCCTTCGGTTGCACCGTAATAGCCAGTGTGAACCATTCGCGGTCGGACGTGAATGGCATTTCGGTTTGATCGACCTGTCGCGCGATGTCGGACTGGCCCCACTGACGCAACAGCCAACCTGCCGCACCGTGGACACCCGAACTCGGATCATTGCGATACCACGTGGCAAGTTGAGTCAGCAGTTTTTCACGCCGCGATGGCGGGATCTCATTGAGCTCAAATTCGCCTAAAGCTAACAGCAGGGCGTACCGTGCGTTTTTTGGATAACGATCGAGCGGAGCGTCGACGACCCGTCGCAGGCAGTCCAGCAGGGTCTCTGTGCTGACGTCTCGTTCACGGCAGCGGAAGATGAATTGCGTCAACGCTTCGGGATCGTCCGTCATTTCGAATACTGGTAAGACTTTCTCAAGTTCCCCCAGTCTTGACAGCGTCACCGCCGCGTTGGCTCGGCGTTGACCGAACGCAATGCGTTCGACCGATCCGAGGTCAGCCGGCGGCAATGTCGCAGCGATTTTGCTCAGATCCTCGACAGTACTGGGTGGGGGACTGGCCGCAACGATGGGGTACAAAATGTTGTACTGTTCCGGCGTCGCGAGCGTCAGCAATTGAGTCAACTTCGGGAGATCGTTACTGCTGTAGTCAGCAAACACATTCGCCGCGCTCAGCCGCTGAGCGTCGGTACTTGCTGGATTGCTGAAAATCCGTTCGAAATCTGCCAGCAATCGCTCACGGATTGGTCGCAGATTCTGGCGCAGCAGCGGCTGGTTTTCCGGGTTGGCCGAAACAAGTTTCTCGGCGACGAACTTCAGGTCCTGTTCCGTCCACGACGCGGCATCCGAAGCGGGAACATAATCCGCCAGAGCCGCCGCCGCATGAAAGCGGCGTTTTGCCTCCTGATTCTTGTCGCGCAGGATGGCCCACAATTTTTCTTTCAGTTGATCGGCGTAGGGACGCAACTGCTGACGGATCGGACCGATGTAGTCAACCTTGTTCGTGAGAAGTTCTTCCATCAGCGGTTCGACCAGCGTTTTGTCATGTGAAACCATGGCCAGCCGGGCATGGAGCTGCTGACGTTTTTCATCGATTGTTCTGGCTTCCTGCGAGAGTAGCTTTTTCAGAGACGTTGCTGCCAACTCGGGATTCTTCTCGAGGTCCTTGATGATCTTCGGCACCGCTGCCGGTTCGGCACTTTCCAGGCTTTCGACAATGGTCTGAGTTTCTTTCATCGCCACGGCTTCGTTTCGTAGATCGATCGCTGCGATCGTGCCCACCGCTGCCAGTAATATGAAAGTCGCAACGGTTGCCACCCAACCGAGCATTGTGCGTCGTTTTTTCGATCGGACCGCTTGTGTGCTCGCGTCGACAAATTGGTTTTCCAGGTCGTTGAGCCTCATGCTTCCGCTTTGGGACAATTTACTTGCCGCCGCCAACTTTGACCCCGTATAGAGCAAGGAAACGTCACGCATTCTTACTTCCGGGTTGCTTTTGGCCCACTCGTTGGCGGCTTCGGTCAATTGACGGTGTATCCGCAAATCAGCACGGTCCGCCTCAAGCCATTTTCGCAGTTGGTCCCAACCGCGAATTAACGCCTCGTGAACGACTTCGATCGTCGCGTCACCCGAGAGCGCCTGGCCCGATTCGATTTCACCGCCGGTTGTGATCAGGCGACGATCGGCCAGTTTCCTCACAATCTGTTCAAGGTCTGCGGCGTCATTAGCGTTGGCAAGTTTCAGTTCGTCCCAGCGAACCAGGCGTTTGGTGGCTTCCCTCCCCTCGCCCGGCTGCACCAGTCTCAGGAATAATTCCCGGCAACGTTTCTCCTGCGGCGTATTTTTGAACTCGGCCAGGACGTCATCGGCCCGCCGACTCAATGCCCCTTCCCAGCCACCCAGCTCGCGGTACGCCTCCGTCGTCAGCTTGCTTTGACCCGATTCACGAGTCCTGTTCCACAGCTCGGCCAATGCATATTGCAGCAGTGGCAACGCCCCTGGCTGATCGGCGACTTCACGAACCAGCAGATCGACCAGCCCCGGTTCAATATCACTGCCGCAAAGTTGAGCCGGAGTCTCGATGGAACGGCGTAGTTCATCGGCGATCATTGGTCCCACAAATTGCTGATTGCTCGACACGGCGTCCGCCAGTTCGGGCAGGGCCTCGCATTTTTCATAAAAATCTGCCCGCATGGTGAGAATGACAATCGTTCGTCCATGCTGGATCGTCGATGCGTGCAGCAGATTTCGGATGAAAGCCACGCGATCCGCGCTGAGTGCGGAGCGAGGCGCGACGGATCGGGCGTCGTGCGGATCGGGTACGTTGAGCGTAAACAATTCTTCGAACTGGTCCACGAAGACGACCAGCCGCCAGTCGGGATCGTTTGCGGGCATCGTAGCCTGAACAACACAGTGCAATCTTGCGGGAGATTCCAGGAGTGACGGAATGAGCCTTGTGATCTTTTCCGATCGGTCGATCGGACCGAGTTTGTCGGATTCGAGACCTGCGAGCGCCGTCGCCAGACTCTCCAGTGGCCGACACTCTGGCCGACAAATCACGAGCGGCCAGTTCTCGCTGCCGGCCAGTTCGCCGGCCTTCAGCTTGGCCAACACCCCCGCGCGTGCCAACGAAGACTTCCCGCTTCCCGAGGCCCCGACGATCGCGAGAAAGCGAGTTGGACCCAATTTCGTCGCTGTTCCCTTCAGCCGGCTGAGCAACCAGTCGGTGAGGCCTTCGCGGCCTAAGAACAGTTTTGTGTGCTGAATATCAAAGTAGGCCAGACCACGATAAGGGCATTCTCCAGCGACCAACGTGACTCCGACGCCAGGGGCCTGGCCTCGGATCGCTTTGACCAGCTTATCAAGCGACACGGGGTCGTCGATTGATCCAGGAAACTCGACCCATGTGTTCGTCTTCAGAAAGCTCGGCAGCTTCTCGCGGTCGCCGCGAGAGGACTGGGGTAGCAGGATGGGGATGATCCGGAAGCGTCGGTCTGATCGTTTGGATTCGATACCGCGCTGCAGTGCCACCCACATTTCGTCTTCGTGCACGTTCCCCATGCCGTTCGGTCCAATAACGACCGCACAGCAATCACTGTTGTCTAGCGCCCGCTCGATCGCGGGCAACCACGGTTCCCCTGCCACCAGATGCCATGCATCGACCCACGGAATCAGACCGAGGTCCCTGAGTTTAGTAGCAAGCTTCAGCACGTCAGGCTTGTCCGCGCTGTTGTGCGAAAGAAAGACATCAAATTCAGCATGCGGCATCATGTGGCCTATGACAATGCAGGAAGTGATTCGGCGGACCAGAACCGGCGATTATCCAAGCAGTGAAATGCCATAGCAGCTTAGCAAGAACTCGTTGAGGTTCCATCTCCGACATCGGTACGACTTGGCGCAGGAGCCCGTTGTGCGCGTAGATGATCCAAGTGACTCTTGCTTGCGTTGGTCCGACGAAACCTCAGTCACTGCGGCAATTTGGAAGTAGGAATAACCTTGATGTCCTGCGCTTCGCAGCACGCGTCATTTGAAAATCGTCTCGTGACTGTGCTCTGTCTTGGATTGAGCATTTTCACCTTACGATGTGTCTTCGATTGCATCAATACCGTGTCGAACCCACGTTGAACCAACGACCAGTCCGCCTGCACGGCGGACTGGTCCAGACTTGGGGACCTTGACCTACCTGGTGAGCTTTTCAAGATCGGTTTTGATGGCCTTGCCCCAGATTTCGTAGCCTTTGCCGCTCAGGTGCAGGTAGTCCGGCATGATTTCGCCTGACAGGCCTCCGTTCTGGTCGAGGAACTGATGGCCGATGTCCTTGTAGAACACTGTCTTGCCGTCGTCCAGTTTCGCGATAATGGCATTGATCTCGGCAACCCTCTTGTTCAGTTGTGCGGCCGGAATCGTTCCCCGATTTTGTTCCAATTTCCGGATCGCAGCGTTCAGGACTTTGAGATCCGGCTTGTCCTTTTTCAGTTCCTCGTTGATCGGCTTGATCCCCTCGGCGATCTGTTCCAGGCTCCGCTCGGCATCGCTTGAGCCACCACGAGGGAAGACACCCAGCAGCAGAACCTTAATGCCCGGCTTTTGACGCTTCAGTTCCTCGATGATCTCCGCGATCCCGCCGGCGATCTGCGGGGCGGTATGACCACCAATGTTGTTGGTGCCGATCATAATGACCGCCGCCTTTGGCTTGAGGTTGTCCAGTTCATGACCCTCGGTAATGCGCCAGAGAACGTGACCTGTCTGGTCGCCGCCGATACCGAGGTTCACCGGTTTGAACGGACCGAAGTACTCCTGCCAGGCTTTTTGACCTTCCCAACCGTTCGTGATGGAATCGCCCAGAAAGATGACATCGCCCACCCCCTGGTTTTGCTCAATTCGTTTGAGGAATTCCTTGTGCCTCGGGATGTCACGGTCGAGTTTCCTGGCTGCGGGGTTGTCCGCAGGTTTTTCCTGAGCGGTCAAGCTGGAAACGAACAGACAAACTGCCATCAGGCAACCGGCAAGGGTCAGACGGGTCATGGTGCGCTCTCTTGTGAAATGGAGTTTCCTTGTGGACGCTTCACGACATGCTATCGAATCGCGGGCGCACCTAATAGGATCTGATCGTGGCTAATGGGCGACGAATCAAGTCCGATGCACAACGATGTCGAGTTCACAATTCTCTTGAAATTCGACATGGTCATCCGACCGGCCTCGTAGCATGGGCTTTAGCCCGTGCAAGTCTTCGAGTCTTTGAGTGAGACCCTTCGAAGAATCGTATCGTGCCTTCGTATTGAGATTCTATGAATTGCCAATTCCTGGGGCGCACGGGCTGAAGCCCATGCTACGGTTTCTCCGCCGCTTGTTAACCCGCGCCAAACGGAAACCTGAGCGAATTATCGCCACGGTTCGGATAGAATGGTGGCATCGTAAACTCCCGGTTTGTAACGGACTTTGAGATGTCATTGACCCCTTCCACATGTCGGTTTCCGTATTTGGCCCTGCTTCTGTTCGTGCTGACATCGTCAGTTAACGCGCAGCAGCCTCCGTATGATGTTTTTCCGACGGCTGATCCGCCGTATTACCGGGTTCGCTATGACGCTTCGTCGCAACCGGGTGAGTTGATCTATCCCGTCAACTACACGATCTGGATTCCGCCGAGCGTGACATCGCTAAGGGGTGTGATTGTCCATCAACATGGTTGTGGCGAGGGATCATGCAAGTCAGGTTTGACAGGGGCTTACGACCTCCATTGGCAGGCTCTGGCGAAGAAACACGAATGTGCATTGCTCTCACCCTCATACGAACAGCCCGATAAAGCGGATTGCCAGATGTGGTGTGATCCACGGAACGGATCTAACGCGGCATTTCAAAAATGTCTCAGCGACCTCGGTCAGAAATCGGGACATCTTGAATTGGCAAAAGTCCCTTGGGCGCTCTGGGGGCACAGCGGTGGGGGTCACTGGGCCGGAGGAATGGTATTGCTGCATCCCGAGCGAATCGTTGCCGCATGGCTACGCTCGGGTGTCCCATTGCTACAGCCGAATCCAGATCGTCCCGGGATCAAATCACATTCGATGACCGATGCTTCGCTTCAAGTCCCCATCATGTGCAATCTGGGAACGAAAGAAGGTGTCACCGACAAGGAAAATCAGTTCGCATCCGTCTGGCCTGCGAACCAGGTCTTTTTCAAAGAAATGCGATCGAAAGGGGGATTAATCGGCGTTGCCGTCGATCCGTTGTCGTCGCATGACTGCGGTAATCAACGTTACTTCGCAATTGCCTGGCTCGACGCATGCCTTTCTGCGCGTCTCCCGAAAAAAACAGGGGAGCCGTTACAAGCGATGCCGAAGGCCGGTGCCTGGTTGGCACCCGTCACAGGCGTTAAAGCTGTTTCCGCCGAAATGTTCAGCGATGATCCAATGAATGCTGGCTGGTTGCCTTCCGAAGCCATCGCGGGAGCATGGATGCAATATGTCAAAGACACCAATCTCACCGATGATTCACCCCCGCCTCCGCCGACAAATGTGCAAATCAAGGAGGGCGAATTGGTCTGGCAAGCGGAAGCGGACGTTGAAAGTGGACTGGCAGGTTTCATCATCGAACGAGACGGCGAGTTCCTAGCCAAAGTCCCTGAACAGGGCCGCAATCCGTTCGGACGTCCGATCTTTCAAAACCTGCAATATAGTGACACACCAACGCTGCCCCTCGTACCGATGAGGTACAAGGACACAAAAGCCGAGCCTGGCAAAAAGTACGCCTATCGGGTCATCGCGGTGAACACAGTCGGTTTACACTCGACCCCCACCATCGCCGCAAATGGGCAGGAACGAAACTGAATAATCCTTGGCGATCCGCTGGGTCTCGTTCACCTGGAAAACAGTTCGGTTAGAGTCAATCGAGGGAACGAGCTCAGAAAGAGAAAGGGGAACACTCATCTTCGCTAATTGACACTAATAAGACGAAGAGAAGAAAGGCGATTGAGGCTTGTCTCGGGCTTCTTTATTCTCTTGATACGTGTCGATTAGCACAGATGAGTGTTCCAGCTTATTTTGAATCTGTACTGATCAGTTGTGCTCAGCAGGAAGATTGATTTTTGGTGGTAGATTTGCATTTCATCTGAAAATAAGGTGAATTGTTTAGGATCTTTCCTAACCCATTTGATTCAAATCTCTCGTCAATCCCACAACAATTCAAAGGCGCTATGAATGCAAACGAGAGCGATCCACGATCAGACTGGTGTCCCGAACTCAATCATTCCGAATACGTACTCCTGGAAAACGCGGCGGGAAATCGCTTCGCAATTTGTCGTTCGGAAACTGATTGCGGGATTCGTCATCGCCCTCGGTTTGATGGCCTTCGATGACTTCGCGTTGTTTGCTCAGGAGGCTGCCAAACCTGGGGCGGCAATCGAACCCGCATCAGGGCTGGCTTTTCGCGAAGGGGGACGGCGGATCCTGATTGGTAAAGAGGGGGGAATCTTTTTCGTGGCCGCTCAACAAGCGGTGCGAAATGAAATCGGACTCGACAACGCCAGCTCCATCAAAGTTCACAGCCTGATTGAAAAATACTGCTACGAACTGGATGTGATGAGAGGTCGAGGCGGACCATTAGACGGTCGGGAAATGGAAAATCTACGGGACTTGGCGCCCGAAGAGCGAGAAAAACGAATTATGGAAAGAATCGCCACAGCCAAAAAGGCTGACGAGTCGATCATTCCGCAGATCAAAGCAGTTTTCACTCCTGAGCAGCTCGATCGATTACATCAAATTGCCCGACAGGTCTACGGCTCCGAGGCGCTGATTTATGAACAGGGATTGGCGAAAACCCTGGAACTCACAGCCGATCAGGTCAAGCAGATCGGGGAGATCAATCTCGAGTATTCCATGCCAGAGCAGATGATGATGCGTTCCGGCGTCTCGTTCCCCAAGTATCAACAATCATTTAACGAACGAGATAAAAAGGCCAGGGCGATCCTGACGAAAGAACAGCAGGACAAGTTGGCGGCGTTGGAAGGGATGCCGTTTGATTTGACCAAGTTGACTTCGCGTGGTCCCCGACGAACGTTCGGGTGGTTTGGCCCGGGCGCATCGATCGTCAGGCTTGCGGGAAACAATGCCGTTCAGAAGGAGCTGGGATTGAACGAAGAAGAGGGGAAAAAAATCCATGAGATCAGTGGTGCCTTTTTTGTAACCCGACGTGAATCCGGTGCCTGGACGGGCATGAGGACCCGGCTGGCTGACGGGCGGAATGTTTCGTTCAGTGAACCGACACTACCAGACTGGGATTTCGGACAGTGGAATGCCGCGATCGCCAAACATCTGCCAGAACTGAAGCAAGTTCTGACAGCCGATCAGTTCGGCCGGTTGAAACAGATTCACTTTCAGGCGATCGGGACGGCAGCCTATTTTGACCCGGAAGTCATCGAAGCTCTGGGAATCACTCAAGAACAGCAGGCTCGGATCGAGGCGACGACAGAAGAATATAACGTGCAGCGATTGGCGATGCTTGAGTCATCGCGACCCGGTCCACTCCGTCCTGGTGTCGACGATCCTGCTGCGGCTGGCGGAATTATGGAAAAGGTCGCGGGATTGGTCAGCGAGCATGATGCAAAAGTCGATGCTTTCCTGACAAAAGCGCAACTCGATCAATTCGCCGCGATGAAAGGGAAACCATTTGATCTCAACGAGGTGCGTACGCTGGACCTGACTCGCCCACGGCCGATGGGGCCGGGAGTGGGACCAGACGGCCAACCGATGGCCGGTCCCGGCGGCGGACAACCAGGTGGAATCGCTCCCTCTGGACGACGAATCGGTGGCATGATCAATCAGGGAAATACTGGCGGCGGGGACGGGATCTTTTCATTGCTGATGATCCCGGGTGTTCAGGCTGATCTGGGTCTGAATCAAGAGACGATTGCCAAGGTCCTTGAAATCAGACAACAGTTCGGCAAGTCATGGGTTCAGGCGGGTGGCGGGTTTCGCATTCGCCTGATCCAACGTAATTCCGGCGGTATGGTGAATTACCAGGAAGCCGCGATGCCGCCGTTCGGAATCATGAGATTCCCTGGTCAAACCGCAGAAGCTCGTCAGCAAGAACTTGCAAAAATGACGGAATTATGGCACACCAAAACCGCCGAGTTCCTGCCGCAACTGAAAGCCGCGATCACCCAGGACCAGTTTCAACGCCTGCAACAGATCTACTGGCAGGCATTGCAATCAACGGCGCTCGGCGAAGCCGAAGTCGTTGAAGCATTGGCAGTGATGGGCGAACAGAAGCAGCAGATTGACGACGTCTTGAATGAATATCGCGAATTGAAGAACAAACTCTTTCAACCAGTCGCTCCGGCGGATGACGGTGCAGATCCGCGCGAGGTTCTGAACAAACTGATCACGGACCAGAATGCAAAGGTCATGGCGCTGCTGACGAAGGAGCAACTGGAAAAGTTCGCCGCGCTGAAAGGGAAAGAATTTGATATCAAGCAACTGAAGAATGTCGAGCGACCAATTCGTCGACCGGCACCGTAAAAATTATTCGTTTAAGGGCTGAATTCTTTTTTGAATCGCTCGCATGAGATGAAGAATCACTGCCAACCCCGGATCGACGTTGGTGCGATCGAGTCTTCGTCCGCTACTGCGGGGAAGAATGCGGTGTTTTTTCATGTGTGCAAAACAATGTTCAACGATCCGGCCGAGTGTTTTTGGTTTGGCTCTTCGGCCAGGGCTCATGTCATATTGATCTTCGTTCCATTGCTGTTGCATTTTGCGTCTCTTTTCGTTTTTTGTAAGGTACGTAGGCGACCGAAAGGGCGCGCTCAGCGGCCCTTCCAATCAATGTCGAATCGTCTTCTTTTCCGTTGAAAACACAAAGGGACTCAGTCGGGAGCATCTGCGGATGTCCGATTGCGTACCTCTAGCGCATAGTTTCCTCGGGGTAGAACACTTGAAGCAAATTGAAGCGTTTGTCCACAAGTTGTTCAACGAACATGGACGCCTCGATAAACGAGGTTTTCAAGTTCGTAGAGCTGTGTCGGCCATACGCGAAACCATCAATTCAGGGGCAACACCTGTGTCAGACACACGTTTTGCGTTAACCAGAATTGATGATTCACGTCAGCGTGTTTTCTGCTGCTGCTGACCGACGAAAAGAGTGTAGTAGCGTCTGGAAGTGTTTCCAGCACTTTTTCAGAATATTTGTCGCGTCACGATGTCAACGTAAGTTGTGTACGAGCAAAAGTTTGCTGAGAGTAATGTTCATGTTAGTGAACAGATTGTGCGCCCAGTCAGGCATCGCCATCATCTTGATGTGCTACTGCATCGAAGTCTTCGGAGGAGCAGTGATTTTCATTGAGTTTTAGAATTTCGGAATGGACCGTTCTTTCTTCTCACGTCCTTTCCGAACACGGTCGTCTAACCGACGTATCTGGTCGTCCGCCAGTCGTTTTTGTTCTTTTAACCATGTCGACTGTTCCTCACGCATGGCTTCCATTTCGTCATTGATTTTCCACTTCAAATCTTTGATTCGGGCAGCAGGGTCATCATCGTTCTGGTCTTCGAGCATGTATTTCTCGTAAAGCTCGTAACCCTTCGGTGATGACCTGACTTCAGTACGAACTTGCCGTCGATTTCCCACAGGTGTAGAAATGCAGCGACACGAGCCTCGAATCGCATCCATCTCCTCAACCAAAAATCGTGCGAAAAAGGGAATCGAAATGAAAACCCTGAATGTGGTGCTTGCCGTTATGACATGTCGTTTGCTGCTGTCGCACGTTTTGTCTGCCGAGGAGCCTGCCGTCATCAAGCCGCAAAAACCAGACAAGGTCGTTAAACCGCTAGCCGCAGAGGACCTCGCTGACCGGGCGGCGGCATTGCAGGCCAACGGTCAATTCGCGATTGATCTCTATCTGAAACTGGCACAGACGGATCACGGCAACAACGTGTTCGTGTCGCCGTTTTCCATTTCGATAGCACTGACGATGGCGACTGAAGGAGCGGTCGATCAAACGTTGCAGCAGATGACCGACGTTCTGCACATCCCTGCCGGGGACTTGGCGCGGATTCATCGAGGTCAGGGGCACCTTCGGTCAGGTGTTATGCCTTTCGTTTCGTCCGAGGTGGCCGAAAAAATTGCCAGGCTTCGCGAGGAACTCAAGTCTGTTAATGCTCGAACGGCTGTGTTGAATAAGTCGAATAAATTTGATGAAGCTCAAACGTCATCGGAAAAGGGGAGGCAACTGGCGAATGAACTCAATTCCCTTGTACGACAGACCTCGGCTTATGAATTGCAAATTGCCAATGCGCTCTGGTTAGAGAAATCGTATCCGATTCAACCGGGTTTCATTTCGACGCTGAAGCCGAGTTATGGAACGGTGGCATTTCCGGTTGATTTCAAGAGCCATCCCGAACCCGCACGAACCGAGATTAACGAATGGGTCTCGCGGCACACGAACGATCGTATTCGGGACCTGCTTTCATCCGGGGATATCACCGATCTGACGCGACTCGTGATCACGAATGCAGTCTTTTTCAAAGGGGATTGGGCTGAACCGTTCAAACCTTCGGCGACACAACCTGAACCCTTTCAGCAGTCAGCCAGTCAGACGATCAAGCTTCCCATGATGCATCAGTGGAATTCGACAACGGCAAGTTACGGCGCATTCGGTTCGAGTGGCGAATTTTTCCCGACCCCGACTGAAGTGAATGTTGATCTGAAAGACGATGATCCGTCACTCTATCCCGATGCAGGGGGCCATACGATGCTCGCCCTGGATTATCAGGGAAGCAAACTGGAGATGATCCTGATTGTCCCTCAATCAGTTGAGGGGCTAACGGAGCTGGAACGGTCGTTGAAGTATGAAACGTTGCA
This sequence comes from uncultured Schlesneria sp., assembly GCA_903904835.1. Taxonomy (GTDB): domain Bacteria; phylum Planctomycetota; class Planctomycetia; order Planctomycetales; family Planctomycetaceae; genus Schlesneria. The sequence goes on along the minus strand of CAIVEI010000056.1, from coordinate 95,918 downwards.
GCAATGGATTCACTCTTTGAAGCGGCGCACGGTCAATCTGTCATTGCCCAAGTACAAACTGGAAGCGAAGTATCAATTGCGTGAAACCTTGCAATCGCTCGGCATGGTCAGGGCTTTTGAAGATCCCGCAAAGACGCCTGAGGCCGCGCAATTCGATAAGCTGAGTACCAGCGAGAAATTCGACGATCGTCTTTACATTACGAACGTGTTACACAAGACCTATGTCGATGTCAGTGAAGTCGGAACGGAAGCGGCTGCTGCGACTGCGGTCATGTTTGCCGCTCCCACAAGTGCCGCGCTATCAGAGCGGCCGAAGACTCGACCATTTGTGCCAATCTTTAAAGCGAACAAGCCGTTTCTGTTCCTGATTCGAGATCGAGAAACCGAGAGTATTTTGTTTATTGGACGGTATGTGGGTCAGAAGGTTTGATTTTTATTTGTTGAACGGTCAGGCCACTGGAAAACCAAGTTCTTTTTATCAAAAGAAAAATCGTTTTTGGGGTTGGCTAGCCGAGAGCGAATCAGAGCTTCGAAGACTTGCGTGACCAAGCTGGAGCGTGGTCACAAGTGAACGCGGCCGAAGAGTACGGCCTTACCGAAGACGGTAAAACCGTGGCACCCACTTTCGGTTCCAACTTCTGATCGTTTCCAGAGGACACCCTGCAGTCGCCCGCCCCAATTCGGAGCCCCGGGCAATTCGCGAACGGTCAACCTATTCTAAACCCGTCGTGCGACGCGCATGAACCGGCTGTGCCGGGCAACGCGGGAACGGTCACCCTATTCTGAACCCGTTGTACGACGCGCATGAACCGGCTGTGCGGGGCAACGCGGGAACGGTCATCCTATTTTGAACCCGTCGTGCGACGCGCATGAACCGGCTGTGCCGGACGGTCATTGTTTTTCGCGGGCGTATCGCACTCGGCAGCCTCTTGCGATTGTTTCTTTGATGGCGGGGGATTCACCTTTTAATGCTGCAACGAGCGCTTGTTCGACGTAGCGCTTTGTGACTTTCTCGGGGTTGGTTTCGTCGTCCATGGCGCCCATGTAGACGATCTTTCGTTCTTTGTTCAGCACGAAGAATTCCGGAGTAAAGATTGCGCCGTAGTCTTTGGCGATCTTTTGTGATTCGTCATACAGGACTGGAAAGGCGAATTTCTGCTGGGTTGCTCGAAGAGTTAATTTGTCGAGACGATCTGCGGGGATCTGGTTCACGCATACAGCGACGAAGCCGACATTGCCGTTTGGGCCGCCGTATTGCTTTGCGAGTTGATTAAACCGTTCTTCGTAGTCGACCGCTGTTGGGCAACTGAGGCAGGTAAAGACGAGGACGATCGCGTCCTTGTCTTTAAGGTCTTTCGATGAATGAGTCTTTCCGTCTGTTCCTGGGAGATTTTCCCAGGCCGGTGCGGTATCACCGATGCTTAAGACTTCGTTGAACTGACCTGCGTGGACTGGCGGTAAGGCAAGGCAAAACGAAATGAACGCGATGATTGAAAGGAACCGCATCTTGAATACTCTCCTATTTAGGCATTCCTCGTTTATTAAACGCTTGGGGCGACGCTAGCAGCGTCGCCCACGGATCATGCTTGTTTCTTCTGGATCTTGGCCCAGTCGTCTTTCAGGGTCACTGTGCGGTTGAAGACCAGTTTTTCGGGTGTGGAGTCCTTATCGACGCAGAAGTAGCCGAGTCGTTCGAACTGACATCGGTATCCCGGCTGAGCCGTACCGAGCGACCGTTCCAGCTTTGCCTCGGGGACGACCACCAGTGATTTGGGATTGAGATAAGTTTTCCAATCTTCACCGTCCGGGATGTCCGCCACGTTGGCGATCGAGAACAGGTGGTCGTAGAGGCGAACCTCGGCGGTGACGGCGTGTGCGGCGGAGACCCAGTGAATCGTAGATTTCACCTTGCGGCCATCGGGAGCATTGCCACCCTTCGTCAGCGGGTCGTACGTGCATCGAAGTTCTATCACTTCGCCTGTTGCCGGGTCTTTCACCACGCTTTGACAGGTGACAAGGTAACCCCAGCGAAGTCTGACTTCGCGACCGGGTGACATGCGGAAGAATTGTTTGTGCGGCGTCTCCATGAAATCGTCTTTCTCGATGTAAAGCGTCTTAGAGAAAGGGACGAGCCGGCTTCCTGCCGAGGGATCTTCCGGGTTGTTGATCGCATCCATTTCTTCGACAAGATCATCGGGATAGTTTTCGATGACAACCTTGATGGGGTTAATTACGGCCATGACTCGATTGGATGTCTTGTTGAGATCCGCTCGGACGGCGTTTTCGAGGACGACGATTTCGGTCAGTCCATTGAACTTGGTCACGCCGATTTCTTCGCAGAAGGCTCGCATCGCTTCGGGTGTGTAACCCCGACGGCGAATCCCGGCGATCGTCGGCATGCGGGGATCGTCCCACCCTGAGACCGATTTGGTTTCAACCAGTTCCAGCAGCTTGCGCTTGCTCATCATCATATGAGTCAGGTTCAGCCGAGCGAATTCGATCTGTTGAGGGTGGTAGAGATCGAGCTCCTCAATCAGCCAGTCGTAAAGCGGGCGATGATTTTCGAATTCCAGCGTACAGATCGAATGAGTAATTCGTTCCAGCGAATCGCTGTAGCCGTGCGTGAAATCGTAAAGCGGATAAATGCACCATTTGTTACCGGTCCGATGATGTTCGGCATGTCGGATGCGGTAGAGCAGGGGGTCTCGCATATTCATATTGGTGTGAGCCAGGTCGATTTTGGCTCTGAGAACGTGGGCACCATCGGGGAATTCGCCTGCGCGCATTCGTCGGAACAGATCGAGGTTTTCAGCGATGGATCGGTCCCGATAGGGGCCTGGTTTACCGGGCTGAGTCAATGATCCGCGGAGTTGACGGATTTCTTCGGTCGAACAACTGTCGACGTACGCCAGCCCTTTCTCAATCAGAGCCTCGGCGTACTGATAGATTGTTTCAAAATAGTCTGATGCGTAAAACAGGTTGTCCCACTTGAAGCCGAGCCAGCGGACGTCTTCCTGGATTGAATCGACGTATTCGACGTCTTCCTTGGTGGGGTTCGTGTCGTCAAACCGCAGGTTGCATTGGCCGCCGTACTTGATCGCCAGGCCAAAGTTCAGGCAGATCGATTTCGCATGGCCGATATGCAGGTAACCATTCGGCTCGGGAGGGAACCGCGTGTGGACTCGTCCATCGAATCGGCCCGACAGATTGTCGGCGTCGATCAGGTCGCGAATGAAGTTGGTTGCGGATGGTGCTGAGGGTGTCTCTTCCGTGGACATGTCAATTCGTTTCTTCTGCATGACGTTCGTCCCGAAAAGCGAGCGAGTTCCGGGACGAATACCGTTAGGGCTGGATGTCAAACTATAACTGATTGACTTGTAGCCGGACCAGCTTCGGGTCGTCAATTGGCGATGGGGTTGCATTGGTAGGGACACGGTGCTTTTGGAACACAATGGCACGATAATGGGTGCCACTGGCGGCTGCTTTGAGCCGCCAGTGTCTTCTCTTTCATCGACGCAAAGCAAGAGCACTGGCGAGCGAAGACGCACGCCAGTGGCACACAACCCTGCATTCAAGCGTTCACGGACTACTACTTCTCCCCACGTATTGGTGGTGACAGGAGTTAAGAAACCGGTGCGGAAACAGGCTGTTTCGGCTGAATTTTGTTGGAATAGCCACTATCATGCCCGCCGCATTTAATATGAGCGCCTGCGGCGTCGGTAACGGTTTAACGTGAATTTTCATTCTCAAGGAGACAAAATGCTCAAAATTTCCCCCACTGGTTCTTTAGATCTTCTTTCGCTGGGGGCTTTGGTCCATCGGCTCGATCCCGGGATTATCCCGTTCCGAAAGGCGACCGAATGCAAAATTCACGTCAGCGGCGGCGAATTCAACGTGGCAGCCAACCTGTCTGACTGTTTCCGGATGAAAACCGGTATTGCGTCGGCCATGGTGAATTATCCGATCGGCGATTTGATCAACGAACGCGTCCGGGCGATGGGCGTCAAGTCGTTCTACAAGCATTTTGAACATGACGGTGTGACCGGCCCCAACATGGCGACCGTTTACAGCGATCAGGGTCTGGGTGTGCGAGCCCCCGTCGTGTTTTATAACCGCAGCAACGAAGCAGCCGCTCGGCTGAAAGTGGGCGATTTCGACTGGAAGTCGATCATGGCTGGTGGAGTTCGCTGGTTCCACAGCGGCGGGATTTTCTCGGCACTGTCGTCGACGACCCCTGATCTGATCATCGAAGGGATGAAGGCCGCAAAAGCCGCCGGCGCGATCGTTTCGTTTGACCTGAATTTCCGAGCCAAGCTGTGGCAGATTTCCGGCGGACTGTCGACCGCTCAACAGACCTTGCGCCGAATCGTGGAAAATGTCGACGTGCTGGTCGGTAACGAAGAAGATCTCCAAAAGGGCTTGGGCCTGAAGGGACCGGACGTGGAATCGAAGTCAAAGATCGATCCCGCCGCGTTCGTTGGCATGATGGACGATGTCGCCAAGCAATTGCCGAACATCAAAGTTGTGGCCACGACGCTGCGTGAAGTTCATACAACCAATCGCCACGATTGGAGTGCCGTCTGCTGGATCGAAGGAAAGACGTATAACGCTCCGACCTGCGAGCTGGACGTGTACGACCGAGTCGGCGGCGGCGACGGCTTCGCGGCTGGTTTCATCTACGGCCTGCTGAATGGGAAGACACCGGACGAAGCCGTTCGACTCGGCTGGGCTCACGGAGCCTTGCTGACGACGTTCCCAGGGGACACAACAATGTCGACCGTGGAACAAGTCGAAGCGTTTGCCAAGGGTGGCTCGGCTCGAATTCAGCGGTAATCTAAAAGAAAATCCCTGCCTGGCCGAAGACGGTCAGGCAGGGATTTTTTGTTTTTGCAAACGGCGAATCGATCAAGAGTTAAGCTGTGGTCACTAAAAACAGCTTGTAACGCTAGCCCGACGCACAAGCGAGGGACGGACGTAATCCGATGCGGATGACAATTTCGACCGCAACAAAATCAAACGACTGATCGGGCGACGTGTTTGTCTCAGGAGAAGATCCCTCGCTTGCGCGTCGGGCTAACGAATAATCCTGGCTTAGAAATCCCCACCGCCGAAGTCGCCGCCGCCGCCGAAATCCCCACCGCCGCCGAAGTCACCGCCACCTCCACCGGCGTCCCCGCCATCGAACCAGCCGCCGCCGCTGGAGCTTCCTTCGTCGGTCCAGCCGTTATCACTGGATGACGTATCGTCACCCAGCGTGCTGCTCCCCGCAAACGGATCGGACGATGACATTGAATCGTGTGCGTGAGCTGAGTGGCCTCCTGAAAACTGGTCATAAACCCAGTTTCCCGCAACGGCTCCGAAGATTCCGCCAGCCAGACTGCTCAAGAAGCCTCCTCCGCCACCACCATACCCGCCGCCGTATCCTGGCTGTCCGCCATAACCACCACCGCCGTAACCCCGTCCACCACCACCACTAAACGCTCTGATGATGGAGGAAACCACGAACATGACGAGTAGCACATTGCCGATCGTCCAGATCAGGGGCATCCAGCTTGACTGCATCGGTCTTTGAACGCCAATCCGATGCGTCGCGACCGGTGCTCGTTGGATGGGAGCGTTGCTGGTCGCATGCTTCGCGTGAACGGGCGTCAGTTTTGCATAGCCCGTACCTAGTGTGGCAACGGCATCACTCAGTGCGCCGTCGAAATTCTTGTCTTTGAATCCAGTCGTCAAAACTTGTGAAATCTTGTCACGGTCAGCTTGTGTAAAGCCTGCGTCCTTCAATTTGCTATTGAACCATGTTTCAATTCGGGCAGGATCTTTACAGATCAGGATCAAGGTTCCGTTTTCTTTCACGTCTTTGGCTCGTTCTTTGACCCAGGTGTGCATGAATTCCTGTTTCGCGGCACGATCCATTTTCGAGACAGCTTCAACCTTATCGGCCGGAACCGTCGCGTGCGTTTCGATCCGGATTGAGTGACCGGCCTTCTTTTCAATTTCGGCAATCGCCTTATTCGCCTTTTCGAGCGTTTCCGCACTAAAAAAGTGACCGGCGTCAGAAACATCTACGGCGCGTGCCGCCGTCGGCATCCCCAGCAGTAAAAGACCCCCGAGGATCAGGCCTGATTTCAAAATCGCATTCATTCGTTGTCCCAACATTGTCGTGGGCTCCCGCAAAAGTTCTCACGAGGACGACGACCTGTCGCCCCTTCGTATTGCTAACGCAGATTCTTGGAGTTCGGATCACGCGAGTAATTCTTTTATGACTCGCGTCGGTTCGACGCCTGTCAATCGGGAATCCAGTCCCTGGAATTTGTACGAAAAACGTTCGTGGTCGAATCCCAACAGATGCAGCACCGTGGCATGAAAATCGTGAACGCTCACGGGGTCTTTCACGATATTGTAGCTGAAATCGTCGGTTTCACCGTAAATCGTACCACCCTTGGCACCGCCGCCAGCCATCCACATCGTGAAGCAGCGTGGATGGTGGTCGCGACCGTAATTCTCTTTGGACAAACCTCCTTGCGAGTAGATCGTCCGTCCGAATTCACCACCCCAGATAATCAGCGTGTCGTCAAACATGCCGCGTTGCTTCAAGTCTTGAACCAGAGCGTAACAGGCCTGATCGATATCCCGACACTGGCTGGGAAGTCGGCCCGCCACATTGGCATGCGTGTCCCAGTTGTTGATATAGATCTGGACAAATCGAACACCCCGTTCGACAAGTCGTCGTGCCAGTAAGACGTTATTTGTGAACGTACCGGGCTTCTTGACTTCGTCTCCGTACATCTTCAGCGTCGATTCCGTCTCGGTTGCGAGATTTGTCAGTTCAGGAACACTGGTCTGCATTCGATATGCCAGTTCGTATTGCTCGATCCGAGTTCGTGTTTCGGGATCGCCAATCTGAGCGTACGTCAGTTCGTTCAGTTCCCGCAGACCATCGAGTGTCGTCCGCCGGATTTCACTGGGAACGCCAGGCGGATTATTAATGTAAAGGATCGGATCTCCACCGCTTCGGAACGAGACCCCGGCATGTTCACCGGGAAGGTATCCCGCCTGCCACAGTCGAGCGGAAATGGCTTGAACCTGTTCAGTGTTAGTCGGTTTGGCGACCATCACGACAAACGTCGGCAGGTCATCGTTCAGCGAACCAAGCCCGTAAGAGGTCCAGGCACCCAGACACGGGCGACCTGTCACCTGGTTTCCCGTCTGCATAAAGCTGATGGCGGGTTCGTGATTGATCGCATCGGTATTCATGGTGCGGATGAAGCACATGTCATCGACCATTTTCTTGGTCCACGGCAACAGTTCCGTCACCCACATCCCGCATTGACCCACTTGTTCGAACTGAAACTTTGACGGCGCTATTGGAAAACGGGCTTGTCCCGATGTCATCGTTGTCAGTCGTTGACCGTTACGGACCGATTCAGGCAGATCTTTGTCGTACCAGTCTTTCATGACCGGCTTGTAGTCATAGAGGTCCATTTGAGGCGGGCCGCCGACCATGTGCAGATAGATCACATGTTTGGCTTTAGGCGCGTGATGAGTCATCAGCGCCTGAAGATTCGGAGTTTGCTCAGCGGCATTCAGCGACCGCGACGCAGACTGTCCCATCAGCGACGCGAGTGCGACGCCACCAAGGACATTTGATCCCTGTTGGAAGAAATGACGTCGAGTCATGTTTCGAGCATATTGTTGGAACAGATCCATAGTCTCATCCCTTCGCAAAAAACGGCAACAAATAAGTCTTTTTGCGCATAGCAATTTCAATCGTTTTGAAGCTTCATACTGACATCGAGGTTCGCCGAACCGTTAACTGGATTCTCAAAGTAGAGTGCCTCATTGGCTTCAACGAAATCATATCAAAAAAAGCCGACACGTGTTCCGTCAGCGGCCACTTGTTTCTTGCAGTTGGGAAGATTCAAATTTGGGACTCCGCGAGCATTTCCATTTTGAAACATAGACCCATGGCGACAATTTCCTCGAAAGACCCTTTTTCGCGACTGCTGAATTTCGCTGTTTGTGGCGTGGGCACTCTGTTCTTCTTAGTCGGTGTCGGGTTAGCGATCCGCGAGTACTCGTTCGGACGGCAGGCTGTCTCTTCGACCGGATCGATTGTGGATCTGCGAATTTCTGACAGCGGCGACGGGCCGAACCACTATCCGGTCGTCGAATTCAAAACGAATCGAGGTGAGACTATCCGGTTCGAAGGACTATCGACGTCGCCTCCTCCGTTGAAAGGGACGTTGGTTCCAGTTCTTTACAGCCCGAATGATCCCAAGAATGCAAGGATCAATACATTTGTTGATCGCTGGTTGTTTCCCTCGTTGTTTACTCCATTGGGGTTGGTCATGTTATTATTCGTTCGCTATCAAATGTCACGAAGGGCAGGGGGTTCTGCCGTTCTCGACTTAAAAGAACAATAAGGCACCAATTTCGTGCGTAACGAGGCAGGCCGAAACGCTGATCCGATTCCACCGCTGGTTTCTATTGATTCCACCATTCAGCCTGGTGGAACGAAAATGGGATTCTGGTCACTACCAATTGACCAGTTACTGAATTCGCTGAAATCTTCGGCAGACGGTTTATCGCAGTCTGACGCGGAAAAACGTCTGGCACAGACAAGCCAGTTAAAGGCTCATCGGCGATCGACCTGGGCGACGCTGCTGGATCAATTCAAGAACCCGATCATTTTGCTTTTGTTTTGCTCGGCCGTTTTGTCGTTCACGCTTTTGAATGACACGACGAATGGCTGGATCATCGTTTTCATCTTGCTGGCGAGTGGACTGCTCGGTTTCTGGCAGGAACTGAGTGCGGCAGATGCGGTTGCAAAACTGTTGGGAATGATCGAAACGAAAGCGACCGTCATTCGTGATGGTCAGGATCGAGAGGTCCCGCTGGAAGCGATCGTTGCGGGAGATGTCATTCGCCTGAGTGCGGGAAACATGATCCCCGGTGATTGCCGATTGTTATCGACGCGAGATCTTTTTCTGAACGAAGCGGCTTTGACGGGGGAAAGTTTTCCTGCGGAAAAAGTGGTTGCTGTCGTTCCTGAAAATACTCCGCTCAGTCAACGGACGAATTCGCTTTATCTTGGGACATACGTCATCAGCGGGATGGGGACCGCACTCGTGGTCGGGACCGGTCGCGATACCGAATTTGGCAAGATCTCGGAACGACTTGAGCACAAGGCGCCGGAAACGGGGTTTGAGCGGGGTCTCAATCATTTCGGGCAATTGCTGATCAAGATCGTCGTGGTGATCACGGTCATTCTGTTTGCGATCAAGGTTGGCTGGCAACATCAACCGGTTGCGGAATCGCTACTGATCACGCTGGCCCTGGCGGTGGGGATGACACCTCAATTGTTACCGGCGATTACCAGCGTTGTGCTGTCTGCCGGTGCCAAGTCGATGGCCAAGCAAAAGGTAATTGTCAAACAATTGCTGTCGATTGAAAACCTGGGTGGCATGACGATCCTGTGTTCGGACAAGACTGGAACGTTGACGGAAGGTCACATCCATCTGCAGTCGACGTTTGACGTGACGGGTGCGTCGAGTGACCGTGTCGCGAGATTCGCCTTTCTCAACGCCTTTTTCCAGACGGGGTTCGCGAACCCGATTGATCGAGCGATCCTGGATGGCTGCAAACTCGACGCGACCGGCGTCGAGAAACTCGACGAGATCCCTTACGACTTCATCCGCAAAAGGCTCAGCGTCCGTGTCTCGTTGGATGGAAAAAAACTTCTGATTACCAAAGGGGCGCTGGCCAATATTCTGGAAGTCTGTACGAACGCGGAATTGGCCAGCGGCGAACTGGTCAGTCTGGAGACTCAACGGGATTCGATTGATCGCCAGTTTGCAGCGATGAGCAACGAAGGTTTACGAGTTCTGGGATTGGCTGTCCGATCAGATGATGTCGCGCACATCAGTAAGTCGGACGAGAGCGAAATGACGTTTCTCGGTTTTCTCGCTTTTTCCGATCCACCCAAGGCCGATGCTCGCGAAACGTTGGAACAACTGCGTCAGCTCGGAGTCGGCCTGAAAATCATTACCGGTGACAACCGTGCCGTTGCTGCGACAGTCAGTCGTAGCGTCGGGATCGATTCCCCGACAATCGTGACCGGCACCGACCTGAGAACACTCAGTCAAGAGGCGGTGTACCAGCGAGTCCGCGAAGCGGATGTGTTTGCCGAGATTGAGCCGAATCAGAAAGAGCAGATCATTCGAGCTTTGCAACATAGTGGCGCGGTCGTCGGATATATGGGTGACGGTATCAATGATGCCTCGGCCTTACATGCCGCCGATGTCGGAATTTCTGTTGCCAGCGCCGTCGATGTTGCCAGGGAAGCGGCTCAAGTGGTGTTGCTTGAGCAAGACCTGGGGGTGCTGGTGAAAGGTGTGCGAGAAGGTCGACGGACTTTTTCGAATACGCTGAAATATGTCTTTTTCGCGATCGCGGGAAATTTCGGGTACATGTTCAGTCTGGCGGTCGCGTCGCTGTTTCTGCCGTTCGAACCTCTGCTGGCATCGCAGATTCTGCTCGTCAACTTATTGGCCGATTTCCCGGCGATGGCGCTCGCAACTGACACGGTCGATCCAGAACAGATCGAACGGCCCAGGCGTTGGGATGTCGGCTATATCTTGCGCTTTATGATGACCTTTGGATTGGCCAGTTCGTTGTTCGACTTCATCACGTTTGCTGCCATTCTGCTGGTTTTTGGCAGCAGCAATCACGAACTGTTCCGCACGGGCTGGTTTGTGGAATCGACGTTGACGGGTTTGATGATCCTGCTGGTGGTCAGAACCCAGCGTCCGTTCTTTCGCAGTCGCCCGGGTACACTGCTGTTGATCGCATCGACGATGATTGCCCTGGTGGTTCTCGCGTTACCCTACTCGCCACTCGCCAAGTCACTGGGATTTGTTGTGCCACCGACACATCTGTTAGGGATGATCCTTGTCATCACGCTGCTGTATGGCATCGGAATGGAAACGGTCAAGCACCTGTTTTATCGATACTTCGGTAAGTAACAAAACTTGACTCAACCCCTCAAAATTCAAGCTGCTGATCGCCAGACTCCCGCTCGTAACTTGCTATACAGGATTAAAATGGCCGACATTCTTCTGGCTTCGATCGTCGCATCATGCTATGTTTATGCGTTGCCGGGGTGAGGGAATAAGTCAGACCCCTTGGATCTCACGTGCCATTGAAGATTGATTTTGGATTCCGGAGATGAGTCTCGTGCAAAATGTCCCTGCGACGGATTCGACGTTGTCGGAAAGTCCGTTGTCCGCATCTCGGCGAAGTTTTCTGAAGCTGACGGGTGTGGGCTCAGCATCATTGTTGTCTGGACTTTCACAAGCGGCACATGCACAGCCGACCGCGCTGGGCAAAGCCAAGTCGGTCATCATGATCTTCAATTGCGGTGGGCCGAGCCACATTGATCTTTGGGACCCCAAGCCGAAGGCGGGCGATGCAGTTCGCGGTCCCTACCAGCCGATTGATACCAACGTTGCAGGAATCCAGATTTCAGAACTATTGCCAAAAATGTCCCGAGTTGCGGACAAACTGGCGATTTTGAGATCAGTCAATCATTCGCAGGCAAGCCACAACGCGGGAATGTATTGGACGACGGTCGGTCGTCCCTACCGAGTCGACAGCACGCTGATCAATCCGAGTTCGAACGATCATCCGAGTTTAGGAACTTTAGTCGGCTGGTTGGCTCGTCGAGATGGTTACAGCAGTGGAGTTCCACCGTATGTCATCGCTCCCTATCCCCATTGCGACAGCACGGTGTATTTGACGCCCGGTCAGTTTGGAGGCTGTCTCGGGATGCAGCATGATCCTCTGGTGCTGGATGCCGATCCCAACGCGGCTGACTTTCAGGTCCGTAATCTGAAGCTCGATGCCAGTCTGACTTCCGAAACGTTTCGCGAACGGTTGGGATTACTTGATCAGATGAACCGGCGCGGTTTATCAATTGTCTCGACGACTGCTGCTGATACGGAGATCTTTCAGTCGCAGGCCTCGTCGATGGTCATGTCAGACAAAGCGTCGCAGGCGTTTGATCTCTCGCAGGAACCGCCTCAACTGCGAGATCGTTACGGGCGACATACGTGGGGTCAGTCACATCTGCTCGCGCGTCGGCTCGTCGAGTCCGGGGCAAAATTTGTCTCTGCGGTCAATGGACGGAGTATTATCTGGGACACTCATAAGGATAATTTCAGCCGCATGGAGAAAACTCTGGTCCCTCCGATGGAGCAGGCGTTTGCGACTCTATTGGACGACCTTGAATCGCGTGGTCTGCTGGAAACAACGCTCGTCATCTGGACGGGGGACTTCGGTCGAACTCCGATCATCAATAAGGATGCGGGTCGAGACCATTGGCCTCAGTGTTATTCGGTCGTGCTGGCAGGAGCGGGAATTCGAGGTGGTCAGGTCGTTGGAGAATCGGACAGTACTGGTGCATACCCGCATGCTCGTCCGATTTCGCCTGCCGACATTAATGCGACCGTCTTCACGGCGCTGGGGTATGATCCGAAAAGCATCAATTACAAAATGGTCGACGGTCGTCCGATGCCGCTGTCTGAAGGACAGCCAATTCGTGAAGTTTTGTGACTCGAGCCGGTCACGGAAATGCAACGAAGCCATTGTTGTACAGTATCAACGAACGGTGCTACAGCATCGTGCTTACGCTAGATTAAGCGATGAAACTGTCGCCTTCGTTTCACCGCGCGTCTGAGAGAAGCGGGAGCGTAGCGGCGGAATTGCGGTACGCCGAGGTGTCATTACTCGTTGGAGCATTGCGAAAACGGGGCTTCGGCAACGTTCGAAGAAATCGGCTGGACGCCGATTCGCATGCGCCGTTGGCTGCGGGTTAAACGATAAATGCCTCGTCTTTGCTTCACCTTCTATTTCTTCAATTGCTTTCGCGTGATTCGAGATTCGTAACCGGCGGCTTTATAGATTTGTTCTGTTCGATTAAACGCATCGCCATCGGCGTTGAGCAGAGTGAGGTGCCTTGGTGCGAGCAATCCCATGGCGTCGGGAATATCGAGAACACGAAGCACATTTAATAATGTCGGTCCCTCGCGATGTGATTTCGGAGGATCGATCAGCATCACCTCGCTGATGCTCGTTTCGAAGAGTGCTGCATAGGCACCGAGAACACCGGCTGGTCCGCGACCTGCCACGCCGATTGTCAGTTCGTTTCCATCTGCTTCGTGCAGCCAGCGAGCGACCGCTTGAATATCGTAAACACGGCCTGCATCGACAGTACGACCAACCAGAGCGTGAGCTCGTTCGACATAGTTCGGAGGGTTTTTTCGAGTCCACTTTAGTGACTCACCGCAGCCACGCGGGCTGATCGTGACCGTCGACTGGCCAGCTAACACGGTATCTTTAACCCACGCGGGAAGTGTTGCTTCCGGCTCATCAGGATTCAAGATGACCAACCACAATCGCTCGCGATGTTCGGGTGATTTGGGAACTTTTTCAGCCACTTCATGCCGCCTGGCGAGTACCAATATTTCGTCTTCGGTACCGAGGATGTACTCTCCGTCTGGTCGTCTGTCACGGACCTCGGCTGCGGGAACCTGATCTGGCCACTCGCGAAACACCAACTCTTCCAGGCGTTGAGTCAGTCGATTGGACCAGGTGGTAAATTCCTCGCGCGTCTTTGGTGCTTCCGGCTTTCCTGCCGGAACGAAGGTTTCGTCAATTGTGGCGTTCAGGCGGTCTGCCGGGAGGTCGCTGTCTTCGGGAAAGACTCGTAGCTTTTTCCCGTCGATGACTGGCAGCTTCGGCTCGTCAACTTCGGAGTCGTCTCCCTTGAGATGATGGTTGATCCAGCGATAGGCCATGAGCCTCAGTGCAACATTGTCCGTATGGCCACCAGGTGTGACGCCGACATCAAATAATTCGCCCGGTTTCTTCTCATACCAACCGTAGATCTTTGACAGGCGGTCACGAATCCGTTCATTGGCCGGCATCGGAAAGATGGGGTCATAGCCCGAGTTTTCAAACAACATCGGACGGGGTGCGACCAATGCTGCGATCGTCGTCCATTCCCATCGATAGGTGTTATAGAGAAACATGCAGTCGCAATGACCGTTACAGACTTTGTCGTCGACATAACATTGCAGGTCGGCCATGCCGCTGACGGGTACACAGACTTTGACGCGATCGTCTGCGGCGGCGATCCAGAAGGATGCTGCACCTCCGCCACTTCTCCCCGTAACAGCCAGTTTTTCCGCATCAACGTCAGGACGCGAGATGAGATAATCCAAGGCACGTGCGCCGTTCCAGCATTCGACACCTGCCGGGGTATATCCGGCGGATTGCCACCACCATCGCTCTTTGTTGTGAGTTCCGTGATGAATCCCCGCGATCTCGCCGAGCTGCAGCGTATCAATCATCAGGCAGACATATCCGTGCGTGGCGAACCACATGCCGTGATGCTGATAAGCGGTCTTGTTGCCATCACGTCCTTTGTTTGCGTGACCACAGACATAAAGAACTGCTGGAAGTTTCCCCGCAGTGTTCGTCGGTCGATAGAGATTACCGGTCACGTACAAACCCGGTCGACTTTGAAAATGTACCTTTTCCACTTGCACACCTTCCAGGTCGATCGTGCCGGTGACAGTCGCCTTCAGCGGCGTTCGATCGGGCAGGGGCCACAGTCCAAGCATATCAAAATACCGGCGTTTCAATTCATCCCGTTGCGATTCCCACTCTTCGCGCGAGCTTGCTCCTTCGAGAAAACGGCGGCTGACCTGGGCCGTCTCAAGGATGAGATGGCTCTCGATCATCGCGTCTCCTGGCGACGGTGTCGGCGATTGTTGTGCCAGAAGGGGCAGGGAAGATACCAGTACCAGACAAGCGACTCTCGAAAGGATTTGCATGGTCTGTCTCATCAAATGAATTTTGTCGTACTCACGTTTTGTTTCTTTGCGCGCTGCAAAGCAGTTTATATTGCGAGCCTCGCCCTTGTCTTTAAGCGACCAAACCGGCATAGGCTAATATTGTTGCGAGTAACGAGTTGAATAGCGGTCGAAACGCGGGGTGCCACGGTTTTGGAGTCTTGGACAAGGCCGTGTTTTCATAGTTCGATAACGTCTTCGAAGAGCACGGCTTAACCGAAGACGGTAAAGCAGAGGCACCCATTTCGCGGGTTTCCGTTCCAGATTCATTTCGTATCCAGCAACCAAAACTTTCCGTCTTCAGGTCGCTTGATCATGCCGGCTCCTCCCGATCTGCCAAAATACTTTGATCGATTAATCGACTTCTTCTTCGCTGATGTTCACGCTCCGTTTGACGAGCGTGACTTCATTCCCTTTTTCATTATACGAGACTTCATCCATACTCGATCGCATCAGGACGATGCCGCGACCGTAGCTTTGCTGGGTTGGTGCGACCTGATGATCGAGATGTTGTTTCCAGGGGAAACCTGGTCCTGCATCTCGAATGACGAACCTGGCTTCGGCAGGTGAAATCCAAACACGAACATCGATTGTGCGATCACAATACGGAGATTCTGCTGATCGTTGTTCGGCTAATTTCTCGTAACTCTTACGGTCGCGAGGGCCGTCATTGGCCGAGACTTCCATGTTGCCGTGATAGAAGGCGTTGTTGAGTGCCTCTTCCAGGGCGATACCAACTCGAAGCCGTTCTGTTTCGTCACCCAATGGCATGCAGCGCAGCATGTCCAGCAAGTAACTGACCAATTGTGGCAGCACGTTGGGATCATTCTGCAAAATGAATTGTGTATCCGTCTGGGCGAGATGATGCATTAATACTGACTGACGACGTTCTTCGCGTGCTGTGGCGAGGACTCGTTCGATTGTTGCGACGAGATCGTCGGCAAGACGACGTTTGGGTACGTAACTGGCTGCGCCATGATGCAGCGCCTGAGAGGCAATTTCTTCGCTTCCTTGTGCCGTCATCAAGATCACGGGAATATTTGGAAATCGATCCTTGATGATCGAAACAAGTTCCAAGCCATTCATCTCGGGCATCTGGAGATCTGACAACACGAAGTCTGGATGATCATGCTCGATTCGTTCCAGTCCTTCACGCCCGTTGGAGGCTTCGAGAATCTCGCATTGCATACGCCGTTTGATCAGACCCGAAGCAAGTGCCCGGTCCATCGGCGAATCGTCTACGATCAGCATTTTCATCACAATCGACTCCAGCGAGCCATCGGCCCGCAGTACGAACTATTCACCCATAGACTTCACAATAAGGGGACGCTTCCCGATTATCTTTGAATTGTCTCTAATGGGACTCGTCGTCCGAGTCCAACAAGTTGTATCTCTTCGGTTTTTGTTCGTCGTCATCGGGGAGCTGGCGACCGGCAAGCTGGTCTCCAGACAACTGTTTGCCAAACCCCGCCTTTTCCAGCAGGCTTTGGGTGAAAAGGCGTTTGATCACGGGAGGTGGTCCGTCTGTACGCAGCAGATAATGGATCGTGTAACGATGCTTATCCAGTGCAAGGACGCTTTCCGGCAACAAGCATTGAAGCAGACAACGATCTCCGTCGACCCAAGTTCCGTTCGTACTGTTCAGATCTTCAACAAGCCAATACCCCTTGTCGAACATGAGTTTGCAATGTCGTGAAGAGACTGACGGAAAGCGAATTCGAACGTCACATTCGGGACTTCGACCCAGAACCAGTTCAGGTGCCCTCAGCGGAATTGGCGCTCCACCGCCTGAGGGGAGTAATTTTCCGAGTTCGGGTCCGAACGAGTTTGTCGGCTTTGGTTGGTGAAGCGGCGATGGTGTGGCTGGTAAAGTTTCGGAAGGAGTCCGTTGCGGAAAATTCTGCGGTATTGAGGCAGGCTGCGAAATGCTCTGAGCGGAAGGTGGCTTCAATTCGTTCTCCGCCGGAGAACGTTGAGAACTGATTTGAAGCGTTGACGACTTTGGAGCCGTTGGTTGCAAGGTTGACCGAGAAATTTCCTGCGGCGTTTCGGGGATGCGCTTTTGGATTTGAGCCCCCGAGAAAGTCATCGTTGGCGTCAAGGATTTTTCCTTCTCGTCGGATTGAGCAACTTGACGTTGGATGTCTCTCCGAAGCTCCTCCGGTTCATCGAGCGCAAGCTCCTCGCGAACCGCCTGCGGCGACTCCGTAAGAAAACTGAGCGCGAGATCCTCTTCTGCATCACGCCTGGCAGTAATCGCAGCAAACGCCTTTCTGACCTGATAAGCAACGACCAGTCGCTGGCGACCGATCGTCAGGATGTCTTTGGGCGCGATTCGTTGATTTGTGATTCGACGTCCGTTGACGCCAGTGCCAGTCCGGCTTTCGAGATCGCGAATCCACCACCAGCCGTCCTCAAACTCCAGCAGGCAATGACGACTTGAGACAGAATTGCAGGCGATCGTGATATCGCATTCGGGCTTACGTCCTACAACAAGAGACTCCTTCGTTAACGGGATCGCAGCTCCTCCCCCGCACGGTAATAGTTTGCCCAGAATCATTCCCACCTCCAAGTCGCAATCAGCCTCTGCTGGTTTTCATCACATGAAATACCTGAAGAACACAGGCCCATCACCTGCACCAATTGTCTCTGGTTGAAAGCGTTCGATCAACAGACTCGCGTGCGAACTCTCACCGAGACTCATTTGCCTATTTGGATTTGTCCTTGCACGAACGACGTTAATACGTCACTCACCTTGTGAAGCTCGATTTGTAATTCTCCAAAGCAGCTTAATGCCGTAGACAGGTTTGCCTGCGCCCCCATCCCTTCCAGACGTTCGGCGAGGTTTCGACTGGCCCGGGCTCCAAGTGTCCCAAGTGCCCCCTTTAGCTGATGACCGATTTTCTGGACCGAAGTTGCCTGGGATAACGCAACGGCATTGGCAAGATTCGATTCGAGGTCCGTAATTTCTTCAAGCAGTGCCCCGGCCACGACGCGAAGCAATTCAGCATCGCCGTCGACGAATGACAATGCTTCCGACCAATCGATGACGTTTTGGTAACCAGTTTCAAAATCGACGGTCTTGCCGTTCTTGGCCGCAAATAAGTCGACGAGAATCTCGTCCAGTTCGTGAGTGCGAATCGGCTTTGACAAATACCCAGTCATCCCACTTGCGAGACAGCGTTCGCGATCCCCTTTCATGGCATGAGCCGTCATGGCCACGATCGGGATTGGATTGCGGATTCGCAGATTCAATTTCTCGCGCGCCTCTAAATTCCGAATCGTTTTTGTTGCTTCTAATCCATCCATGACCGGCATCTGCACGTCCATCAGCACGAGATCGAACACCTCCGATTTGAGCAGATCGATCGCCTCCTGACCGTTATTGGCGACCGTGATTTGATGCCCTCGCTTGCGAAGCAAACCCGTGGCCAGAACCTGATTCGGATACGAGTCTTCGGCGAGAAGTATTCGCAACGGGCGGACGGCGGGTTGAACATGATCCTGGCGGGAAGTTTGTTCGGGTTCCGGTCGGGTCACCCCGAGTGTCAGAACGATTGACTGCATCAATTCGGATTGCTTGATCGGCTTACGCAGATGGGCCGCGACGTGGAGTTTCTCGCAGCGATCATGGTCACCGTGGCGATCACCTGAAGTGAGTACGATGACCGCCAGATCGCGCAGCCGTTCATCACGACGGACCTTTTCAATCAACATGAAACCGTCGACATCGGGCATATTGACATCTGTCAGAAGCAGCGAGAACGGATCGCCCATCACCTTTGCCTGAAGCAACTTTTGGAAAGCTTCGGACGCCGTTTCGGCAGCGACGGTTCGCAGTTGATTGTTCTCCAGGATTTCTGTCAGGATCAGCCGATTCGTCGCATTGTCGTCGACCAATAAAACTCGCGTACCTTTGAGCAGTGCAATGCCGTTCCCATTTTGATTCCACGCTCCGTGTTCAGCGATGCCAATTCTCGCTGTGAAAAAAAAGGTACTTCCCATTCCGGGCGTGCTTTCCGCCCAGATTGATCCTCCCATCAGTTGGACAAGCCTTGAGGTGATTGTCAGTCCTAATCCTGTTCCACCGTAACGACGCGTTGTCGATGTGTCGGCCTGTTCAAAGGCCTGGAAAATCCGGTCGATCTTATCGTTGGGAATTCCAATTCCCGTGTCACGAACCAGGAACAGCAATTCGGCTGTTTCCGCATCTTTTGAGCGACAACTGACGTCCAGAACGATTTCACCCCGTTCTGTGAATTTCACGGCATTGCCGACAAGGTTCATGACAATTTGCCGAAGTCGTCCAGGATCACCCACAAGTGAGGCGGGTACGTCGGTCGCGACATGAAAGGCCAGTTCGAGATCTTTGTGTGAGGCTCGAACGGCCAGCGTTTTCATCGTGTCCCCGAGGACCTCGTGCAGGTTGAATTCGGTCTGGTCAAGGTTGAATTTTCCCGCTTCGATTTTTGAAAAGTCAAGAATATCGTTGATCAGGCTGAGCAGCGACTCACCGGACTCATGCACCATTTTCACGTATTCGCGCTGCGTACTGTCGAGCTTGGTATCCAGCAAAAGCTCAGTCATCCCTAGAACGGCATTCATCGGCGTTCTGATCTCATGACTCATGTTCGCCAGAAAGTCACTCTTCGCACGGCTGGCGGCTTCCGCGGCCTCTTTCGCTTCCTGTAACGCAACTTCCGTCTGCTTCTTGTCGGTAATGTCTTCTGAGATACCGAGCAGGAAACGGGGTTGTCCGGTCGCATCGAGGACGGGAATCTTTTTTGTATGCAGAATTCGACGCCCGTGGTTCTGGGTGTCGAGGATTTCTTCAGAAATTTCGACCATGACTCCGTTGGCAAGGACCGCACGATCCTTCTCCGTGAAAAATTCCGCCAGTTCAGGTGGAAACAGATCGAAGTCGCATTTGCCAAGAACCTCTTCGCGAACCATCCCCACCAGTTGTTCGCTCGCTCGATTGAACCGCACGAATCTCAACTCTTCGGCTTCTTTCACGAACAGCATGATCGGGACGTTGTCGACAATCGAATCGAGAAAGGCATGAGCTTCCTTCAAGCGATTTTCGGTCAGCAGGCGATCGGTGACATCCCAGAACATCCCCTGAACACCGACAATCTGTCCGGTCGAGTCGCGCACAGGTGCCTTGAGGACCTGAATGTGCCGTCGGTTTCCCGCCGCATCAGAAATCTCTTCAGTATCCTCCAGCAACGTTCCCGTTTCCATGACATGCACATCGTCACGACGATATTTCGCGGCCAACTCGGCGGGAAACAGATCGAAGTCGTCTTTGCCTCGTAACTCAGCGAGCGTGCGACCGAGCGCACCACAAAAACGCTGGTTACCAAACAAGAGTCGAAATTGTCTGTCCTTCTGAAAAACGCTGATCGGCAGACTTTCCACGAGCGACGTGTAAAGCGATTCGGCTGAGAGCGGGGTGAGTTCTGCGACCATGAGCGTCACCTCAATTTGCCGGAAGGATCACGATCGGATGGGTGAGGAAGTTTCGTTCTTGACCGAAGGCGTTTTGAATACGATCAGCATATCACAGTCCATCCGGGAAGGTACTCGTAAAGAGTCACGAGCAGGTGAGATTCAAATCCGATGTCACCCATCTTGTCTTTCGGATTATTGCGAAACCGAAACAGTAAACCAACCATAAACAGTCAGCCGCGACAAGAAACGTTATCGCCTGCGGGCAAATGAAACGCAGTTTCGAGGATCTCGAACAATCGCCGTACAATTTGTGCGAAATGGCTGTGATACACAGACCGTCGTGTCGGTACAATTTCTCTGCACCTTCCAGTCCCTCTTTCTATTCCTCCGTTTCAGGAAACATCATGCGAACCATCGTCTCTATTCTGATTCTCGGGGCGGCCATCCACGTGATAAACACGATTCCGTTCGGCTAGTCGGCGCCGGGCGCCGTGGTGTCCGACCTGCCGGCTGGGAAATGGAATATCGAGTTTTCGAATGGGGTGATAGAAGATTGTTCAATCAATGAGGACGGAACAGCGTTTATCGCTGAAACGGGTCGCCAGTCCAGTGGAAAAGCGGTGGGGAAAGATCGACTGTCGGTTATTGTCTTCGAAGACGGTCGGGTTGAACGAAGGCGATCGGTTGGCAAGCGAATGGTCGTTGAGCACTGGGGTCATCTGTCGGACAAGGCCAATGGTACGCCCGTTCTTGGTATTGCAGACCACGTTGAATGATTCTGTTTTCCAGTGAGATTTCCAATGACGCCCATTGAGATCACCTATCGTTTAACTCTGCAAGAATTCATGGCAGCTTGCCACGCGCACTGGAACTCCCACAAACAAGGAGCGCGAGCCAATTCGATATTGGGTATCATCGGAATTATCGTCGGAGCGGCACTGTTACCATTTCATTGGGTCGGTGCATTGCTCATTTTTATTTGCTTCGTGTTAATTGCCATGGTGATCGGACGATCGATCATTTGGCGACGCGCCTTTCTTGATCACAAAAAGTTTACTGCGCCGATTTCGCTCGTCTTCGGTGACGAGACAATCCATATTGAGACGATTGATGGAACGTCAGATTTGAATTGGAGCTTTTATTCCGGCTACTTGGAGACGCCAGAACAGATCCTGCTTTACATGACACGCCGAACTTTTTCGGTGATTCCGAAATCAGCATTTACCAATGCCAATCAAGTTCGAGATTTTATGAGCCTCGTTGGTTCAAGAATTCCGTCGAAAAAGTGAATCGGTAACTCGATGAATTCACGCTCTTCATCCCCACTCTGGATCACGTACGAACCTTCTAAAGGTCCTGGACCTGAATCAATGTCTAAGACTGACTTCATGAACATTGCCGTTGAATGTTGGAATCATTCGGGAAAACTTGGCCTCGCAGAACCAACGATTTGCCTTCATCATGAAGTCGTGGACATGGGAAGGCCGATTCTTCAGGCGTTGAGCGAATTGTCGTCCGAGCGCCTCGCTTCGCAGCGTACAGTGACCTTCGTAGGCTCGGCACGTGAACAGTCCATCACAACAGTTCGATTCCGATTGGTCGCATCTCGGGTCGACCTGAGGGTGATGAATGTTACCTGCGAACCGGGTGTTGCAACGATTGAAATGACCGAGATTGGACGACCATTAATCCGTGAAGCGTTGCTGAGATGGTTCAATGGTGCCGAGGATTTCGGTGTATCAGTCAGGCATGCTGGCCTTAACCAATCTGAGCTCGGTCCCCTCGATTGTACCTCGGGCGAATTGTGGTTTTGGGGACCGTTCTACTTTGGGCCGTAATTGGGTCCCGTCCTTACGCTCCCGATTGGCACAATTGAGCCTTAAGAGATTCCAGGAGGATTATTCGCTTTGTGAGGCTAGAATCTTTTGCGATGAGCAAAAAACACCGCATGACCGACGATGGTCATGCGGTGGTCTCATAAGGTTTTTCCTGAATTAGCCGTTAAAGGACTTTTGCGATCGGAACTCCGTCATGGGCGACCTTGAATGGTCGGCCAGTGGGTGAATAGGCGATTTTTTCCAGTGGCAATCCCAATGCCGTAGCGATCGTGGCATTGAAGTCGGCTGGGGCCACCCCGTCTTCGCTGACCGAGTGACCGGCCGCGTCGGACTTGCCGTAAAACTGGCCACCTTTGATGCCGCCACCTGCCAGCACCGATGAGAACACGGCGGGGTGATGGTCACGACCGGCGTTGTAATTGATCTGCGGCGAGCGACCGAATTCCGTGGTGAGCACGACCAGCGTTTCGTCGAGAAGTCCTCGTTCCGACAAGTCTTTCAGCAAGTTTGACATCCCCATGTCGAGAATTCTGGTGCGAGCTTCTAATGTCCCCGGGTTATAAATGTTGCTGTGCATATCCCATCCCCCGCACGAGACTTCGACGCACCGCACGTTGTTCTCGATCAGTCGTCTGGCCAACAGACATCCCTGGCCGAACGCGTCGCGTCCGTACCGGTCACGGTCTTCGTTCTTTTCGTTGTTGAGATCAAATGCTTTCAATTCGCCGCTGGTCAATAGTCCCGTCGCTTCCGCGTAGAAGTCGGTATAGGACTGAACCTTTTTGACACGGAACTTCTCGCGGAATTTCTTATCGAAACCGTTGATCAGATTGACCCGTTTTTCAAACGATTCGTCAGTCAGGTATTGAGGTGCCGTCGTATTCTCCAGCCCCCGATTCGGGTCGCCAATCGGCAAGGGGCTGAATGTCGGATCAAAGAAACCGGCACCGGGATGTCGTGCTGGGGCACCAATCAGCACCGTATCTGGCAATGTTTTGTTTTGCCGTCCCTTCAGATGCTGAATCCAGGGGCCGAGCGAGGGATGTCGTTCGGTTGCGATCTCTTCATAACTTGTTCGCATCAGATACTCACCCGCCTCATGATCGGCGGTTTGAGTATGCATCGAACGAATCACAGCCAGTTTGTTGAACTGCTCTGCTAATCTCGGCAGGTAAGCGCTGATCTGCGTGCCAGGAACCGACGTATTGATTGCCTTCGTATCACCCTGGTTAGGATGACCCTGTTTCAGGTCAAACGTATCCAGATGCGTCATGGCTCCGTTCATGAATAAGTAGATTAAGCGTTTCGCTTTGCCAGCCGTCGCAGTCTGAGCAGCGACAACACGTTCAAGTGCCGGAAGCATGGAAACTCCCAGGATCGACTTGGCGGCATATTCCACGAACTGGCGACGATCGACTTCACCAAGTTTTGAAAGAAGATTCTTCATGTGAATTCCTATTGAACGAAGATGTATTCGCGAGTGTTGACAAGTGACCAGATCAGGTTGCCATACCCTGCCAGTTCATTCTTGCCAACTTCATGTTTGGCCAGTTCGAGTTCCGCTTCATCCGGCTCTCGGTTCAGGATTGTCAAGAAGATGACTTTCACCCGATCTGCCGGTGATTTCTTGCGCATCACGTTGTTGTAAATCGTCGAATTCTTTTCGAGCAGCATATGTGTAATCGGACCATTGAACATGAATAACACCTGCGGTACGGAACCAGACGTTGCTGATGCCGAGATCAACTCGCGATCCGATTGTCCGAACATCCGCAGGAAGTGATTTGGAGGGACGGGCGAGGGAAGTTCGGAAGCTCGGGCCAGCAGCACCCCCTTGTAGGTGTACTTGGTTTGCCGCTTCCACATGTTTCCGTCGATTTCTGCAACTTTGAATTCGGCTTCCAGCATCTTCTTCGCAGAGACGGCGTTCAGGTCGAGGCCGACCACTTCGGTCCGGATTTTGGCCGGCATTTCCCGGTACTCGTCCGGATCAACGACGGCGAGGGTCAAGAATGAATCCCACGCCTGTTCCGCCGTCATGCGCCTGAGGTTCGGTCCGGGGTAGTGATAAGGTTCACCAAGGGGGACTTCTTCCGAACAGGCTTCGCGTTGATAGACCTCGGTATTCAAGATAATTCGCAGATACTCTTTCATGTCGAAGTCGAGACGCTTCATCTCCGATTCCAGAAACTTCATGAGTTCCGGATTCTCGGGGACCGATTTGTCCAGAATGTCATCCACTGGTTCGATCTGACCAGTACCCATCGCCTGCTTCCAAAGGCGATTAGCAATGGTCATGGCAAACCGGGGATTCTGTTTCGAAGTCAGCCAGCGTGCGAAAGCCTTTCGAGGGGTTTCACCACTTCGAATTTCGGCTGGTCCACCCAATACCGTCTTTGGTTCGATCAGGTCTTCCGGCTTGGCGTCGGTGTATTTGTAGTCTTTAGGTAATCGGATCTTTCGATCGAGCTGGTCGTTGACGACCATCATGTTGATCCCCATCAGACGATCGAAGCGATACGAATTCTGTCGGCGATCTTCTTCTTCCTGCTCGATCTCATTGTATTCTTCGTGCAGACGATCGCTGGGGTTCCTTTCCCAGTACCGTTTATCGTGGCCGCCGGTGTTGGTCACGGTTCCAAACGTGAAGGCCGCCATCTGGTAGAACTCTTTTTGCGTCCAATGCTCACTGGGGTGATCGTGACACTGGGCGCATCCGATACGAGTTCCCAGGAAAATGCGGACCGTATTGTTCATATTGTCCAGCGGCATGTTGGCATCCCGCTGGAAATATCCCGCTGCAGGATTGTCCCAAACGAAACCTTCGGCGGTCATGATTTCATGGACAAACTTGTCCCATGGCTTATTCTCTGCCAATGACTGCTTGATCCACTGGCGGTATGGTTCGCCCCGGACGTTGTTGTTCAGGCTGTCCGTATAACGAAGAACGTCGGCCCAATAATTGTAAAAGTGGCTGGCATATGCGTCACTACCAAGCAATTCATCAATCAGGCGGGACCGCTTGTCGGGTTCGCTGGCCTGAAAGAATTTCATTGTTTGCTGGTACGTCGGAATGGTCCCCGTGACATCCAGATAGCAGCGTCGCAAGAACTGGGCGTCGGATGTTTTTGGATTTGGCTTGACGTTGTATTTGGTGTAGTTCAGGCCGATCAGTCGGTCGATTTCTTTTGCCGACCGTAGCGCGTCAGGACGCTTGCCCGGTGCGACACCCTTAGAGCTGACTTGAAATCGAGGCGGCAGTTCCTCTGGCTTCTTGGCTGCGGTTTTCGGAGGAGGTGCCGGGTGGAATTCCTTGATTTTCGCAAGATCGGCAGCCATTTCTCGTTGTTTGTTCAATTTCTTATAGGATTCACTACGGCCTTTGTAAGCCGCTTCAAGCTTCGCATCGAGTTCAATCGCCTTGGTGAAATCCTGCACGGCCAATTCGTGTTCGCGTTTCGCCTGATGGGCATATCCACGGGATGAATACGCGGCTGAATCATTGGCCTTTGCGGCAATCGCCTTGTCGAAGCATTCGATGGCCTGATCAAAATTCTTTTGCGCCAGATAAGCCCGCCCTCGCAGATTATGGGCTTTGGGACACTTCGGATCGATTTTCAGTGCGGCATCGAGATCCGTCTGTGCTTTTGTGAAATCCCCCTTCATGGCGTACAAGACGGAACGATCGCAAAGGGCGTCGGGAAAATCAGGTTTCAGTGTTATCGCCTGATCCAGATCTTTCAAAGCTTCGGCACCCTCGTTCTTGGCCAGATGAGCTCCTGCACGACGCTGATACGCGATCGCCAGTTTTGCATCGAGTTCGATCGCCTTTTTTTGATCGGCGATCACTTGATCGAAGTTTCCTTTCGCGCCGTAGGCAAATCCCCGGTTGCTGTAGGCTTCAGCGTATTTCGGGTCTACGTCAATCGCTCGGTTAAAGCTGTTGATGGCCTTGTCGTATTGGGATCTGGCGATGTATGCCACGCCACGATTGTTGTGAGCCTGGGCATGGTTCCCCTTTTCCAGAAGCGCAAAATAGGCGCTGTCGATCGCTTTAAGGTACTCTCCCTTACCGTAGTACGATGTCGATCGGTTAGCATAGGCATCAGCACGATTCGCGAGATTGATGGGATCTCGACTTTGATTTTCCAAAGCACGAGCAAATTCCTTGATCGCGTTGTCGTATTCCCCTTTGCCATTCAACGCGACGCCGCGAAACACGATGGCCGCTCCCTTGGTCGGCTCGGCTTGTAATGCCTTATCGCAATCCTGAATCAGCAAGTCCCATTCAGATTTCAGAACTCGCTCGCGAGCTTGAAGAATGAACGGTTCGACTGGAGCTTCTTTTTCTGCGGGCGCCTGGGCAGAACTGTCATTCGATGCCAGAGCGAAAATGATCCCGAAAAACAGCGACCAGAAAACCGATTGGGCCGAACGGCACCGCCACGTCGCAGGAAGCGACCGAATGCGTTGAAGCATCTTTTACATCCTCAAAGATGGAATTGCTGACGGGATTTGCACTGCACGCGTTTAGATTATTCGCGTGCTGCAAATTTTTTTCTCGGGAAGGCAAGGCTCCTGCCGAGTCGCGAAGTAGGGTCACCCTTCGACTTTGCGGTTCGGCTTACCATCCCATTGGATTGCGGGCGAAACCCGCGATAGGAAATTGTCGGTTGACTTGATGTTGTGCCATATTGTACCCGGAACAACAAGCATTGTGTGAATTTTTTACTTCACGGTCGAAAGTTCTTTGATTCGGATATTGCGGAATTCGACTGGGTCGTTGTGTCCCGCGAAGCCGAAGTGGCCTTGAGTTCGGTCTTTACCGGGATGTGGCGAGTTCGCCATGTACTCTTTGACTTGACTCAAGTCTGTGTCGAGAATCAAGTTGCCATTCAGTTCGACCTTGATCGTTGAACCAATAACGGTGACTTCCTGGAAATTCCATTCGCCGGTTGGGCGTAGATAACCGCGTGCGGCGGGGGACATCCCGTAGGCTGATCCATGGCATTGACGAGGATCAATCTTAACGTATTGCGGCGCGCCGTCGTCGAGCACTTGTAGCTCGCACATTCCTACGTACGCCGTATCACCTTCACCGGGATAGCGAATTGCCAGGCCGTTGTTTCCACCGGGAGGGAGTTTGAATTCGAGTCGAACGACGAAATCACCATATTCCTCACGAGTGTGAAGCACGCCACCCTTGCCGGTCTTGCACCGGATCGCACCGTTCACGACCTCGTAATTTTCTATGGCACCTGCCCACCCGTTTAAGCTCGTCCCATCAAACAGGGCCGTGAATCCGTCGTTTGTCAGAACCGAATTGGCCTCATTCGCGGGAATCTCACGAACAAAAACGTTCTTCCAGCGAATCTCACCCCCATGTGTCTGAAGTTGAACCGGTCCACGAGCGATCAAAGGTTGTTTGCGATCAAAATAGTTCTCCAGCGTGGCGTGATCGACGACCAGTTTGCCATTCAAAAAGACCGTCGTCTTTGCGCCGATCTGTCGAATCCGAAACGTGTTCCATTCGCCAAATGGACGGTCCGCCTTCACGAGCGGGTTCTTACCCGGCCGACCTTCACTGTTGTTCCATAGCCCGCCCGAACCCTTGTCCGACCCAATTTTGAATTTCTCGGTGTCCGTATAATCCCAGATTTGAACCTGCGGAGTTCCCTTCAGGTAAATGCCGCTGTCTGCCTTCGGGACCGTCTTATAACTGACAAACATCTCATAATCGCCAAAGTCAGCGTCCGAAGTCAGGTACAGGCCGAATCCATCGTTGACCAGTTCGCCATTTTGAACCGACCAGTGCTGATTGATGTCCGCGAGACTCGTTTTCCTGGTTTCGGCTCGTTGCTCGGAAGACAGCGCAGCAATTTTTCGCGGATCTTTTGTATCCACGCCGTGCCAACCTGTGAGATCCTTACCGTTGAAGAGTGCTCGGAAACCGGCAGGAGGAACATTCTCCTCAGCAAACAGAGCGTTGCCCCAGGCAGCAAGAACGATGAATCCGAGGCAAATCGAACGAATCGGCACGGTGAGGCTCCTTAATTTGACAAATGCAAGGCAATTTCCGCAGTCGTTGGTGATGAACTCGACAGAACGGACAATGTTTTCTCATCGAGTCAAGCCATCTTACCGATCAAGGCTTGTCGATGCCATGATTCCGCCATCGACGGAGTAATCCGCAAAATTCTCAACGATTTCAAATTCCGCGCTGGATTCGGATCGGCGAAACGGTACATTTTTTAAGAGGTGTTGTAGGATTCAAAAATTGTTGAACTCTGAAACTCATTTACGGAACGCCGAAGCTTGGGCTTGCATTTTCTGTGAATGAATTGTGAAGATGCATCAACGAATATTCCTGATGCGTCGTAGTCTGTTGATATTCTGTCAATTTTTCGTGAATTATTTCTGAGACCATTGGCGCGTAATGGATCGTTTTAAGTCGCGGCGACTCGTTCAAACTTTAAGATAGCGGTTGGTTGCCATGAAAATGCAAATTGTTTCATGTCCACATTGTGGTACCTATCTATTACACGATACCGCTGATTGTCACGCATGTGGGCATGTGCTGAACGAGCGAGCGCAAGCGCAATCCAAGTCTCGACTGCTGCCGACTGACGGTGCCGTTTCGGATGACATGGGCGAGTGTCCCAATTGCCACGAACATTGTCGCACGGGACTCGTCCGGTGCTGGAGCTGTGGCACGTTCCTTCGTTCCGATATCGAAGAGGCCTATCGTAAAAAGCAGGCTATGTCGAAGCGCGAGGTCGAGCACATTGATCTGCCGATTCTCGAAGCAACATTTGTGACCGAAGAAGATTCGTTCCAGAAGCGAGATTCGACAATCGACTCACTTGTCGCAGAATTTCCCTACTTGTCCGAAAACATGACCGACGACGACGACTTCGATTTGGCGAGCGGTGCGGCTTTCGGTGAGGCTGTCGACGAAGAGTTCGAAGTCTCGGCCGAACTGAGGTTTGCTTTAGAAAAAAACGAAAGTCAGGCGATCGAAGAACAAGAAACGTTCCGTCTGCAGGTGACGGAAGAAGAAGTTGTCGCCCCGCCCGTTCTTGATCTTGGCTCGCAGCCGAAAGAAATTGTAACAAGTCTGCCTCCGGTTCAAAGCGAGTTGGCTGCTCCGCCAGTCCGTTCAAACGATGAGCCGCCACCGTCCATGCAAGAAGTTGAGGCCGCCGCTGCCGACGATTTGCTAAAGATCGCTGCCGACGAACAAAAGGATATTCAGCAGGTTCGCAAGACAATCCGATCGAAAGACACGTTTATCGTCTTCTGTCCGCAGGGATGTCGTATTCGTGTGAAAGAACGACATCGTGGCAAGTCCGGCAAATGTCCTCGTTGCCAGTGTGATTTCGTCGTTCCGAAGAAGCCGGTTCCAAGAAAATCGGATGCAGATGCCGCCCCTGAACCTGTGGCGACAAGTCGGTACAAGAAGTGGCTCAGCGATATTCGTCTGCATACCGTCGATCCTACGAAACTGCGAATCAAAGCCGATAGTTTGTTCAACGAATGTCAGCCGGTCGACCTCGGATTCTCTGAGGACGATCTTCTCATCGCGACATTGTTAGTCGGTAAATTTGGCGCCAATCCGAAAAAGATTCCGCCGCTTCGAACGGCGATGATTGAGCACTTTTTTAAGCAGGGGACCATCGAGCAATTGACGGTCGCCGCGAAAAAAGTTCTGAAGAAAGATCTGCTGACTCAGCTCTCGATGGCACAGCCAGCCCCGGTTGGAACCGAATCATTGTTTGCTGACATTCCTGTGTTCGGCACGAATCGAATTGCCGTCAAGCTTCCGAAGATGCCAGATTCGCCTCTTCCGCAATACCTGTCGTTCTGCCTGTCCGAGTTTCGAGCTTTCGTCGAAGGATTGCAGACCGTTTGCGGTTTGGAAGGGTTCGGAGCCAACACCGATATTCCGTTGAGCGACGAATATCTGACCCGGAAGTGTGCACTCAGTTCTGCCCCGATCAAAGAACTTTCAAAGCTGAATTACTACCAGAAAGACCCCGGATTCAAGCTGGAAGTAACCGGTTGGAAGTGCGCGGGATGTGGCATCTACATCAGCGAAGCGGCCCGAGTCGAGGCCAAGCTTGGCGGAGCCAACGGGAAAGCAATCGCCAAGGCAAAATGTCCAAAATGCACCAAGAAGTTCGGTGACCTACCACTCTATCAAGTCGCCGGATCGGACGTCGAAAAGCCCGTCGAGTCAAGCGAACCCGAACCCGCAATGGCTTGACCATTGTCATGCCCATGCGGAGTCCGAAACTTGCCGTTGGGGAGTTCGAATTATTGGGTATTGATCGACGGCCTTCACTTTTTCGGCGATGGCGGTGAAGAGTTCCGGGGCGGTTTGGAGGTCGTCGGCGATTTTCGGGCCGAGTATGTCGGGGGTCGGTAAATCGGCGGAGTCTTCCAGGTTGTCGTCTTTCAGCCAAAAAACGTCCAGGTTCACTTTGTCCCGCTTCTTCAAGTCTTCGTCATCGTATGACCGCCAGCGGCCTTCGGGGATGGATTCTGTCCAGCTTGGTTGTCGAAGATGACGTTTGCCGGGACGGTAGTTTTCTACGAAAGCGTCCAGGTCGTCTCGTTTCAGCGGGTTGGTCTTCTGCTTGAAGTGTTTATTGGTTCTGAGATCGTAGACCCGGAGCGTTTTTTGCCCTTGGGTGAGGAGGCGGCATGATCTCGTTCAAACTCGACGAGAACCTGCCTCCAGTCATTGGGGATTTCCCTCGAGCTTCGGGCCAGATGTCATGACCGTGTATGGGCAAGGTCTGCGAAGTCGTTCGGCCCCCGTTGTCCAGGGGGCATGTCAAGCCAAAGGTCGAGCACTTATATCGCTCGATCTGGACTTCTCGACCACAATGCAGTTTCCACCAGAAAACTATTCGGGATTAATCGTCTTGTGGCTTCATAAACCTGGGCTGCGCGCTATATTGTCATTACTCCGTAGATTACTTCCGCATTTTAGCGTCGTGCCGGTCGCGGGGCGGCTGTGGATCGTTGATGAACATCGCTTTCGCATACACACCGTGTTGGCGATATTGACCTCGAGCCCGATGCGCACCAAGTGCCATTAACTTGACACAATCTTTGTGGCGTGCTGAGCGTTATGCAAGATCGTGGTCTGGTTTCCCAACGCTACGTCCGTCTATGCAAGATGTATGGCGATCGATTTTCTCATTGTTAACGGTCGGCCCTACAGACAGAATATTGACATTTATTCATGTTTATTCAGCGAGTCGCGCCCGGCCTTGAACCTGACCGGCGCTGAAAGACTTTCTTCGCTGAATCGATCGCTTCGATCAGTTTGTCGATCTCGGACCGAGTGTTGTAGAACGCCAGGCTGGCTCTGGCGGAGGAGGTCAGGCCGAGCAGTTCGTGCAGCGGCATCGTGCAGTGGTGGCCGGCTCGGATGGCGACCCCTTCTCGATCGAGAAGATCTGACAGATCGTGTGCATGCAGACCATCGATCACGAGACTAAGGATTGCTCCTTTGTGTTCGACACTCGGACCGAGGATGCGAACTCCAGGAACCTCGTTCAGTCTTTGATGAGCATAAACTGATAACTGGTGCTCGTATTTGGCAATTCGATCAATTCCCAGCTTTGTCACGTATTCGATCGCGGCACCGAGTGCGACAGCTTCGATGAAAGGACAGGTTCCGGCTTCGAACTTTGCTGGAGGGTCCGCCCACGTCGATGATTGTTCGAAGACTTCCCGAATCATGTGGCCACCCGCCAGAAACGGGTCCATTGATTCGAGTAGTTCTTTGCGTGCCCACAGCACTCCGATGCCTGTCGGACCGTAAAGCTTGTGTCCCGAGAAGGCTAAGAAGTCGATATTCAAT
Source organism: uncultured Schlesneria sp. (assembly GCA_903904835.1). Taxonomy (GTDB): domain Bacteria; phylum Planctomycetota; class Planctomycetia; order Planctomycetales; family Planctomycetaceae; genus Schlesneria. Next base: position 63,831 of record CAIVEI010000056.1, on the reverse strand, counting down.
GCCCGCACATTCGTCGAACTGTGTGGGACACTTTGAGCACCGTCCACGCAGATCAAGGCTCCGACCGCATGCGCACGCTGGGCCAGTTCCCCAATCGGGTTGATGGTCCCCAGGACGTTCGACATCGCGGTCACCGCGACCAGTTTTGTACGCGTCGTCAACAATTCGTCGAGATGGCTGAGATCAAGCCGACCGTCGTTCGTTAGCGGAATGTATTTGAGGACCGCTCCTGTCGCCTTCGCCGCTAACTGCCAGGGAACGAGATTCGCGTGATGCTCCATCGGGTTGACGAGAATTTCATCGCCCGGCTTCAGGAATTTTCTCCCCCAGCCATGCGCGACAATATTGAGCGACATCGTCGTGCCCGACGTGAAGACAATCTCGTCGACGTCTTTCGCTCCGATAAATCGCTGGACAATTTCGCGAGCGTTTTCCAGCTCCGTCGTCATTCGGTCGCCGAGCTGATGTATTCCGCGATGGACGTTCGAATTGTACTTCTCGCAACATTCCACCAGCTTGTCGATCACGATACGCGGCTTTTGCGAGGTGGCCGCCGTGTCGAGATAAACCAGCGGTTTGTCGTTCAGCAACCGCTGATCGAGAATGGGAAAATCACGCCGAACGGATTCGACATCGAACGGCAAGTCGCCGGAAGTAGCCATAAGTCATCTGTTTCTTAACGTCAAATTCTTCGCAGTGGATTACAGCCCCAGTGCATCATTCATCGTGTAAAGTCCCGCCGATTGCGTCACCAGGAACTTGGCGGCCGTCAGTGCCCCCAGGGCATAACTGTCTCGCGACTGGCCTCGAACGGTCACTTCGAGAGTTTCACCCAACATGCCGAACACGATGGTATGCTCGCCCACGTTGTCGCCGACGCGGAGTGCATGGTAACCGATTTCCTGTCGTGGTCGCTGGCCGGTTCGGCCTTCACGGCCATGAATGTGATCCGTCTGGCCCATCTCGCGGGCGACGATTTCGCCGAACTTGAGAGCGGTGCCGCTTGGCGCGTCCTCTTTATATCGATGGTGCCGTTCGATGATTTCCACATCGACACCACTCGAATGGTCTTTCAGTGCCCGACCGGCGTCCGCGACGAGTTTCATCGCGATGTTGACGGCAAGACTCATGCTCGGCGCCATCAGGATCGGGGTCGTTTGAGCGGCAGAGGCGACAGTCGCCTTCTGATGTTCGGTCAGGCCTGTGGTCGCGATCACGAGCGGAATCTGCCTTGCCTCACACAACGCGAGGATGTGCATCGCCCCTTCCGGAGTCGAAAAATCGATGATGACATCGACGGGATGCTCGATCGACGATGTGACAGGGACATTCAGCTTACCCACCCCTGCCAGTTCGCCGGCGTCCTGACCAAGTCGTGGAGAGGCTGCCGATTCGTAGGCGGCGGTGACTTTCAGAGACTTATCCTGAGTCGCCAAGGCGACCACACGCTGGCCCATTCGACCTGCTGCACCGTTCACACCCAGCTTTAACGCGTTCGACATTCCACAAACCCTTGCTCAACGAAATCTGTTTTGATTGTCTCGTCGAGGTATTGTAGGAAAATCGGCGCGTTTCGAAGAGGGGGTCGGGCGTTCAAATTTCAAAATTGGCGATTGTGCTGTCGCCGTGATGAAAGTTGGTCGATTCGCCAATTTTGAAATTTGAACACCCGACCCCAGAACACGACTCAAAGGCGGCTTTACGTCAACGGTTCAACGTCATCGGCCTTGAGACTGGCCATTAAGTGGTAGAGCTGCTGGGATTCGCATTTTTCAAGGTAATCTTTGGGCATCGCGGCCAATGTCGGACCGTCCCACTCGACGATCACAGATTGTGCCGGGGCCTTGCCCGAGGTCTCGACGACCGAGCCGGTCCAGCCTGCCATGGAAATTTCGGGGAACTCCGGCGAATTGACGCCTGGCTTTACGCGGATGCGAGAACCTTCAAGCCCTCCCGTGGCTTTCTTTTTTGCCATTAAGTACCTCGTCAATCTGAGCGATCGAATGATGGTTCGCGGAGTCACTTAGGCGAACCATTTCAGGTGGACAATATCGGACGCACCCGATGAAAATCAAGTAGCGGCAACCGCTTCCGCTCATCTTCGCCATTTACACAGGTTGTGCCACTGACGTTGCCCTGCCGACGAACAGAAGTCGATGCCTGACGACATCTCACCACCGATGATCACACGACACTCCTTTTCAGGGGTTTTCTGCCTGAATTTTGCGATGTTCCCTGTCGCAGAATGGCAGGATCGTCACCCGCCACAAACTTCCCATTCGTGGGAATGGCGTCGAAAGAAGGGCGGCTCGCTTGAATCGTTAATACCCATCTGGCATAGTTGCCCCGCCTCGGGCCAATCTGGCACTTGTGGGCTTGTATTCGAATGGACACACCCATGCACGGCTTGTTTGCCGCTCTCACATTAGAAGATTTTATTGCCAGGACGATCTCGTCTCTGACGAAGATCCCTGCCGACTCAGACACATTGCTGCTAATTGCCTTTTTAGCCGCAGCGTTCACTCACGCAGGACTGCTACTTGGCCTGTTTGGTGGCTTGCCCGTCTTCTATATCTGGCTTGAACGTAAGGTCGCAGGTCGAATTCAAGACCGTCTCGGCCCCACACGTGTCGGTGGCAGTTTCGGTTGGCTGCAGACCATCGCCGACGGAATCAAGCTGATCCAGAAAGAGGATCTGGTTCCCAAGGAAGCTGATGCTCTCGTTTTCCGGATGGCCCCGTATCTGGCAACGATTGCCTCGTTTGCGGCTTTCATGGTGCTGCCGATTTCTGATGGCTGGATTGCCGTGGCGGCCGAATGTGGTGCCTTCCTGATTCTGGCACTGATGTCGCTCGAAGTCCTGGGGATTATTCTCGCCGGGTATTCCAGCGGATCGAAATGGGCCTTGTTCGGTGCGATGCGAGAAGCCGCCCAGATGGTCAGCTACGAAATCCCGATGGCGATTTGTGCCTTGATCCCGCTGATGATTGCCGGATCATTGAATTTTCAGGTGATTGGCCGCATGCAATCGGGTGGCTTCTGGAACTGGTTCATCCTGCATGACCCATTCACGTTCCTTGCCTTCTTCTGCTATTTCACAACTGCAACAGCCAGTGTGAAGCGAGCACCCTTCGACCTGGCTGAAGCCGAGAGCGAGCTCGTTGCCGGTTTTCACACTGAATACAGCGGTTTTCGCTGGTCGATCTTCTTCCTGGCTGAATATTCCAGCATGTTCGCCGTCAGTGCCGTGGCAGCAATTCTGTTCCTGGGTGGCTGGCACGACGGGCTGGGGATTGACTCGGTCATCGATAGCTTGTTCCGAGGTACGGGAACGGGAATTATCGAAGGTTTCTCGCTTGGTTCGTATGTCGCAAATCTGTTTGGTGCCGTCGTCCTGATCACCAAAGCTTGCCTGCTGGTGTTCGTTCAGATCTGGGTACGCTGGACGCTGCCTCGTCTGCGTATCGATCAGGTGATGACAACCTGCTTGAAGTATCTGGTCCCGATCAGTTGTTTTCTGTTCCTGGCGGCTGTCCTGTGGCCTTTGACTTTGGTAACCATGTTTTCACGTCCCGTGATCGCAGGCCCAGCATTGGGTGAGAGAGCGTTGTCGCAACAAACGACGACGTCGATTGATGCGTCAGAACGACTGGGGGCAGCACGATGATTGAACAGTTGCTGTTCTATACGTTTGCCATTCTTACCTGTGGTGGAGCTGTGGCGGTTGTTGCAACTCAGAATGTTGTGCGAATGGCCTTTTGGCTGGTTGTTTCGCTCGGTTCAGTCGCGGCCTTGTTCTTTCTGCTGCATGCCGATTTCCTGGGTGCCGCTCAACTGTTGATTTATGTTGGCGGTACCGTGGTCTTGCTCGTTTTCGGCGTCATGCTGACAGCGAGTGGTCCGTATACAACCATTAAAACGGCTCCTGCCGAAGGGATTATCGGTGCTGCCGTCGGGCTCATGCTGCTGATGGTTCTGGTCTCATCCATTGGTAGTGTCGACTGGGGAGCGATCTCGGGTCGATTGCCGTCGTCGCCGCAATCTCCGTTCACTGCTGACTCGATTCGCGAAGCTCATGCAGACGAAGCGATCGTTAATTCAGGCTCAACGAAAGTCAAAACCGACCTTGCTGCAATTCAGCAACAAGGCCGAACAGTTCGTCAGTTGGGACTTAGCTTCCTTGGATTGCGACCCGATCGAAATCTCAAGGAAGGTGGCGCGAATGGACTGGCTCCTGGCTACTTTCTGCCATTCGAAATTGTCTCGGTCCATTTGCTGGTTGTCCTGATTGGGGCGGCCTATCTGGCACGAGCGAAGCGACGAGCCGTTTCCGAAGACCGGGTGAGCCTCGATTGATGTGATTTTGGTCAGCAGTAAGAATCTCGGCGTACGAGAGAAAGAAATTCGATCATGGGTGATGTTGGCCTCAACGCCTATTTAATGGTTGGTGCTGTGCTGTTTGTCTGCGGCGTCGTCTGCATGGCAACCAAGCGCAACGGCATCGGCGTATTGATGGGGGTCGAGTTGGTTTTGAACGGAGCGAATGTCAATTTCGTGGCCTTCTCTCGATACACATCGCTTGGTTTAGACGGACAAACGATCGCGCTGTTTGTCATTGTGCTCGCTGCGGCAGAAGCAGCGGTCGCGTTGGCAATTGCGCTCAACTTCTACAACAATCATCTCACGATTGATGTGGATCGCGGAAACGAATTGCAGGGATAGATCAGAACTTTCACGAACGGAATCGTTCGTGTGACGGAAATAATTGGCGAACGGTTCTCTGACGCACACATTCAGTGACGGAATTATGCCTGAGACTGGCGATATATTGATGTTCCTGTTGACAGTGGCCTGGCTACTGCCACTCGCAGGGTTCGTCGTTGAAGTTTACTGGCTGTGCTTTTCGCACCGCCTGAATAAAGGCGCGGCGTATGTCGCCGTCGCTTGTATTGGAATAGGCTTCCTATGCAGTCTGACAGCCTTGCTGTACTGGGGTAATGCCACAAAATGGGCGGCATTATCCGAACCAGAACATCACGCTCATTCGGCGTCGCATGATGCCGGGCATGCTGAGGCTGGTCACGGTGAAGCCGGGCACGAGCACGAAGCTCATGCAGTGGATGCCGACGAACATAGCCACAGTCCACCACCCGCGCCGGCGAAAAAGTATTTCAGCGGAACCTATTACGAACTCGCCCGATTCAGCGGTTTGCGAGTTTCTCTCGACTGGTACATCGACAGCTTGACGCTGGTGATGTTCACCATGGTGACGTTCATCGCCACCTGCATTCATATCTTCGCGATCGGTTATATGCATGATGAGTTGACCGAGGAATATGAAGACCACGAAGTTCATCTGCACAACGGCGGACACTTCAGCCGCCCCGGCCGGTTTCATCGGTTCTTTGCTTATCTCTCGCTGTTCTCGTTCTCGATGCTTGGCATCGTGTTGTCCGGAAACATTTTCCAGGTCTTCATCTTCTGGGAACTGGTGGGTCTGAGCAGTTACCTGCTGATCGGCTTCTATATCGAACGCAAGTCGGCCAGTACGGCGGCGAACAAAGCATTCATCATGAACCGCGTCGGGGACTTTGGATTCCTGATCGGCATGATGATTCTCTGGACGTCGTTTGGAACGTTCCAGTTCGGCGACCGAACGGAAGGTGATCATACCCAGGCTGGCTTGTTCACGATGGTTCGCGGGCAAGACGGCAAGCTTGATGTCTCAGAAGACGGCAAAGAAGTCTACCTTCAGGACGCTTATGGTCACCGAGCTGAGAGAAACGGAAAACCACTCTCAATCAGTTACATGCTGCTGGTTGCGGCCGGGCTTGGCGTGTTCGCTGGTAGCATCGGCAAAAGTGCCCAGTTTCCATTGCAGACATGGTTGCCCGACGCGATGGAAGGTCCGACCCCGGTTTCGGCACTCGTTCACTCGGCAACGATGGTCGCCGCAGGGGTTTATCTGGCTGCACGATTTTATCCCGTATTCACGCCTGAAGTGCTGCTGGGAATTGCCTATATCGGCTGTATTACACTGTTTATCGCCGCGACCATTGCGCTGGTCGTTACCGATATCAAACGAGTTCTCGCGTATTCAACGATCAGTCAACTCGGCTACATGATGCTGGCGATCGGCGTTGCTGGCTGGGGAGCGGCGTTGTTCCATCTGGTCACCCATGCCTTCTTCAAGTCGTTGATGTTCTTGTGTTCGGGAAGCGTGATCGCCGGTTGCCATCACGTGCAGGACATGAGTCGCATGGGTGGGTTGCGGCACAAGATGAAGATCACAGCCTATACGATGCTGGTGGGTGTGATTGCGATTGCCGGACTGGCCATCCCAGGGACATCAATCGGCCTGTCAGGTTTCTATTCGAAGGACGCGATCGTTGCCTCGGCCTTGGCCTACAGCGAATTGAATCCCGGTCACATCCTGCTGTTCATCGCTCCGCTCGTCACAGCAGGAATCACATCCTTCTACATGTTCCGCCTGTGGTTCCTGACCTTTGCAGGTACGCCTCGAGATGCACACGTCTACGAACACTGCCACGAAAACCCCAGTGTCATGACGACACCGCTACTGGTTCTTGCGGTTCTGGCGGCGGGTTGTGCCTGGGGGGGTGAAGGGGGGCCGTTGTATCGCTTGATCGCTGACAGCGAACTCGTACCAGCAACCGCTCGGGTCGCTTCGACCGGTGCGGCTAAGGTCATTCTCCCCAGCCATCAGGGCCACGAAAGTGACGTGCATCACGTCCATTCGACGGCGGGTATGCTGGCGTTGATCTCGGCGATCATCGGTATGACCCTGGCGTATTTGCTTTATGTCAAGAAAACGATTGATCCGAACCAGATTCGACAACAGTTTTCGGGTGTCTACGATTTTCTGGTCGACAAATGGCGGTTTGATTCGCTGTACGACGCAATGTTTGTCGCTCCGGTTCATATTGTTTCGGCCTGGTGCGTCAGCTTCGACAAAGGGGTGCTCGACCCTATTCTGCACAGTGCAGCAAGTTTGACGGTGCTCACGTCCAAATGGGACCGGGCATTTGACGAGACGTTCGTGGACGGTTTGGTCAATCTGGTTGGTACCGTGACGTACAACGTCGGGAACTCGCTGAAGGTGATTCAGACAGGTCGACTGAGACAATATGTAATGTGGATTGCTGTCGGTGTGATCGTGTTATTCGGGGCACTCTTTACGACGATTCCGAAATAGTTTGATTTGACGACCACCCACGTGGTCGAAGCTCGATTGAGGAAATAGATTTCATCATGAGTCCGGAAACACTCCTGACATGTATCGTGTTCCTGCCCGCTGTCTGGGCGATTCCGCTGGTGTTGTTTGACGCCAAAGCGAAAGAGGCCATGCGCTATTGGGGCGTGCTGGGAACCGCACTGACGTTCGCATTGACGCTGCAATTGCTCATGCAATTCGACTCAAACAAGTCAGGCATGCAATTCAAGTTTGACACGCCCTGGATTGCGAACTGGAACGTCTTCTTCAGCCTGGGTGTTGATGGTATCAGCCTGCCATTGGTGGTCTTAACGGGCTTCGTCTGTCTGCTTTCAATGCTCGCTTCGTGGAGCATCGAAAAGAATTTCAAAGGCTATTTGATGCTGTTTCTGATTCTGGAAACAGGCATGATGGGCGTTTTCCTGTCGCTCGACTTCTTCCTGTTCTACGTCTTCTGGGAAGTCATGCTGCTGCCAATGTACTTCCTGATCGGGATCTGGGGTGGTCCACGACGCGAATATGCCGCCATCAAGTTTTTCCTCTATACGTTGGCCGGGTCGGTTTTAATGCTGATCGCCATGTTGATGTTCTACTTTAACAGCGACCGAAGTTTCGACTTGCTTGAGCTCGCGAGAATCGCTGGTGGAACGTCCGCTGGAAAGTCACACGTTTACGGGATGTCGATGCAAGTCGCGGCATTCATCATGCTGTTTATCGGCTTTGCGATTAAGCTGCCATCGTTCCCGTTCCATACATGGTTGCCAGACGCTCACGTCGAAGCTCCCACGCCGATCTCGATGATTCTAGCTGGTGTGCTGCTGAAGATGGGTGGTTACGGCATCATCCGCATCGCGTTTCCACTTTGTCCTTACGGTGCCCAGTATGCTGCCTACTTTTTGGCGGCTCTGGGTGTCTTCAGCATTATCTACGGTGCATTCGCCGCAATGGCTCAGACTGACTTTAAGCGACTGGTCGCTTACAGCTCCGTCAGTCACATGGGTTACGTCCTGCTGGGGATCGCCGTCTGGAAGATCGTCGACGGTAAAACCGTTGGCCGCGAATATTGGGAAATGGGGCTGAATGCTGCAATGTTCCAAATGATCGCTCACGGCATTTCATCAACGGGCATGTTCTTTATGGTGGGCGTGCTGTACGACCGAGTCCACCATCGTGATATCAACAAGTTTGGTGGAATTGCCCAGTTGATGCCTCACTACGCCGGATTGGCTGCTGTGATCTTCTTCGCAGGCTTGGGACTCCCCGGACTGTGTGGATTCGTTGGCGAAGTTTTTTCGGTCCTCGCCTGCTGGAACTTCAGTCCCCTGCTGGCAATCGTTGCCGCCAGTGGCGTGATTCTGACTGCCGGTTACATTCTGTGGACGATGCAACGAGTTTATCTCGGTCCTGAATATAAGGGACCACATCCTGAAGCTCTGGTCGAAATGAATTCTCGCGAACTCGCGATTGGTTATACGCTGGTCGCGACGGCGATTCTGTTCGGTGTGCTGCCTCACTTGCTCTTCGACCCGATGCATGGATCGATTCAGGCACTGACACAAAGCCTTGCTTCGTCGTATGAGACCCTTTACGGTGCGATTCACACATCGCAGTTGCCGTAGTAGTTGCTGGCGTTCGTTGTACTAATTCCGCAAGCCGTTTTCCTGATCGCCAAACCGATGGACTTTGAAGCTCTCTTTAAGCAGTTCTTGAGCGGAGACGTGGCTCAGCAAGCCTCGATCCTTCGTTCATTGACCATCTTTTTGCCAGAACTGGTGCTCTCGTGCTCCATCGTCCTGATGCTTGTAGCGCGACTGGTCAGTCTTGACCGCATCATCCCCACCCACTGGTTTGCATTACTTGGTGGTATGGCTTCGTTTGTCATTGTGCTGTTTCAGTTCTGGGAATTTGGTAATTCGCAAACTGTTCCGGTAGAGGTCTTTACCGGCCTCGCCATCCACGATGAATTCTCGATCTTCTTCCGCGGGTTTCTGACGTTCTTCCTGGTCTTTGTCATCGCACTGACTGTACTGACCGGAATCCCGGACGACGAAGACGCACCCGATTTCTACTCGCTGCTTTGTGGTGCTGTGATCGGCATGATGTTGATGTCGAGTGCCAACCATCTGTTGATGCTGTTTATCGGCATCGAAATGGCCAGCGTTCCCAGCTATGCGATGACCGGCTTCCTCAAAGGAAAACGCCGCAGCAGCGAAGCGGCACTGAAGTTCGTTGTTTACGGTGCCGGTGCGGCAGGCGTAATGCTGTTTGGAATCAGCTTGCTGACGGGGATTCTTGGTACAGCCCAATTTTCTGAGTTGGCTCCGCGGTTTCAAGCGGTCTTCGCGAGTCATGCTGGCATGCAAGACCCCGCCACGCGCTGTGTCGCCTTGGCCTTGCTGATGATTGCTGTTGGCTTCGCGTTTAAGCTGTCACTGGTTCCGTTCCACTTCTGGTGTCCAGACGCATTTCACGGTGCTCCTGCTGAGGTTGGCGGCTTCCTGTCGGTCGGTTCCAAGGCTGCTGCCTTCGCCCTGCTTGTCCGGCTGACGACGAGCCTGGCTGGTGATGGTTCAGGTGCGTTGAGCCAACTCTCACTTTCATGTGGATTGGGGCTGGGACTGATCGCGATTGTCACGACCACATTCGGCAATCTGGCCGCTTATTCACAACAGAACATCAAGCGAATGCTGGCCTATTCGACGATTGCTCATGCCGGTTACATGTTGATGGCGGTCTCGGCACTGTTGGTCCTGCAAAGCGTTCAGACAGATCTGGTGTTCCAGGGGAACCATCAGGAAAATGGTCCGCGAGCGATGGAAGGCCTGCTGTATTACCTCTGTGTTTATCTCTTTATGAACCTGGGTGCATTTGCGATCGTCGCCTTGATCCGCAATCAGACCTATTCTGAAGAAATCGATGATTACAAAGGTCTGGCCCAGCAAGTTCCCGTGCTGGCGATCTGCATGGCCATCTGCATGTTCAGCCTGGTCGGGATTCCACCACTGGGTGGTTTCTACGGAAAAGCCTTCATCTTCGCTTCGGTGTACGAGGCGACCAACGTCCATTGGTTCATGTGGGTGGTTCTGGCTGCAGGCGGTTTAAACACTGTCATTAGCCTGTTCTATTACCTGCGAGTCGCCAAGACGATGTGCATGGATACTCGTCCTGCGGATGCCGTCCCGGTCTCGATGGCGGCCAGTTCATCGCCGGCGCTGTACGTCATGCTGGTTTCCGGAATGGTCGTGTTTCTGGGGATCATCATTGATCCGTTGTCGAAAGTCGCTTTGCACGCCGCACACGCCTTGTTTTAGTATGCGTTTCGCAATCAGGTGTAGGACCGTTTCAGACGCCCGATTTCGAAAGTTGCCACAATTCATAGACTGCTAGTTGAGCCATGCCGCACGTTCACCACAACGCGAAACTGAATCAGTTGCTGATCGATGTCGGGCGCAGCCTGCTTCAATATGTCGGCCACTGTTCCTCATGGACCAGCAAAGCCCAGGCAAACTTGGAACAGGAGTTTCCCAAGCTGGTTGCCACCCAGCAGGAACACGTGGAAAAGCTGTCGGCATTACTGACCGACCGCCGCTGGACGATCGACTTTGGCGGCTTTCCCGCCACCTACACCGATCTTCACTTTCTCTCGCTGAAGTATCTTTCGAAGCTGATCCTCACCAATCAAAAGGGAGTGATCGCCGAGCTCGAAGAAGCGTCGCATACGTGCGTCGACGATCCCGAAGCAACGACGCTGATCAACGAGATCCTCGCTTCTGAAAAGCAGTTGACCGAACGCCTGCGGGAGTTGACGACGGCTGGAGCCGGAGCTGCGGCTTAGCATTACCGGCAGATCAGGGATTTCCCAGAAGTGTCAGACGAAGATTGAGTTGTGAAGTTGTGTACGCATCGACTTAGCGGCTCTGCGGGAGCCTCACCCGGGTATGATGAGGAAACAGCTCGCAAGAGGGTCAACCAGTTCCTGAACAGCTATGATCCACGAATCAGCATGCTTCGTAGGTTCGCGAGGGCGATGGGCGTGCCGCTGTCGGATATTGTGGCCGAACCGTGAAAGGGTCATAGTGATTGATTCGTTTCCCGAGACTTATAAACGTACCGAATGCGGATTTCAGCTTCTCAAATGGATCGAAGCACGCGGTGGTTCCATAAAGTATCCGCTATGCAAAGATAAACTTCTAAAAGAACTTGGCGATCATTTTGGTCTTACCGTTGAGCAAAGGAGTGCGACTACATCAGAGGCTGACGGACATAGGAATAAATGGGACAATGAAATGCCGAGAGTCAGGGAGTTGCTCGTGAATCGCGGGGAACTGGAAAGACCCGCACCGAGCGATCGAGAGGGATGGTGGATCATCACTGCATCTGGAAGCGATCGAATCAAGAACTCTCGCCTATGATATAAGCGTTTGATTTATTTGGCGGCGGCTGCGATTTGATGGTTAACATTCATTAAAAATCTCGCCCTCCCGAACGTGAAGGCTTGCAGGCAATATCCACATCGCGATTCAGCTGACGGTTACAAAAGGAATATCCCGTGGAATGGATCGACACTCATTGCCATCTTGATGAAGATGCTTTTACGCAGGACTGTGCAGAGACCATCGCCCGGGCGGTTGATGCGGGGATCGTGGCTATGGTCGCCATCGGGATCACTCTGGATAGCTGTCGTCGAGTCATCGAGCTGAGCGAGCGATACCCTCAGGTCTATGCCACCGTTGGACTTCACCCCAATTACGTGTCTGCCGCTCAGCCGGATGACTGGAAGCAGATTGTCGAGCTGGCAAAATCACCCAAGGTGGTCGGGCTGGGAGAGACGGGACTCGACAAGTACTGGGATCATTCGCCGCTAGACCTGCAGGCGGAATACTTCGATCGACACCTGGAATTGTCACAACAACTGAATCTTCCGTTTGTCGTTCATTGCCGTGAGGCTGAACCGGAAACGGTGGCCCAGTTACGTAAGCACTCCGCCCGATCACCACTGAATGGCGTGATGCACGCCTTTTGTGGATCGGCCGAGACGGCAGCCGCGTGCCTGGAGATGGGGATGTACTTATCAATGGGCGGCATGGTGACGTTCAAGAAGAACGAAAGCCTGCGTCAACTGGCGGCCACGATCCCATTGGATCGACTGCTGATTGAGACCGATTCGCCCTATCTGGCCCCGACTCCATTTCGCGGCAAACGGAACGAACCAGCCCATGTCCGGCTGACCGCCGCCTGCCTCGCCGAGATTCGCGGAGTCTCGAAAGAAGAAATCGCCGGTGCGACGACGGCGAATGCCAAGCGGTTATTTCGATTGAATGAAAATTTGGGTTAAGACTCTTGATCGCAATTTCAAGGAAAAAGGCCCAGCCGAGCCCACTGCTGTCTGGCATGACATTGAGTCGTTGAGTTCAATCGCAGCCGTGCTGCGGTTGCGCGTCCACATGGGGTCAGGCCGATCAAAACACCATCGTCGATAACGACCGCAAAATGTTCGTCCCAGATTTGTTGTCGGGGATGAAAGATTCCCACCAATTTGCCGGTTTCAGGGTCTTCATGTTGCACTTCGTCACTCTTATAAAGATTGCACGAGCGGCAAGCTAAGCCCCAATTGTCTTCAGTGTCAGATCCCAATTGACCTGGCGGAACGACGTGTTCCACTTCAAACGGGAAATTGAAGATCGCCTCAGGAGCGTGACAGTACTCACACCGATGCCCTGCACGAGCCGCCACCAGGGCGTATCGCGGATTCATTTTCCCAGCCCTCGCGCGACATATTCCGCACGCTGACCACTAGCAACCAACTCAGCATCGATCAAAGAATCCAATTCTTCCTGGTCAGACGGTAACAACGGCTGACCCGTATCACGCGCCTCGCGCCAGAGATGCATCAACTCCTGCAACCGCTGTTGTTGTGTAGCGGAAAAGAATTGATCCGGGCGAAAACGCTGGACGACGATCATTGGCTCATCAGCCAACTCCGGGAACCGAAGCGAAAGCGCGTCCAACGCCGCGCCTGCTGTTGTTCCCTCAGCACAGCGTTGGCCGGAAAACGCCTGGTAGGAACGAGTACCCAGCGTTGTCTCAACGGGAAGGATAGCTACCGTGGTCATCCGAGATTACCTCTTGTGCGCAACGTTTACCCGACGATCGTCCCATTCTACTACCACTGGAAGGATTGTCTAATTCCTTATCGAAAAATACGGTCACTCTCTGCGAGAGCGACCGTATTTGCAGAACGCCTTAGTCTGACCATCGCGCAATCCGCTGCTATTTTTCGTTTTCACCGCCAAACGTGGAGAACACCGTAAAATCCCTCGCTTGCGCGTCGGGCTAACGAAGAAAACGAAGAATCCGTTTCTATTCCTCGCTCTTGCCGCCAAAAGTAAAGTCTCCGTTCTGGACATCGATGGTGATCCGATCGCCGTCGGCGAATTGGCCGCTGAGGATCGCGTTGGCCAGTTCGTTCTGCAGGCGATGCTGGATCACTCTCTTCAACGGACGAGCTCCATAAACCGGATCGTAACCCTCTTCGGCAAGTTGCTTCCGAGCTCCATCGGTGACGTTCAGCGTAAAGCCGTTTTCCTCGACTCGCTTTTCCAGCCGAATCAGTTGCAGGTCGACGATCTGTCGGATTTCGTTTCGCGTCAGTGGGTGGAACACAATTACTTCGTCAACACGGTTCAGGAACTCGGGCAGGAATTCCTTTCGCAGTGCATGAAGGACTCGGCGTTCGATCTCTTTATCGTCTTCTTTACCTGCCAGATCCATGATCGTCTGGCTGCCGATATTCGACGTCATGACGACGATCGTATTCGTGAAGTCGACCGTGCGACCGTGACTGTCTGTCAGCCGCCCGTCGTCGAGCAGTTGCAGCAGGACGTTAAACACGTCTCGATGTGCTTTTTCGATTTCATCCAGCAAGAGCACCGAATAGGGACGACGGCGAACCGCTTCGGTCAGCTTGCCACCCTCTTCGTAGCCGACGTATCCGGGAGGTGCACCGATCAGCCGGGCCACTGAATGCTTCTCCATGAATTCACTCATGTCGATCCGGACCATGGCTCGTTCATCATCGAACAGGAATTCGGCAAGGGCTTTACACAGTTCGGTTTTGCCGACACCGGTGGGGCCGAGGAAGATGAACGAACCGATTGGTCGATTGGGGTCCTGCAAACCCGAACGAGACCGACGGACGGCATTCGCCACCGCCGTGACCGCCTCTTGCTGGTTGATCATCCGATGATGGATGTGATCTTCCATTTCGAGCAGCTTGGTCTTTTCGGTCTGTAGTAGTCGCGACACGGGGATGCCGGTCCAGGTGCCGACAACCTTGGCGATGTCTTCCTGCGTGACTTCTTCGCGCAACAGCCGTTGACCTGGATCGCCAAGCTGAGCGGCACGTTGCTCGGCCTTGGCCAGCTTCTTCTTGGCTTCATCGAGCTGCTTCTGGACTTCGAGTGCCTTGATGTACTCTTCGTTGGAATTGGTCCGTTGTGCCTGAGTGAAGGCATGATCGTAGGCCGTAACCAGCCTTTCGATCTCTTCCTTGAGAGGACGGATCGAGACCAGAGCATCCTTTTCCGTTTGCCATCGTGCCTTCAGTGTGTTGACGCTTTCTTCGCGATCAGCGATCTGCCGACGCAGATCCTGTAGTCGAGTCTTGCTATCAGCACTAGACTCTTGCGCAAGAGCTGCGGCTTCGATTTGTAGACGAGTTAACTGGCGAGTCGCCTCGTCGATCTCGGTCGGCATCGAATCCATTTCCATCCGCAGACGACTCGCCGCTTCATCGACCAGGTCGATGGCCTTGTCAGGCAGAAACCTGTCATTGATGTAGCGATCGGACAACGTGGCCGCTCCGATCAACGCGTCGTCGGTGATCCGGACACCGTGATGTGATTCGTACCGCGACTTCAACCCTCGCAGAATCGAGATCGTATCTTCGACGCTTGGCTCGTTGACCAGAACAGGCTGGAACCGACGTTCCAGCGCGGGGTCCTTTTCAATCGATTTGCGATATTCATCCAGCGTTGTGGCGCCGACACAGTGCAGTTCGCCGCGAGCCAACGCGGGTTTCAAGAGATTCGCCGCATCCATCGCTCCTTCTGACGCACCCGCGCCGACGACGGTGTGCAATTCATCAATGAACAGAATGACCCGGCCCTGGGCTTCCTGGACTTCTTTCAGCACAGCCTTCAGTCGGTCTTCGAACTCACCGCGATACTTCGCACCGGCGATCAATGCCCCCATGTCGAGCGCAATGACAGTCTTATCTTTCAAGTTTTGTGGAACGTCGCCCATCACGATTCGATGAGCAAGTCCTTCAACGATTGCGGTCTTTCCAACACCCGCGTCCCCGATCAGGACCGGGTTGTTCTTACGCCGTCGGGACAGAACCTGGATGACGCGACGGATTTCCTGATCGCGGCCAATCACAGGATCGATCTTGCCAAGACGGGCCAGCGCCACGAGATCCTTTCCGTATTTTTCGAGAGCCTGATACTTCCCTTCGGGATTCTGATCGGTGACGGTTTGTGAGCCGCGTACCGATTTCAGTGCACTCATGACGTCGGCATCGGTCACACCGTTCAGTTTGAGGACTCGTTGAGCCTGATCGTCGACTTGAGTCAATGCGAGTACCAGGTGTTCTGTGGAAACGAAGGCGTCCTTCATTCCGTCGGCCAGTTCAGTCGCTTTGTCCAGCACCTGGCGAATCGCGGTACTGGCTGCAACTTGACCACCACCACCCGAGCTTCGCGGCAGCTTGTTCAGATCGGCTTCAATGATCGTTCGCAACTGGGGTACGCGGATCCCGATCTTCTCCATCAGCGGCCGGACAATCCCCTCTTTTTCGTCCAGCAGGGCCTTCAGCAGATGCAGAGGGACCAGTTGAGCGTTCCCCTGCGATTCCGCCAATTGCTGTGCGGACTGAAGAGCCTCTTGCGCTTTAACGGTCAGTTTGTCGGGACGAAATGCCATGATGCGTCTCCCCAAAAAAATGCGAGCCAAACGGCGTCGGCCGTCGGATTCTTGATTGGCTCTAGAATCCGAGGGCTGACGCCGCTCGGCTCGCCAGGTACTTCGATCGATTGTCGTATTCAAGAGTCAGAGGAAGGAACAGCACACGCCGTTCCTCTCCGTCTGAATTTCTTTTGTGACTGATCAGCTCTTCTTTTCGAATTCCGCGTCGATCACTTCTTCATCCGCCTTGGCACCGTTAGCCGATGCCTGAGGACCGGCAGCGCCGTCTGCTCCTGCCGCGCCTGCGCCAGCCTGCATGTGCTGGCTGAGAGCGAAGCTGGCCTGTTGCAGTCCATCAACCGCAGAAGTAATCGCAGCGATGTCGTCGCCCTTTTCGGCGGCTTTCACCTTTTCGATGCTCGCTTCGACAGCCCCCTTTGAGGCCGCGTCGAGTTTCGCACCATGTTCTTTCAGAATCTTTTCCACTTCGTAAACCGAGGTCGAAGCTTTGTTCTTGGCTTCGGCCAGTTCACGACGATGCTTATCCTCGGCCGCATGGGCTTCGGCGTCTTTCTTCATCTTTTCGATTTCGCCAGAATCGAGGCCACTGGAGTTCTCGATCTTCACCGAATGCTCTTTGCCCGTGGCTTGATCCTTGGCTTTGACGTTCAGAATCCCGTTGACGTCGATGTCAAAGGTGACTTCGATCTTCGGCGTACCACGCGGAGCTGGCAAAATCCCTTCCAGATTGAACTGATTGAGCAGACGATTGTCGCGAGCCATTGGACGCTCGCCCTGATAGACGCTGATCGTCACGGCCGTCTGACCGTCTGCCGCCGTCGAGAACGTCTGGGTCGCCGTCTTGGGAATCGTTGTGTTACGTTCGATCAAGACCGTCAGTACGCCCCCTTCGGTTTCCAGACCCAGCGACAGCGGTGTCACGTCGAGCAGCACCATGTCTTTGACGTCGCCCGAGATGATCCCCCCTTGAATCGCAGCACCGATCGACACCACTTCGTCAGGATTCACACCCCGGTGAGGCTCTTTCCCACCGAACATCTTCTTGACGAACTCTTGCACTTTCGGAACGCGAGTCGAACCACCGACCAGCACCACTTCGTCGATCTGGCTGGGTGACAGCTTGGCATCGCGAAGAGCGTTTTCGACCGGCTTACGGCAGCGTTCAATCAGATGATCAACCATCCGCTCGAATTCCGCTCGGGTCACGGTCATTTGCAAGTGCTTCGCACCAGTCGCGTCAGCCGTAATGAACGGCAGGTTCACGTCGGTCGACTGTTGACCTGAGAGTTCTTTCTTGGCCTTTTCGGCCGCTTCGCGCAATCGCTGCAGCGCCATCGCGTCCTTACGAAGATCGATACCGTGTTCAGCCTGGAACTTGTCGGCAATGTGCTTGATCAACACTTCGTCAAAGTCGTCACCACCGAGGTGTGTATCGCCGTTGGTGCTGAGAACTTCAACCAGTTCGTTATCGACTTCGAGCACTGAAACGTCGAACGTTCCACCGCCGAGGTCGAAAACCGCGATCTTTTCGTTCTTCTTATTCTGCAATCCGTAAGCCAGGGCCGCAGCGGTTGGCTCGTTGATGATTCGTTCGACCTTCAAACCGGCGATCTCACCAGCGTCCTTGGTGGCCTGGCGTTGAGCATCGTTGAAATAGGCAGGAACGGTGATCACAGCCCGGCTGACCGTATGACCGAGATAGGCTTCGGCAGCCTCTTTCAGCTTACGAAGAATCTGAGCCGAGACTTCCGGAGGAGTGTACGTCTTGCCGTGAACTTCGACCTTCACGTATTCAGCAGGCCCACCGACGATTTTGTAGGGGACCATCTTTTCTTCTGATTCGACTTCGCTGTGTCGTCGTCCCATGAACCGCTTGATCGAGTAGATCGTGTTCTTTGGATTCGTGACTGCCTGTCGCTTGGCGGGGTCACCAACCAGACGATCTCCCTTTTCGGTGTAGGCCACGACCGACGGAGTGATTCGATTGCCGTCCTGATTGGCGATAACCTTGACTTCGCCCCCTTCCATGACGGAGACGACGGAGTTCGTCGTGCCAAGATCGATACCGATGATTTTTTCTTGAATAGCCATAGTTGCCGTCTCCATTGGTAAAAGGAGGATTGTTGACAGGAAAGTACGGTGTTCCTATCCCCAAATGCAAAGACCGCGCCAACCGCATTCTGGCAGTAGAATTGGCTTGAAAATAAAGGATTTACGGCAAAAACGAAGGGTTATGACGAAACCACAGGGCCGTAATCTGCCGTTTTTGCAGCTAGCTTCAGCTACCACCAAAAACTCAATGGTGCCATTTTGGCGGAAGAATTTCCAGCGAAACGGATGACAGAACCTGACTCGCGAGTACGTGGTTTCTCACTGTCAGCGTGCCACTGCTTGCCCGTTTTCGGTCTCGCGTGCTGTTCTGGCAATGGGAAAGCGAAGCCACCGCTTCTCCGTGGACTCAAAAGCAGTGGCACAAATCCCTGATTAAGAAGTTCGTCAAAACCGTCGTTATTTAAGCTCGACGATCCGGATATTCTTGAATTCTGCCCACATCGGTTTTCCGGCGTGCAGTTGGAGCGCCATGATCCCCTCGGACAACGCGTTCTGGGGGTCTTCGTCCGTAAAGTCGAGAATCAGCTTGTTATTCAGATAATGCTGGATGTGGTTTCCTTTCGCGATGATGACCACATCATTCCAGTCGTCGAGTTTGAACAGTGACTGAAATTTCGCCTGATCGATCAGATCCGATTTAATGACGTGCTTTCCTTCTTTATCCCATTTGGCCTGCTCACCAGCCAGACAGATGCGTCCCCGTTTTCCCCCTTCGTCATAAATGAAGCCAGAAATATTGGGCAAGGTGACTTCATTGCGAAGTTCGTGCTGATAGCCACGAACAACCCAGTTGTTTTTGACGTTTGGATCGGTGATGTGTTTGGATCGATATTGAATCCCGGAATTGTTGGTGGCGTTGCATCGGAACGAGAGACGCAGATCGAAATCCTTTGTCCGAGTGTCTTTGCAAATCAGAAACGTATTTCCATTAGCAGCCGCTTCCGGTGTCGTCTCGCCGTGAATCACTTCGTCTTTGACGTTCCAAAGTCTTGGGTCACCGTCCCAGCCATCCAGATCTTTTCCGTTGAACAGGGTTTTCATCCCTGCGGGTTCTGGCGGAGGTGAGTCGGCATTAACCACCTGGAAAGAAATCAGACAGGCCAGGATGGGAACAAGAATCAAGCGGTGAATCATCGTATTTTCCCGAAGAGGTTGTTAGTTCTCGTAGAGGAGGCGTTCAGCCTCCTCGCATTTTTTCGTGGTGAAGTTTGAAAAACTCCACGACATTTCGATGACGGTGGCTGGAAGCCCCCGCTACGATTTATGGAATAGTCGCATCCGTTGCGTATCGATTAATCACTATTTTGGCTGTGGAAACGTCAGTTCTAACTGAAAGTGATAGAAGTCGACAACCAACTTACGGTTATCAATCGAAGGAACGAATTGGACACCTCGTCCGCCCGGGTCGAGCGCTTCCTGCTTCTCGTAAATCTTGGCACCCGTCCGCTTGTCGAGAATCAGAGACGAAAGTTTTGGCGCCAGCGGAAAACCATTCCGCGCGTCGATGTCGACGTACCACGACGCTAACACCAGCACCGGAACACTCACAGGTTGAGCCGTATCAAAGGCTAATTCCGCCACGGGCACCGACCACAGCACCTTCCCGTCTTTCCGGTCGATCGAACAAACGGTTCCATCGATCGTAAATGCCACGTTTGACGGAGCACCCAATTCCCTGGGTGATTGAAAGTCTTTTGGTGATCCGAAATTCAGTGGGATCACTCGACGCTCGGCCGAATTCTTTGACTGGACCCCCGCCACGATGATGTACCGATCTTCCCAGCGCTGTGCCGCCATGACGACGATCCCTCGAAGTGGCCGTTTGACAGGTAAGTCTGTTGTCAGTCGTACTTCTCCCGTGGCGAGTTTCAGCACCGTCAGCTTTCCACTCGGTTCGAGGATCGCGAGATCTTCGTCATCAATCACGCTGGGGACGCTGGTCGCCTGATGTTGAGATTGCCAGATCACGCGATCGCCGTCGAAATCGCGCAGTTCGAAAACTCGCTGGTCGACACCCTGATTGCGCAGACTCAATCGACGCGTCCCACGAAACCAGATCGGGGTCTCGTTCGCGTTTCCCCGATGCTGTTGTTGAATCGTTCCGTCAATTGTTCGCAACAAGTAGGCTCCGTTGTCAGGCGCATTGACGACGAGCGACTTGTCAGCCGTTGCATCGGCTTTGGCAAATACTGAACCCGTTCGCGACCACAAAGTCTGACCCGTTTCGGGATCGGCGGCGAAAAGACGATTGTCTAATTGATAAAAGACCGCGTCGTCGGCGAGTCCAATCAAGAAGCCTGCCGAGCCTCGATTGTCGTACAACAACTGAAAACGTCGTCCGTTCGGGAGCAGACGACGTTCGACAGGCGTATTGTTCCCGCGGGTCACTACAAATGCACTCGGCCGCAGCGATTTCTCAAAGAGCAGTCGTGGCTCGCTTTGGGAATCTGCAACTTCCATGACAGCGAGCCACATCCCGGAAGAAAATGCGAGTCGCCGTCCCCGGATATGCAACTGACTCGGATGGATCCGTAGTTCATTCGCGGGATTCACCAGCGGGAACCGCCAGACGACTTTGAAATTCGGGTCTCGCGCGGTCAACGTTGTGACCAGCGCATCCGTTTCGAAGGTCCAGCCTTTAAAGTAATTGCCGACATGAGTGACGACATCCACAGGCCATGTCGCCTGTGTCAAATGATTTTCCGTCCGATTGACATCAACCTGACCTTGAGGCCAGTTCACCCTGGCAATATTCAACTGACGAATATCGTTTCGAGCCATCCATTCGTCACTCAATTGCCGACCGGTTGTCTTTCCATCACGCAAGGGTTCTGAGGGAAACCGCCGACCGAGTTCCTCAATCCAGAGTCTGGCTTCTATGGGGGCGTTCGACATCAGAAATCGCGAGGCCAGTGCGGCGACCGCAGTCGCAGCAACCTGTTTATCTTCGGAACCGGCAATCCTCTCCAAGAGCTTCGTTCGGGACAACTCGCCCGGCAAAACGTCGTTTGCCTCGGCCAGTCGCAGCAACAATCGATCGGCAGCAGGGTGCCCGATCGTGAATTTCACGAACTTTAACAAGAGGTGATTTCGATCTGCCGTCGCCAGGATCGCGTCGAGTTCCCTGCCAAATACTTTGACGATTTCCGCTCGCTCGCTGGAGCTGGCTGCATCATAGATCCCGAATAATTGCGATCGAAGACTTTGTTCGAGCGAAACAAAATGATCAGGTCCGCTGGCAACCATTTCATCAGGGATTTGCATCGCAAGGGCCGCCCGAAAGAGCTGCGCGACGGCACCGGCCCGATCGCCAGTCGCGTTGAGCGACGACGCGAGCAATTGCATCACCTCGATCTTCTGTCGAGGATCTTCTGAATGCGACTGTAACTCGGCGGAAGATTGCAACAATTGACGCGGATCGTTTCGAGAGCGATCAAGCATCGCTTCGACCAGAATCCGTTTCACACGCAGTTGAGGCTGTTGCTTCAATGACCGACGCAGATCGTCGATCGCATCGGCTTCTTTCCCTCGATGCAGCCTCAATTCTCCTCGCAATGCGAGTGCTTCCGCATTCGCGGAGTTGGCCGCTAACTGATGATCAATCTGCTGTTCAATTTCGCCGAGCGGACGAAAACCAACGACGTCATGAATTCCACAAGAAACAAGGGCACCCTCTCCGACAGCCAGATTGCCCGGGATGCGATTTCCTGGAAGCCTTGATCGACCGAGAATCTGGCCGGTCGTCAAATCAAGGGTCGCGATGTGGCCGGTTGATAACGGGATCAGATATTGCGAACCGATACGAACACCCCGTCCACTCGGTTCGGGGATTTCCATCGGTTGATTCCATACTTCGGAACCGTCAGCCAGCGAAAAGGCCACGACTTGAGACTGTCCCACGACAATAACTTGATCACCATTCACACAAGCGACATACAGCCCCTGTTGTCGCTGCCGTTTCCAGACCCTGGTGCCATCGACAAGATTCAAACAGTGGATTTCACTGGAATCACGAGGCGTTAACACGACGTGGCCACCGGCCAGAACTGGGCTGCTATCAAGCCAGCGCCCCGTTTCAACGTCAGCGACGACTTCGCCCCCCCCCTGCAAGCTTTTCCGCGCCGGAGAATCGTACGAATAGCCCCATTTCAATTGTCGCTGGACGACATCAAAAGCGACGACCGAACCGTATGCGGTAGGACAGATCATCAGTCCATCTGACATGGCAGGAATCAGACCCGCCTCCCGGAAAGGTGCTTCGAACACAGCTCGGTCCGTGGTAATTAACGCCTGCGACCATTCGAGCTTTGCGGTTTTTTCTTCGGAAGTGAGACAGACCAGTCGCATCTCATTCTTTGATACGGCAAGACAATATAATCTTCCTGCAAACGGCAGCGGAGGACCAGCGAAGAAGAACCCGGAGAATTCGATGGGTGGAGTTCCATTCTGTCCGCCAATCTCCCAGACAAGTCGTCCCCCTTTCAGGTCATAGGCGACCAGTTTGTTCACAGGATCGGAAATCGTCTGTGCCCCAAACTGCTGGCGACTGCGAGGAAGATACACACTGAACTGTGATTCCGATTCTTCAATCGCATAAAGGTTCTTGCCGTCACTGGTCAACGAACCGGAAAGCTGATCGCGAAACAGTTTCCGCCGAAGATATCCTCGAAACGTCACCGGTGATGCTGCGGAAATCATGTCGGAACTGGCTAACGGGCTTTGAAAAATCCAACCAAGCATTCCGTCGGTCGTTGCTGAACGCCATAACAAACGGCCTGTTTTCAGGCTGACTGCCGTGACATCATTCAACGTTCGATAGACAACGACATCACCCACGATGACCGGGATCGCGGCAGGTTGCGTTAACCGGTTATTGTCGCGCATCATTTTTTCGAGTTGGCTGGTCAACTGGTCGAATCCCTCAATCCGCTGCTGATTCACCACATCGTCCGAGACAAACCTCAAATACTGTCGCGAAGAAATCGCCCACAACCCGCCGCCAACCGGGCACGTCGGACTGGCCGATTCGTTCCCGGTCAATCCGCCGCGAGGCATTTCCCAATCGCCCACGGTTTGGGCATTCGATCGCAGAACGGGACCGAAATGAGTCGCGAGCCATTCCGGAGCGTCCTCCAGATTTTTAAACGGAGTGATTGCACGCCCACCGACCTGCCATGAGGCATCCCCCTTCACTTCATTCAAAGCTGCGAGCGCCGTTAGACTTCGGTCAGCCTCCCCAGCCAGATACCACGCAAACGCAGACCGCAGTAACAACGAGGTCTTGATCGGCCCCGTTGATTTTGGGTGGCGCAACATTGTTTCACAAAGAAATCCCGCTTCGATCAGACGGTCATGGTCGAAGGCCATACCCGTAAGCACCTGCAACGCCTCAAACCCGGCCGACGTCGTTTGATAGCTGGAGGCAACTTCATACAACTTTTCAATGTTATTGGTGAGCAGGCCCTCTTTCAAAAGATCGCGAGCGATGCTACCCACCTGCAACTCGTAAGCGTTCTGTCCCTGCGGCGGGAGGTCTGCCAGCATCTGCAAGGACAGAGCTCGGACTCCGACAGGTTTCTTAAATCGGAAATCCTTCTCCAGGAAATAGTCTTCGGGATGATCCAGGACAGACTGCAAACGGATCACTGCGGGAGCGTATTGCTTTTGCTCGATGAATGCTTGAGCTTCATCGATCGCCTGTTGCAGACCGCGATCGATTTCGGCGGTGACTCGGTTGTCGATGGGAAACATCAGCCGCTGGCGGCCTCCTTGTGCGCTCGACGAACCGCCGAGACAAACAATTCCCCCGATCACGAGTCCGATCCAAACCACAAACCGCATCTTCGTTCTCCTCGAACGATTGGCGTATCCAATTACTGCAGACTCCAGTCAAAAGCGCAAGAACCCAAAGGTTCACGCAGACTGGTTTCCCTCAATCCATCAGGGATAGTACTTCATGCGCTGGTCTCAATCCGCCTGTTAAATCATAGTCGATTAATCCGCTGATTGCTGCATAAGGTTACGGGCGGAATCTAAATTTATTCGCCAATCGAAATCGAGTTTGACTCAGCGAAAATGGCGAATTCGTAGTTTGTCAATACGTCTTTGACTGTCTTCCGGCCCAAATGGGCCAGCAGTTCAAATAGCCAGGGCCAACGGCCCTGGTAAATCAATAATTGGATTAGGCAGGCCTGTAGGGCCGTCCGTTCTCGAAACGCCCGACAATAGCCACCGTACAAACGAATGGTCGACCCTTCAGGCCTAAAAAAGAGTCGTATGGCAACTGCACCAGGGCCGATGGCCCTGGCTATTTGAACTGCTGGACCTTTGGTCCGGAAGACACGACTGCGGACGTTGCCGTGAACTGTTCAAAAAAAGTCCCCGAATCTCCCACAATCTTAATATTCGCCGTGGCACCATCTAATCCACCACAAAACCCCATCCGCAATCTATGAAAACTCATACGGGTACATATTCAGCCTGAGCGGATCACACAATCCGACTCGGTTAAACGGTTTGATTGCCGCAGTGATTCTGGCCGTAAAATCGGCCGAAGAGACCGCTGGATCGCTAATGTCCTGCACCGCCTGATTCAAAGCAGTGCGCAGTTCCGGCCGATCGGCACTGAGGAATGCGGCTCCTTTCGCCACCCGACCCGCTCGACGTTCTTCCTCCGAAAAAATTGATGTGGCAAAGTAAAACATCGACATCGCAATCATCCGCTCAAACTGCCTGAACCCTGCAAAACTGCCGCTGACGACGAGGTCAATAAACTCGACCTCTTTCTGGACCAGAGCATCATATTTCCGAAGTTCGCCCTCCAGTTCCGGTCGACCCCAGCATCGTTCGAACATGTCCATCAATCGTTCGATCCCGATCAACGTGAAGGTGTTCCCGGTACTGTGCAGCGGATCATGAAACGCCGCCGTGTTCGGAAGCATGACCCAGTTCGGCCCAGCAGACCGGCTCAAGCGGCGCTGCATTCGCCCGGTCTGTCGCCACGGGACGATTAGTTTGGCTCGTGCGAACTGTTCTGCCACGGCCGGCAAACGATCCATCATCGTAGCCCATTCGGTCTCGGGACTGCCGCTTGTTTCGCGCGGGAACCGGTCGGGATCGAGTGCGAACCCCGCACTGGTGACACCGTTATCGAACGGCAACACCCACATCCAACCACCATCGAAAACATGATGCAGCGCTGCGTCGTCACAAGGGTAGGGATGCCCCGAACGATCGCCGCCTCGATCAGCGTAGAGATCGCCCCACCGAGCAACATCCGTGAAATGCGAAAACAGCCCGCGCGATCGCGTCTTCATGTTATCGGGATGCGGTTCGATCCCAAGAGTTTTGGCTAAAAAGCCTCCTTCTCCAGAGGCGTCAATCATAAAATCCGCTCGGATATTGATCGCCTCTTGCAGGGATTCAGACCGTCCGTTGAGTTCCCAGCCGTCACCTCGCGGGATCAATTGCTCGATCGAAGTCTGATCAAAGTAAGGAATCTCCATCCGCTCCACTTCGGCAGCCAGAAAGCGATCGAAGTCAGATCGAAGCCAGTGAGTATCGGCATCTTCATTGGTGAGACTCGCCGCGACGAGTAATTCATTCGCTCGGTCAGTACGAGGCTGAAAGTCTCGACCGAATTCATGGTGAAAATAACTGAAACCTCGTTTCAGTCCGCAAACAATCTCGGGATAGGTTCGCTTCCAACTGGCGTAATTGGCCAGCGGGGCGATCCGGGGTAAATCGTAACGATGTGCCAGCCCTTCCAGGATCAGGTTTGCCACCGGCGTTGATGATTCTCCGACCGCAAAGCGGGGATGAGAACCGCGATCAACCAACACAGGTCGCAGGCCCATGCGGTGAAGCAGCATGGCAATCAAGCTACCACTAAAGCCCGCACCAATGACGGCGATATCAGCATCGATTTCGATCACAGGTTATCCATTTTCAGCACTAACCGTTCATACAAGAGAAAAACATATTTCGTGAGAAAAACAATCTACACGATGCAAGAAAACCCTTATAATGGCTCGCCGACGGTCACGTCGCAACGAGTCGCTTGCGTTAAAGATCTCGCGGAAAGGCTGCCAGTTTTCGTAGAGTGGGCTTTAGCCCGCACAAGATGTTGTGTTGCACGGGCTGAAGCCCATGCTACGGGTTGTGGCTCACCATTCTCAACTTCCAAATACTGACAGCCTCAACGCGAAACCCCACCTCCCCTGCGGAGGTGGTTTAACGGGCCTTTGCGCTACGAATTTGTATCGTAACGGTGAAAGCCAACACTTGCTTGTCTTTCATTGACGGAATTTGGTTTCGAAATTCTTGAGCGACATTGGACATTCTTACACAACGTTGGGGATTGATATCGGTTTTTGCACTTTCGCAGGATCAAAGTTCTGCGCAACTATGGTTGATCGACTTTGGGGACACCTGCGCAACGAGTTTGCGCAACATTGGAGATTTGCGGGGATTCTTCGCATTTTTCACTGGCGCAGGCATTTGAGCAACTATGGCAATTCATCTTCGCGATCGGTTTCACAACGATAGCGATGAGTTTGCGCAACATTGGTGATGTCCTGGCATTCACGACACT
This sequence comes from uncultured Schlesneria sp., assembly GCA_903904835.1. Lineage (GTDB taxonomy): Bacteria > Planctomycetota > Planctomycetia > Planctomycetales > Planctomycetaceae > Schlesneria. Next base: position 36,907 of record CAIVEI010000056.1, on the reverse strand, counting down.
TCTACTCGGCAAACATTTGCGCAACATTGGAGATTCACAGGGATTCTCAGCTTTTTTACTGGCGCAGGTATTTGAGCAACTATGGTTGAGCAACATTGGCGACGTTTGCGCAACGATGGACCCCAACCGATTCGCAGACCGACCATTGCATCGAGCGCAGTTGCGATTTCGTAGCCCATCAAACCCAACGCAAAAATTCGTAAACATGAAATCTTTTGAACATAAGTCAACGAAGAAATTCGCCATGACCGCTGGTCAATGACTATTTCCACAGATTCTTCATCGATAAAAAACGTCGCAAGAAACCAGCTCAGGAAACGAGATCGAATCTCGCCTTGACGACTGCACCTCCTTCTGATGTTGTATTTTCACTTGACGACAAAAGTATAACAAGTATAATACGAAAATCAACCACAATCAAGTAAGGGCTTCTTAACGTCTGGAATCTTAACGTCTGAAAGGTGCACATGAAAATCGTCCGAAAGTAGAAGAATCGATTCATGACGTACTGTTTTTCCGTTTTGAACACAGCGAATGCCACGCGACAAAGTCTTGATCTTCAGGGGACTCAACTCACCGACGACGGAATAGAACATTTGAAAGGACTCACGAACCTGGGTAGCCTCAACCTCAGTAATACCCAAATCGGTGATGCAGAACTTCATCATTTGACTGGACTTTCATCCCTTACTGATCTCAAACTTATTAACACCAAAGTGAGCGACGTGGGGCTTCAGCACCTGAATCGAACGGCAAATCTCCACAAGATTGATCTCGATGAGACTCATACAACGCCAGCCGGGCGAGGCATGCTTCGCAAGGAATTGCCAAATTGTCTGGTCACACCGGAACCGTGAAGGTTTCATTCCAATATTCCCAAAGGTTTGTTATGCAATACTCCGACATTGTTCAGCGGGTTCTTGAGTTAGCGCAAGAGGCCAGCGAAGCACGGGATCGCGCGGCGCGGCAATTGATCGAACAGGATCTGCGGGCATTTCTAAAACCTCTTAAAGCGGCTGAGATTTACATGCTGGCCACACTCATGTATCTCGGACTCGAAGGGGGCGGTGTCGCCGGATTGATGGACCGCTACCAGCAGATGAGCGACACGTTCGGGACTCCTGAGCGTGCCATCGATCAGATGCTCGCGAAGAACGGCCTGCATAAACATCTGAGAAATAGTTTAGAGATTCTGAAGACTGCCGGGGTTGAAGTTGACACGTTACTGACGACACACATTGATTCTCCGCTGGCACTCCTGAACAGCAGCGATGATGTGGAACTGAGCCTCGGCCCGTGGTGTTGCGATCAGTGCGGTCAGGTCATTACGAAGCCTGAGCACGGATTGTTGCAGTGGCTGACTCGCGCGAAAGATGGCCATTGCTCAGGACGGGATTTGCGAATTGTCCACGTCAATCATGCAAGCCCGCTCGGCCTGCCGGACGGTTGCGGTCCGAACCCAAGCGTTGAATTCGCCAGGGACGGATCGGGACTTTCAGATGTCCCTTTACATTGGATGCTGGAACCCGATGGATTGGTACGATTACTCGCATTTGTTGAAGAGAGTGAATTCCCGGCAAACGAGGTAAACCGGATCATTATGCGGTTGTTTGTTCCTGGCTATGAAAAAGCAAGACCCTATTTTCAAAAAGCGATTGACGCCGGAATTGTCGACGCTCAACTTCCGGACGATTACTTTTATCAGTCTCAACTGGGAGACATCGTGGCGAATATTCCAAAGCTTGAGAAATAATTACGGTGTGCGATGGGACGACAACTTCCAATTGTGGCGACCTGGAACGATGAAGTTCCGCTTCTCCGGTTCATTCAAACCCTCTCACCAATTCTTCGTTTGCCTCGCCGCTGCCCTCTTTTTACTTGTGTGTGGCAAGTGCTTTCTGCATCCATTTGGCAACCACGTCACGAACGGAGAACGGAAGACTGAAATGGTCGTCCTTTGGGAATTCTTGAGTTTCGATCGTGGCTCCTAGTGCTTTAACCGACTTCGCAAAGGCATGCTGCCATGGGACGGGAATTACTGTACCACCCTGGAATGCATCGACACACATTAACAGCGGACAGCGGGGTTTGACCCGACCTGCCGAACCCTTTTTGATCGCAGCCTTCCACGCGTCGAAGTTTTCGGGGGGCGATTTTAAAATCGCTCCTTTCAACCGAAATGATCGAGCGATCATGTCGTTCAGGTGATGGACCGGTTGTACTTTCCACGAATCCTGCATCAGTTGCATTCCCAGCGGTGTGAAGACATCTGCTGCATTAAGATTGGGAAACGCCGCCGCGTAACCCCATAAGGTCATCAGCAGATGCGAGTCGGGTGGCGTACTTGCATCTGCGAGCGCCGCCCCCATTCCTGTCGGATTCTCGATCCCCACGTACGCCACACCGGGAGACAACAGAACGCTTCCCTTCAGGTCGAGAACACCGAAGTCGCTATCACCGAGTTCTGCCACGGAGGCTGCCGTTCCTCCGCCTTGCGACCAGCCATAAGCAAGTAATTGAGTTCCCGCCCCCGTCTCAAACTCCCTCGCCGCATGGGCAATGAAAACCGCATCGCGCGCGTTCGTCGGGCTCACCATGTATTGGTGAATTTCGGAGTTCCCCAACCCCTGGTAATCCGTTGCACAGACAACGTAGCCGGCATCAATGAAACCCTGGACACCTGGAACGCCATAATCGATCTGTTGAGTGGCTCCCGGGCTGAAGTAGACCGTCAACTCACGCGCCGGATCGGGCTGCGCCGACGGGGAGGCGACATCCCCCAGACCTGTGGTTCCGTGGCACCACGTGACGATCGGACGATCTTTCCCCTTTTTCGCAGGGGCAATCACAATCCCCGTCACTTCATGTGCGACGTCGTTGATATCCTTTGACGTATAGCGAACCCGCCAGGCGACTGCGCTATTTAATCGGGTCTCAATCGGTTTGGCGTACAGCAACTTGCCCGCCGAGTTCGTTTGGCTGGGAGCCTGGCCAGCCAATGATTTGCCGAGCAGGCTGATGCCTGAACCTAAAACGACTGCATGAAAAGTTCGTCTTTGCATAGCGAGCGGCTCACATTAAACGGAATTGTGGAGGAACGAGTGGTGACGTGACGGAGTATCATCATCGCATCAATCGGCCGAATATCCCCGTAACGCCTCCACCACTAAAGCCTACCGACCGAACGACTCTTTTTCGCTGATGAATCTGCATCGGGACAAAAAGAGGTGGATGCCACGTTCTCGATCGGCGATCATGCCAAGGTTCTGACGAATCGATACGACGACCCGTCAGTTGGTCTTTCTTCGGGAAGAGAACGCACGCCCCATGTTCGCTGTTTCCGACGTCTGCTGACAGTCTTAATTAATTGATCCTGAGCGGATTATCTTCGGTACGCCGGCTCCGATGCTGTGGAAAAGTAATCTCCCTTCCATAGGACACGGGTGCTTATGGTCTGAACAGGTCCGACGCTGACAACGTCGCCTGCGTGGTCGATGCTGAGGTCATTGGAAGCAGTTGACAATCCCGCTCATCAAACCGATCCCAACGCAAGCTAATCAGAGAATTCTCAATTCGTTGACCGCATCAATTCGTTACGGACGTGAACACTTGAAAAAAGAAATGACCTTAATTAGATTTCCGCAAAATTTGAAAAGGTTGGCTAGAACTATCCACTGGTTTTAATGGATTATTAATAGATTTCCCGCTGGTACGTTACTGCATTCAAGATTTTAACTCTCGATCGATTTCGACCTGACTGCATCGTTTTGCGACAAAAACCGACCGCAGTGTTGCGTTCGGCGTCGCTCGTTTTGTTTCCACAAAGGAAGAAATGTTGATGAAGTTCAATGCATGGAAGTCTCTCGTTTCGATCGCACTGATTGGTGGCGCTTTCGCTCCCGCCACGGTTCGTGCAGGCAATGTGCCTCCACCAGCCTGGCCGCTCTATGTTGGTGACCGCAGCACGTACGGCGTCACGAATGCCAGCATTCAAGGCGACGTGCCCATTTTTAACAGTAGCGGCACCCAAACCGGCAATCTCAATGACACGTCGTCCTCCACCGGACTCGGCTCGGCGGAAGGGATGGCGGTTGATGCCAATTACCTGTATGCCGCTGGAGCCTTCGGTACGATCAACGTTGTTGACAAGGTGACCGGCGCTTCGCATCTGGAAATCCAGACTCAGATTTACGGACAAGATCAAGCTCAGTGCATCGGCCTGACCTTGGCGAATGGCAACATTTATGTCGTAACCTACGGTGCGACAACCGGTTACTCGATCGAACGCTACGACGCAGCGACGGGAAGTTTCCTTAGCTCCGTCGTTGGCGGCACAACCACCACGTTCTTCGGCCTGGCCGCAACCGCCGACGGCCACATTATCGCCGACTTCGGCAAAACCAAAGGTACTGACGGGGTTTATCAGTACAACTCTGATCTTTCAGCGAAAACCACGCTTGTCGCACCCGGGGCTGGTACAAGTGGCGGCCGTTTCGCCGGCGTTTCAACCGACGTGAATACCGGTAATTTCTTCGTCAGCGAAACCTTAGGGGCCGGCACTGGTCCGTCGGTCGTTCACGAGTACGATGCCTCCGGAAACAACATCGGTAACTTCACCTTCACGAACAATCAGTGGTTTACGGCAGTCGGACCCGATGGCAATCTTTATGCTGCCTTCATTGACGACAACCGAATTGACAAGATTACGCTCAACAGTGGTGTGCTCGATGGGAACAGCGTCGACAGCACCTTCATCAAGCCTGCCGGCACGTATCCGAAGTCGCTGGTCTTCGACATCAGCAGCAACGTGACTCCACCACCGAGCACCGTGCCTGAACCCTCGACAATGATTACGCTCTTCTCAGGCATCGTTGGCCTGGTCGGCTATCGCCGATTCCTTGGCAAAAAGTAAACGCACGTCGATGTTGTGAAACAGACGTGACAAATAAAGCGAAGGGCCGCTTCTCATTAATGAGAGGCGGCCCTTTCTGTTTTTTAAGGAGCGAGTCGGCTCGTTGAGTGATTTAGCGGTTAGACTTACCGGTCCGACGCTAGCAGCGTCGGCCTCGTGGCCGACGCTGCTAGCGTCGGAAATACGCGACCTTCGCCTTGAAGTACGTCACAAAACGCCTACGCTTTACTGTCATAAACATTCCTATCGCCGCCGTTCTGAACTTCGGTTTTCGATCAAAACCGCTGGTGCAGGTATCGGCGTCGATCGTATTCATTGAAAAAGCAGGGCGACCGATATGGTCATGACTTCATCGCAGTTTCTTCAAAATACACTTGACGCTCTTACTGCGCACGTCGCAATCCTCGACGAATCGGGGGGAATCGTCGAGGTGAACGATGCATGGAAACGCTTTGCTCAAAGCAATTCGCAATGCACCGCAGGCCTGGATGTCGGGGCGAACTATTTGAGTGTTTGTGAACGGAGTCGGGGCAAGAATTCTGAAGAAGCAGCGGCCGTTGCTGGTGGGATACGATCGGTGATGGCGGGGAAGATGGACGAGTTTCGACTTGAATATCCATGCCACAGTCCGAAGGAACAGAGATGGTTCATTGTTCGAGTCACCGGTTTTGGAGTTAACGGCGATCGACGGGTTGTCGTTGTCCACGAAAACATTACCGAACGCAGAAAGGCTGAAGAAAGCCTGAAAGTGAGCGATCTGGCTCTGAAATCCATTTCTCAAGGGGTGATTATCACTGATGCGAACCGGCTTATTCTTTCGTCGAATGCGGCGTTCTCGGCAATCACCGGCTATAGCATCCCGGAAATCCTCGGCCGGAATTGCAAATTTCTGCAAGGCCCGCTCACCGATCAGCAAACGGTTGAGGCGATCAGGACGGCACTCAAAAACGCGACTCATTTTTCCGGCGAGATTCTCAATTATCGCAAGGATGGAAACACGTTTTGGAACGAGCTAACGATCTCTCCGCTGTGGAACGAACATGGAAAACTCAGTCACTTCGTCGGAGTGACCCGCGACATCACCGATCGCAAGTGGGCTGAGCAAGTCGTCAGACAGGCTCAAGCGACGGCGGAAGCGTCCAGCCGGGCGAAAAGCGAGTTTCTCGCGAATATGAGCCACGAAATCCGGACACCGATGAACGGTATCATTGGCATGACCGAATTGACGCTCGATACGGAGCTGACAGCAAGTCAACGGGAATACCTGGAAGCCGTCAAGGTTTCGGCAGACACGTTATTAACGGTGATTAACGACATCCTCGATTTTTCCAAGATCGAAGCAGGGAAGCTCGATCTCGACCCCGTCGAATTCGACTTGCGTGAAACCCTGGACAATACGCTCAAGCCCCTGGCGATGCGTGCTCACCAGAAAGGTCTGGAACTCACCTGCGACATTGCCAACGAGATCCCAGACATCCTGGTGGCAGACTCGGTCAGGCTTCGTCAAATCTGGGTTAATCTGGTCGGTAACGCCTTGAAGTTCACGGCGATCGGGGAAATTGGAATCGAAGCGACGGTCGAATCAATCAATCACAACAACGCCGTGCTGCACTTCAAAGTCACCGATACAGGGATTGGAATTCCCAAAGAGAAACGGGAGAGGATTTTCGAACAATTCTCGCAAGCGGATGGCTCGACGACTCGTCGGTACGGTGGAAGCGGATTGGGACTGACAATCTCGGCGCAACTCGTCAAGCTGATGGGTGGGCGGATCTGGGTCGAGAGTGAAGTCGGACGAGGAAGCACGTTCCACTTTACCGTCAGCCTTGGCATTTCTTCAGTACAGCCAAAACAGCACGGCCGATTGTACGTTGACCATTTGAAGGACTTATCCGTGCTGGTCGTTGACGACAACGCCACGAATCGACGCATTCTTGATGAAATGCTGAAGAAGTGGGGCATGAAACCGACGCTGGCGGCCAGCGGCACGATGGCACTAACCGCCCTTCGACAAACCATAGGGACAAAGTCGTATTTCCAATTGATCATCGTCGATTGCGTCATGCCGGGGATGGACGGTTTTTCCCTGATTGAACAGATTCAGCGAGACGACTCGTATACGAAGCCGGTCGTAATGATGCTGACCTCGGACAAACTGACCGGCGACACCGCTCGCTGTCGCGATTTAGGTATTGCCTGCCATCTGGTCAAACCGGTGATGCAAGCCAAGCTTTTAAATTCGATCCTTAATGCACTTGGTGTCGCTCGTCTGAATGAGAACCGGACCAGGGCCATTTCATCGATCGTATCGGCCCCCGTTTCAGACGATATGAAAAAACTTCATATCCTGCTCGCCGAAGATAATGTGGTCAACCAGAAAGTGGCTGTTCGAATCCTTGAGCGACAAGGTCACAAAGTCGAAGTGGCCGAGAACGGAAAAGAGGTACTGAAACTTCTCGAATCGAGAAATTTCGATGTCGTCTTGATGGATGTCCAGATGCCCGAGATGAACGGCTTTGAAGCAACGGCCTGCATTCGAACCCTTGAAAAGACGACAGGTGCACATGTACCGATCATCGCCATGACCGCCAACGCGATGAAGGGAGATCGGGAACGCTGCCTGGCCGAAGGGATGGACGGTTATATTTCCAAGCCAATCAAGATCCCGGAACTTCTGGAAGCATTGCAGACATTAACCTCACCGCCGCCGAGTCTGAAAGTCAACGATTCAATCGTCGATCCCAAGACTTTTTCATTCAACGCGGACGAGGTGCTGGCAAGCGTTGATCATGATTTTGAGGAACTGAAGGAATTAGTAAGACTGTTCGTATCGGTGATGCCCGGTTCCCTTAAAGCGGTCCAGGAAGCGATCGCAAAAAACGATGCTCGAGCGTTAAACCGGTCGAGTCACGATATCAAAGGAACGCTGGTCAACTTTTACGCTCCGACAGCCGTCAATGCGGCATTCTCGCTCGAAAAGATGGGCCTCGACAGGCAACTCGTTGAAGCAGAAGCAACGTTTGTTGCTCTCGAAGCTGCCGTCAAAAAACTGGAAGCCGAGTTGGTTTCATTCGTGAATCAACCGAGGATCGAGACGAAATCAGCAGGCGGCAATTAAGATTCGTGATGAATCGCGGTATGGCCTCCGGGGACACGCTTATTCACAAGAGCCGAGACGTGAAAAGCACATCGTTATTTTCCGGAGTCAAATACCGGGCCGACGCTGGCAGCGTCGGCCACGTCGCTGACGCTGCCAGCATCGAAGAGAATACCATCTTGATTTCCCCCCTTGGAGAGCCCGAGTGTTTACGCGAATTTCTGAGCGATACCGGAATTGTACTGCTGTCGTGATCGGAGCGGGTGGGATTGGCGGCGCCATCGTGCGACTGCTTGCGGGCCAGGTATCGAATCTGGTTGTCGCCGATCAGAATCAGACGCTGCTTGACGCGCTCCCTGAAACATCCGGACCGACGGCTTTGTGGAAGCGAAAGCTTGATGTCCGAAACTCTTCCGCCGTCTCTGAACTATTCACAGAAATTGAGACGAAAATCGGCGGACTGGATTATCTGTTTTACGCGGCAGGCATTCTTAACATTGAGCCTCTCGCCGAAACAACGCCCGACCTGTGGAACCGGGCGATGGATATCAATCTGAACGGAGCCTTCTACTGTGTTCAGGCGGCGGCGGAACGAATGCGATCGCAGCGGCGTGGCAGTATCGTCGTGCTGGGGTCAATTGCCGGAACAAAGGCTCGATCAGGCTCCAGGGTTAATCCGGTCTACAACACGACCAAGGCAGGATTGGCCGCATTTGTGAATGCGGCGGCGATGCAGCTTCGCAGTCATCAGGTTCGAATCAACTGTATCTCACCGGGTCCGACCGAAACGGTCATGATGGATCTCCAGCCTCCGCATGTTCACACCGCCGTCAACGAAATTGCATTGGATGGCCGAATGAACGATCCTATTGAAGTCGCCGAATTAGCATTATTTATTGCCGCTCACGGACGGTTCACGGGTGAGGATATTTGCATGGGCGGCGGAGCCGGACTGGGGGGTTAATAACCTGGAGCTGACACTTGCCGATTGAACTTCGATTGAAGCGAGTCTACGACGAGCCCGCTGATGACGACGGCGACCGGTTGCTTGTTGACCGGCTTTGGCCGCGAGGGATCTCGAAAGAGGTTGCCCGGATTGATCTGTGGGCCAAAGATTTCACTCCGTCAAACGAATTGCGAAAATGGTTCCACGCTGATCCGAGTCGAATCGACGAATTCGCAATTCGTTATCTTCAAGAACTTGAGCAGCGAAAAACCGCGATTGAACAGATTTTGTTTTCGTTACAGCAGTCGACGATCACGCTTGTGACAGCAACGACCGACCTTGAAAACGGTCACGCCGCGATTTTGAAACGGTTTTTGCAACCACTTCTCCAGAAAAGGGGCTAGAAAGCGCTTAAGCCGTCGCTAATATTTCTCAAGAGCCGCCGCCGGCAGTTGGACAGGCGCTTCCGCTCGATGTACCTAAGGAACTTTGGCGACGGCTCGAACGTTAAGTTCATCAATTGAATCCGGAACGTCTGAAAGAGACGCCATCAGGATCTCGCCGATAACTTGTTATCTATTCCGATTGACCAGCAGTGAAGATTCTGTTAACCCGTAGGAAGCTGGAAAGTCAGTAAGTCGATTGTGATCCTTCGAGTTTTGCGGTGAAAGCCCATGATTGTCGAACAGTATCAACTGCTAATCGCTGACGATGACGACGCTTTTCGAAGTACACTTTGTGAAATCTTCGAACCGTTCTTTCGTTTGATCGAAGCCGAATCGGGCGAAGAAGCGCTCGAACGAGCGGCACACGAAGACGTTCATCTCGCGCTATTCGATATGCATATGCAGCGCCTGACAGGACTTGAAGCACTGCGGCAGTTAAAAGAAATCCACATTATCGCCCCCTGCATTCTGATCACGGCCGATTACACGACGGAACTTTGTGACGATGCAGCCGAAGCGCAAGCCTTCACGGTTTTGAAGAAACCTGTCACCAAGCGTGAACTTGTGACGGCAGTCGCCAAAGCGGTCGCAACTGCTTACCACGACAATGAATTGACACATCGAATGCTCAGCACCTGATTGCCCATGCGTGGCGGTGTGGATGTCCGTTTTCGTGGTGTTGGATTCCGGCCAGCGATCAAAATAGTGAGTTTTCTGAGTATTTTTTCATAATCAGGGTACTCACTCTTACTGAACAAAAGTTTGCACGGGCCGAAGCCTATGCTACGAAAACGAACAGCTTGACTGTTTGTCATAATCGGAATCGATGCTAGCCCAGATTTCACTTGATAAATGGATTCGTGCAGTCCATTGTGTTATTTGCCAGCCAGAATCGAGTAGACTCAAGAGATGGCCAACCCTGACTGATATTCTGCGTGGATTTTGTTTTTTCGCTCGCCTGTTCACTGCGGTGCCGTTATGCCAACTTTAACGCCATTACGAACCGGGTATCGATTCGGATCTTCCGAACAGCCTCAAGAATACGCGCACCCGCCACTGATCGAAGTCTGGCTGGGAGTGGAATTCGCACCTCCAACCGGTTTTGATGAAATCGCGGCGTCGGATTGGCGCGAGCGACTTGGGCCCGAATGGCCAGCAGTCTGGCAGTCAATCGGCCCAGCCGAACGACATTCGTCGGGGCGGGTTCAAACCGAGCGGCAGCTACGCAATGGGATAGGTGATCGAGCGATCCGTTTCAGCCGCGACGGATTTCGTTTTGGCTGGCTTGGTCACGACGGAAGCATGTACCCGCGATATGAGGCGATTCGGGACGGGTTCGTTGCGACACTGGATGCGGTCCGCGATGTCATGCCGAAACTCGGTTTGCCGACGAAGTGGTCTATCAGTTACGTGAACCGGATTCCACAAGGGACCGTCTGGTCCTCACCTGCCGACTGGACATTTTTTCGACTGTGGCAACCCAACCCTTTGAACAAATTGAAAATCGAAGCGGATGGGTTTGTCGGTCGCTGGCAGTTTCCACTGGAAGTGGAACGGGGAACCATTGCGATCGATCTCAGTCACGAAGTCCCCTTATCTGATACCGATCCTGAATTCCTCTGGCTTGGAATTACGACTTCCGGCCCGACGGATACACACGAATCGGCACTGTTCGACGGCCTCGATTACGGACGTGAAACAATTGTCCGTGCATTCGGCGAACTGGTCACTTCCGACTCCAAGCAGTTCTGGGGCGCCTTACTCGCGAAAAAGTAGACTTGAGTGAGTGGAAAGTAAACAAGACGATTGCGCTTGCGGCGATGGAGGAGCTTCTAAGTTGCGTTCTCTAACCCGCACGCTTGTCTGACTCGCTTGAGGACTTCCTGGCCCTTTTTTCTCGCCTTCTTTGCACCTTCCTGTAAGACCCCTTCGACATAAGCGGGGTCTGCGACCAGTTCTGCTCGTCTGGTTCTGGCGGCGTTGAAGTAGGACATGGATGCATCGAAGACTGCCTGCTTGGCCTCACCGTAACCCATCCCACCTGCCCGATATCGGTTGGCCAGCGCCGACTGCTGTTCGGACGTGGCGAAGAGCTGGTAGAGGGCAAAAACCGAGCACGTTTCTGGATCTTTCGGTGCTTCCATCGGCAACGAATCGGTCTTGATCGACATGATCCGTTTTCTCAATGACTTTTCCGGCTCAAAGATCTCGATCGTGTTACCGTAGCTTTTGGACATCTTTTCGCCATCGGTCCCCGGCACCTTGGCCCCTTCTTTCAGAACGCGCGCTGTTGGCAAATGCAGAAACTCGCCGCCGTACGTGCTGTTGAATCGCTGAGCGATATCACGAGTCACTTCCAGGTGCTGGATCTGGTCCGCTCCGACAGGAACGACGTCGCTGTCGTAGAGCAGAATGTCCGCTGCCATCAGCACGGGGTAGGTGAATAACCCCGCATCCGGCGCGATCCCTTTGGCGACCTTGTCTTTGTACGACGTGCATTTCTCAAGCAGACTGAACTGCGTCACCGTCAGCAATAGCCACATCAGTTCCGTCACCTCGGGAACATCCGACTGTCGAAAGAGTGTTGCCTTGGATGGGTCCAGTCCCAGTGCCAGCAAATCCAAAGCGGCATCCGTCACATTCTGTTTCAAAGCCTTGGCGTCACGGACTGTCGTCAGTGCGTGCAGGTCAGCGATGAAGTAAAACGATTGCTCGTTCCCCTGCAAGGCAATGTATTGCTGAATCGCACCAAAATAATTGCCCCAATGAAATCGTCCCGTGGGCTGAATACCAGAAAGAACTCGCATGCATCACCAGAAGTTAGAACCACATATCTGTCATCAGAAAACGTCCGCTCGATAGAGCGAGCAAGAAGATATCAAATGTCGGAGAAAAAGTGGCTACTACCAGCGTGTGTACTGATTCATTGTCGCGAGCTGCATAATGATCGATGATGATTCCCAGGAAAACGATTGTTTGATTTGACAAACATCACCCTGCAAAAGTTCACGCGACGCCAGATTTCTTTTTAAAGCACAAAACATGGACGAAACGCCCGTGAAAAACCAAACCTTAAAACTCTTGTTACGCCATCAGGCAATTCTGACCGTTGTGGGGGTGTTGATTTTTTTCACCAACCTCGGCAGCTACGCCTTGTTTAATGACGACGAGGCCAAGAACGCGACCTGTGGTGCCGAGATGTTTCGTCGAGGCGACTTGATCAAGCCGACATTTAACGAAGAACTGCGAACCGATAAACCGATTTTGACGTATTGGTTGATGCTGACCTCGTTCAAACTGTTTGGTGTCTCTGAGTTTTCCGCACGACTGGCCTCTTCGATACTGGCGGTGGGAACGATTCTATTGACGTATCATCTTGGTCGAAAACTTTATTCGGCGGAAATCGGGTTTCTGGCCGGTTTGATTCTTTCGACCTGTCTCTTATTTTCGGTTGTCGGACGGGCGGCAACTCCCGATTCGTCGCTGGTGTTTTTTATCACGCTCAGCATTGCCAGTTATGTCTGGGTCGTGGCAAGACGACGAGGGGGCAGTTTCAGCGAAGGTGATTTCCTGCCGGTCGAGACCACGCCGTCCGAACCTGAACCCGTCAAAGCAGTGCCTGAAAAAACCAATGAGGAAGACGCTACGACTTCGAAAGTTGAACAAACTGTTCCGTCGTCGGGAATGCTTGTTCCAGCAAATTGGAAATTTGCCTCTCCTACATTCGCAGCGATGGGACTGGCATTCCTCGCAAAAGGGCCGGTGGGATTTGTTCTTCCCTGCGTCATCATCCTGCTGTTTCTCTTAATTACGCGGCGTGAGCAAGATCTGGAAAACGAAACGATCAAGCCCGCAGAAGGTCGGTGGTGGCGACGATGGTTCGTGACGGTCGCTCAAATCTTTCGCCCGCGACCAATCCTTCAGGCAGTTCAAGGAATGCAGTTACTCATCGGGCTGGGGATTGTGGCCGCGATCGCCCTCCCCTGGTATCTCGCTGTGGGAGTCAAGACGAACGGAGACTGGTTACGTGGCTTTTTCCTTGAACACAATCTGCAGCGCGCGTTATTTGCCAAAGAAAACCATACCGGATTTCCGTTCTATCATCTCTACCAACTGGTGGCGATTCATCTCGGCTGTTTTCCCTGGTCGGTCTTCCTGCCCATCGCCGTGTTACAAATGAAGGTGCGGCTTGAAGATAGTGCCCGATGGCGAGACAGCGACCGTCTGCTGGCCTGCTGGTCTGTCGTCTGGTTCCTCGTCTTTTCGCTGGTCAGTACCAGGCTGCCAAACTATCTACTTCCGATTTACCCTGCCGTCGCTCTGATTCTGGCTCGTTATTTCTACGACTGGGAACGAGAAGAAGTTGACTCCGGTGTCTACGAGTTCAATCTCTGTCTCCGAGCGTTATGGATCGGCGGCGCGATCATGGTCGTCGGTGCAACGATCATGGCGTATCTGTACGTTTCTGACGATCAATGGTTCGGATTGATCGGTTTGATCCCGGTCGTGGGTGCATTCGTCGCCGGTAAGTTTATTGATCAGGAAAAACGAGCGCGCGTGATACAGACGCTGCTGGTCATGTCCGTTTTGCTTGCGTTTATGATTGGCGGAATCGCCCCTGCGGGACTCATTCGGTATCAAGACTCGCCGCAATTTATCGCCGATGCAACACGGCTTTCGAAAGGGGAAGATTTTATTATCGGAACGTACGGTTACTTCCGACCTTCCGTGGCCTTCTACGCAGGAAAGAAGGTGACTGTCTTACAGACTTCCCCTCAGGTGGCTGACTTCCTCGCCAGCCACCCTCATGCCTTCGTGATCACCCCCGCGAACAAACATAACGAACTGCGGGAAAATCTCAGAGGCGACGTTTCGGAGTTGTCACGGCACCGAGATTTTCTGCACCGCGACGAGTTGATCCTGCTGGGAAGAAATTGGTAGCCCGAAAACAGGATTTCCACAATAACCGATTCACTGCTTGACTGCCTTCGAGTAAGCTGTATGAATTATCGTAGCGGACGACCTTCGATCGGCTTTCCGTTCGTATCAAGTATTTGAAAACAGTGAATCCCCGCGCCGCGCTGGTCGGTATAGGTCCAGACGATTTTTTTATCGCGAGTCACTTCAAACAACTTGGTCTGACCCGGCTTGGCGTGATAGGCGGTGATGACGGTATTTCCATTCGGCAACCGCTGCGCACCACAGGCATCGTCGAATGGCTTCGAAGGAAAGTCGTCATTAGAAACTTGCCAGACCGTTTTTCCATCCTTATCAACTTCGATCGTCAGGTTGCCGATCGTGCAGTTGATCAGCGTATTGCCGTTATCGAGCCGAATAGCGGTAAAGGGCCAGTTCGGGGTCGCCACTTCCCAGACAATCTTTCCGTCAGGCTGGTATTCGCGCACGACTTTATCGAGCAACTGTGGTACCAGATAATTTCCATTCGCCAGTTTTCGAGCCATACGGGATTGCAGGTGATGATCTTTGGTTTGAGCCTTTAGCGGGACCTCAACGGCGATCTTTCCTTCACGAGTCACTTCCAGCAACCGAGGCTTATCTCCTGCTTCGGTCAGCAGGATGTTTCCATTTTCTAACGCCTGAACGGTGTTGACCTCAGACTGAGTCCCCTTGAACTCGAAAACCATTTTCCCTTCGCGGGTCACTTCGACAACCGATCCTCCATCGTTCGACCTGGAAACGGCGAGCAGCAGATTTCCATTGGGAAGTACCCAGCCATCGCGAGTTGATTTCGGAAACGACCAGACGACTTTTCCATCCCCATCCTGTAAATAGGTTTCACCGCCAGTGGTGAGGAACGCATGAGTAATCTTCGCATTTTCTTCGGCATAACTCGCAACGCACGCGAAACCGATGGCCATGACGAGAACTGAGGCTCGAATTAACATAGAAGGGACCTTTGAGCGAGAGGGTGAATGAGAATTCCCTCGAAGACTGACGATTTGGCCACAGATTCGTCAAGCGACCGGTACTTTTGGCACAGTGAAATCTCCAGGTCTTGTGCCACCGCTTCGGAGTCCTCGGAGAAGCAGTGTCTTCGCTGGCGGCCGACCAATGAGCACTGCTTGATCGAGGACGATCAAGCAGTGGCACACAACGCGTATCACATTTTCTGGTCGGTTTGACCTGACACAGGCTTTAGTCCTTCCAGGACACAAGAAAATGCAACCAAATGACGAATATTTCCTGGGTAAATTGTTACTCGCGTTGCCTGGCACATACATTCTGTGCACCAATGAAGCGACATGCTTGCCGCTTGGATCAAGGCGTCTTATTCTCGATCCCGGTTCGCGAAGGCTGTTCCATCGTCGCTCTGGAGACTCGCCATGCACTCAATGCCGCTACTTGCTCAAATACCAATGTTCCGCATGGAACCGGAACACGTGATCGCATATATCTCGTTCACTTTGTTTTTTCTGTTTATGGTCTGGCTGGTCGATACCGGTCGACCGGACGGACGAACTTATGTGCTCTGGGGCATCTTGCTGATGATGCTTTCCTGCGGTTATGGTTTGATTGGGATTCCGACGACAGCCATCGCGACGACTGCGTTACAGAAGGTGAGCTTTCTTCTGGTGCTGGGAGGTATGGCGGTCAGCCTTCTGTCAGCATCGCCGACGACCCCAACGAAGAAAGAGGCTGATCATGTCTGACAATAGTCGAAAGATCGTGATCCTGGCCGCGACCGTCGTTGCGTATTTCGCGGCTTTCCCATCCGATGCTGAAGCCATCCTGGGAATTTCCAACGCCATTTCCCCGTGGCTTTACGGTTTTGCAGCGACCGGACTGATTGCCTGGAGTATCGTAAAGGTGTGGGGAACCCAGCCAATCACAGAACATACTAAAACGAATACATGAGACAGACGGATGCAGATTTCCATGGATTATTTACTTGCTGATATCGCCTGGCGACCCTTTATTGGCGCCCGCTGGATCTGGGTGATCTCCGCAGCCCATCTATTGGCGTGCTGGCTTTGCTTCCAGGCTGGACGTCAAAAACGTCTTAAGCCGGATGGCAAACGTGATTCAATTGCTCAATTGTTCTGGATCATGCTTTCGTTTTTCATGTTCCTTTTGTTCCTGAATAAGTTTCTCGATCTCCAAACGCTATTGACGATTTCCATGCGGAACGCTGCAAGAACCGGAGGATGGTTTTCCGATCGAAAAAAGATCCAACTCGAATTCATCGTTGCATCCGCCACGATTGCATTGATCTGTTTCGTTATCAGCACCCTTTTGCTGCGTACTCGCTGGCGGCAATGTGGACTCGCCTTGTGCGCCGCCGTCTTTCTGCTGATTCTTATTACCGCACGTCTGCCATCGTATCATCAGATCGATAAGCTGCTTTACCATTTGCCTGTTGTCGGCAATATGATGAACGCTGGACTGGAACTGGCAGGCGCTCTTCTGGTCTGTCTGGGTGCACGACGAGCTTTGCACCCACCTTCGGGTCCGAATGTTGCGGGAGACAACACAAAGCTATTAACAAACCAGGCAACCCAAACGTGACCGCCAGTTTTATTTATTGAACGTATCGAGAATTGGAATCGAAGCGCAGCCGGTTGGAAACGGTCGCCTGTGTTTGTATTTTGGGACTGGTTTGCACGTTATTTTCGCGATTTGTTCCCTCAGTATTTCCGGGTACATAAAGGTACGCGAATGTCACCTGGATCGACACACCGGGTGAACATGTCGCAATAACCGAGAAAATCCGACATATCTTGCGGAGATGTCGTTGCTGAGGCGATGCGTGCAACGGAAAATCATGCATTGCAAATACAAAAAAGCCTTGCCCACACTGTTTGTGAACAAGGCTATTGTGTGCAAGCGAGGTCGACGGGGCTCGAACCCGCAACCACCGGATCGACAGTCCGCAAGATCAGAGTTCTAGTGGACTATCAGATAAGCAGTTACGGCAACAGACAAATGTCGTTGCACCAACGGTTGCACCAGCGAACGCGAAAACTGACGAAAACCCGTCGATTCGAATGGTGAATGTGTCGCCCGAACAGATCGCCGATCCGGTCGAGACGGACTTCGCCGCCGCTCTCAAGATGCTCGCCTTGTCGCCGCTGTCGGATGAGGAACGGGCTGAAGCCGTGAGGCGGCTGTTGAACTGAATCAAGATTTGACCGACGCTTCGCAATAGACGCCGCACGTATGGGTTCTACAAATTGGAATTTTTGACTGCGACATTTTAAACAGCCGTTTCAGAGCGAACGACAATCACGATTGAATTCAATCGATTTTCCACCACTTCATTGTTCTTTTGTTTAACTCGATAGCGTATCCTGTTCGTGACGAAACGAACGTGGTTGATATCAACGGTTGATGGACATTTCTTATGAACAACGGGGAAATAATGAGACAATTGATTCGATTCTCTAGTGCGCTAGCTCTGCTTTTCGCTACTGCGGGAAATGCATCGGCCAATTTCATTTACCACATCCAAAACTACCCCTCTCAACAAAACAACTACTCACTCGCTGGTACGATCACCACCGACATCAACAGTGGTGTATTGAATGAATCGGACATCATCGCTTGGTCCATCAGCATGACGGACGGGACCGCTATGCCGACGACCTACTCGTATGACTCGACAATGGCCAACACATCGGTGCATGTTATCGGAAATGGTCTTTTGGTTACGCCAAATGAAATCACGCTGGCACAGCCGGGATCGAATACGAATGATTTCTACTTTCAAATAGGCATTAGAACGCCGCTGTTTTATTCTAATGCCCCAAGTGGTACCCTCTACGCTTCGGTCACGCCCACCGTCGGCGCTTTGTGGGATACGCATCCGTCGATTTCCGATCTTGGTGGCAACCCGTGGGTAATCGCAAAGGCGGAGCCGTCCGCCGTCCCCGAGCCATCTTCGTTCGCTCTGTTGGGTCTGGGTGGACTCAGCTTAGCGATAAGCGCTTACCGACGACGCTGGGCACGAACTGCCGCATAGTCTTACAGACGAATTGAAACTCGGATTTCACAAACAGGCGGCTGGAAACGGTCGCCTGTTTTTGTTCTTTGGGCTAGGCGAACTGCGTCAGGAGACTGACAATACTACTGTTAAACGAGGAACGATTCGAAGCGGATTGTCTGCTGAAACTTGGGTGGGGGTGTTCGAAATCTTGCCGATGTGAGGATTCGGAAACCGCAACGACAGTTGGCTTGTTTTTGTAACAGTTTCGGGGGGGAGGGTTAAATGTCAGTTCGGTTGATCGGTGAAACCGCGACGGAATCGCGCACATATTTTTCCGGGTTTTGGGGGTGAAAAATTGGCTGAGTTCAACGAGCGTATGTTGCTTACCGCCGGTTTGACGTTCATCGGTTTGGGGGGAGTTCGACTCTTCTGGAGGATGCTGACGGGAGGGT
Organism: uncultured Schlesneria sp.; assembly: GCA_903904835.1. Taxonomy (GTDB): domain Bacteria; phylum Planctomycetota; class Planctomycetia; order Planctomycetales; family Planctomycetaceae; genus Schlesneria. The sequence continues at coordinate 18,110 of CAIVEI010000056.1, read as the reverse complement.
AGGGTCAGGCGTTTGCGACTCTCCGGCGAAACCGTCCCGTAACCCCCTACGAATTTTAGCAATGAAAGTCAGTTTTGTTCTCAATGAGGAGTTTTGAGAATGCCAATTTCCGACCCTGAAAAGTCTCGGGCTTACCAACGGGAATACAAACGGCTGGTTCGCTCGGGCTCTTGTCAAACCCCTGGTCAAACCGCCGTTCCGGCGGAATATCGGCTGGCGACCGCTGCCGACGTTCTGGCGATGGTTGGCGAACAAGCTGAACTGGTCATGAACGATGAAAAGCTTGGGACCGTCGAGCGGGCGAGAACAATCGGCTTCCTGGCGGGAACGCTGCTCAAGGCAATCGAAATCGCGAATCTTGCCGGGCGTTTGGAATCACTCGAAGCCGCGTTGAAATCACGTTCCGCAAACTGAGGGAGCAAACTGTGAACACGAACCTACTCGCCAAACACTACAAAGCGTTGTCTGTGCCGGAACGGTTGCGGCTGATTCATGACGCCGATCGTCGGGGCGATTCCAGCGAACGGCGGAAATTGAAGGACGCCGCGAAAAATCATTACGAATTAGACGACACGGGGAAACTCGAAGCCGAAATGCGGAACCTGTTCATGTACCACCATGCGGAGCAACTGGAAATTGCGGCCGAGTTCTGGTTCGCTCATACGCGGGTGTGTTGGGCATTTGACGATTTGGACGAAGCGGCAAGCCTCGACCCAAAACAGGAAGACAATGAGAAACTAGACTACGAATGCCGATTCTGGCTGTCTGTCGTCAAGATTACCGAAACAAAGTACGTCATCGAACGGGACGGCTGGAATCTGTTCATTCAACAAACGGGGTTCGATCAGGAACGCTTGGATCGAACGCCGAAGAGTTGGTTGCTCGATTACATGGATGAACACGTCAGAGTTCACGCCGATGCGATCGAGTGTCTACAGTGGATGAAGAAAAGCGATGAACCGTACATTCTGAAAACGGCGGAATCTGTCGCGAACGGCTGGCATCAGACGGTTGCCGAAATGCTCGCCATGAGTTTGAACGGATCGACTTCGACCGGATATTGATCGCTGTTGATCGAAGTTTATTCTCGAAATTAACGGCAATTTATGGTAAATTCCGTTCACGGGTTCGCGACAGGTTCGAAACTGTCACGATGAAATCGGCTCGGTGAGAGTGGGGTAGTTCCGAAGTCCTACCCGCTCGCCGAGCGTCCCGCGTTTTAGACTTCGGAGCATCCTAACATGACAGGGACGGAACCCTCGTCGCCGCTGGTTTCGGCTGACATACGACATGACAAACCAGAATCATTCTGTGCGTTATATCACTGGTGTGAAGAGCATCGGAACTGGGATCGGCAAGTCGATCAAGATCAGTTTCGGGCGGCGTTCGTTGAACATTTGGAACGCCTGAAACAACCGAACGTAGCAATCGAGTTCAGGGATCAGATCCGAAACAATGTGAATTCTGATGCGACAGTTGACGACGCTCAAAGGCTTTCCGTTACACTCGCCATGCAGACGGGGGAGTTGCCCAAAGGGTGGACCGAAACGCGGGCGGGCGTTGATAGCGTGAAGATACCAAAATCACCGCTAAGACTGCAAAGTGCGTTTGTTGCTTGGTTTGGTTCGTGCCTGGCGAAACTTCCGAAACCGGGAACCGAGTTTTACAACGCTGTTTCTACTGCGGTGAAATTGTGGGACGATTTCCGACGTGCGGCGGCTTGGCTGGAGCAACATGGCTTTGGAAAACTCGTTCCGCGAATCGACCCCGAAAATGATGTTCGAACGACGGAATGGCTGCGTGATCGAAAGGGCATTGCACCTTGTACCCGTGACGCGCACGTAGCACTCAATCAACTGGTTGAATCGTTCCAGACTTCATTTCCGCCAAAAGTTCCGGAGAACCCAAACTTTGCGACACCGGACGACGTCAAGAACGTGGCTTGGATTGCCAACGTTGTGGCTGAAGCCATTCCTAAGCTAATCCTTGAACGCACTCAAGCGACAAAGGCGTTTGACGCGTTGAAGTCCCAATTAGACGCCCAAAGGGACAATGCAGAAGCGACGGGGAATCGATGGGTGATTTCTGAGTATGACCGTGAAAATGATACGAGTCTTCGCGACCAGTTGTCCTGGATCAAGAGCGACTTGACGGCATATCGCGACCTCATGAATTTGGTTACGTCCTATGCAAAATACTTCTTCGTTGTTGAATTGGCGACATGTCCAATCATCGAATCCAACAAATGGCGAAACCAAGATTTCGCCGATTGGGTTGCGTTCAAAAAGGAATGTTTTCTCGTTGGGCGTATGCTGTCGCGAAAGGCGAGCGAAGTTCAAGATTTTCCGGGTGCGCCTCCAGAGCATTCTGCGGTTGAGCCGCGCGACGGTCTGGTGAAATCGATGGCGTCACAATTGCGATCTGAAAGTGGTCAAAACGGGACTAAATCAGATTCACCGCATTTGGGACTGACCAATTCAACGGAGACAATCGAGAAACTGAACCGCCTTGAATGCTCGCTTGATGAATTAATGCTGCACATTCGAAAGCTAATGGAAATAGCGTATGAGTTCGAACTTGATGCTGACGGAACAACGTGGGACGACGAACTAGACGCTGAAAATGTTAACTGGCTTGCGCTTATCGAAAAAGTTGGTTTTGTCGAGACGGACGAGGATTCCATTGAATCGATATTAGTACGTGTGATGAGCGATCTTGATAAGGTGCGCGACCAATTGCCAATTCTCAAGACCGATGTTGTGATGTTTCCTTGTCCCGCTCGATCACACGCAGAAGCGACGTTTGAATACGCAATGAAGCATTGGCGCATTGTAAACCGGATCTTTGAAGGTGATCCGGCTACGGATGACAGTTGGCGATGGATTGTTCAGCGACTACGAAAATGGGTCGTTGCGTGTCGGAAAATCCTCAAAGATGTTAATGACCCCTACAACTTCTGCCTTGAAATACGCGCTTACTACAAGCGTGAGTTGACCGAAGCGCGGAATTTTTTCGCCGTCCACAAAGTACAGCCAGATGTAGTTCCAAACCTGGGTAACCGCGAATCGCCGAAATTGAATCAACCAATAGCGGACACAGCAATAAAACAAGAGAATCATTCCAACTCGCCGGTTGAAATTCCATCCATGAGTGAGAAGGAATATCAGGTCCTTGAAGAGATGAAGAGACTGAACGCGACTTCGGCAGACACCCGACAGAATTGTGAAACCATCGCCAAAGCTTGCGATGGACCGCAAGCCGATTTCGACTCGTTTAAAGGAATACTTGCAGAATTCACGCGACGTCGACTAACTGCGAGCAAGACGGGAAGAGGCGGAGGGAGTTGGCTATTGAGCGAGGGTATCAAGATCGCTGAAACGCTACTCGAAAATCGAAAGGCGACTTCTAAAAAACAGTAGTACTGTTTGACAACCGTTTGCCCACTGTTTTCTACCGTTTCCTCCACAAGACTATGAGAGTCGGACGTGCATTTCGCACACAACCGATTTCAGTCTAATAGTGGAGTTTTAAGAAATGGCCGAATCTGTTGTGAGTCCCGTTGTGGACTCGCCCGCAATGTTGTTGGACGTGCAACAAGTGGCGGCAATCTTGAGCTGTTCGCCGCGTTCCGTCTATCGAATGTCAGACTCGGGGGCGATGCCACGTCCACGGCACCTAAATGCGTTGGTACGCTGGTCAAAAGTGGAGATTGAAAACTGGGTTAAGGCTGGTTGTCCCTCATGTCGCCCATCGAAAGCGAGGCCGACATGATCGGGACCACAATTGACGATTCCGCTCGAAAGGGCAAATTGCTACGGGATAAGGGCATCAAAAGGGCTGCCCGAAAACACGGAGAACAGATCGACCGGGATGAACTGCGGTTTCTGGATGCGCTGGCCATAAACGGCGAAGAGACGCTCGATTCTGCCGTTGACGATCTGGCGACCAAATTCCGCGACGGGGGGCGATGGCGGGGATCGATTCCGCTTCGCCTGGCTCGTCAGGGGCTGATTGTTGCCGTGGGATACCGCAAGAGTTCACGGACGCATCGGCATGCGGGGCCGGTTCGCGTTTGGGCAATTCTCGACCGAACCGCTGTCGACGCTCGCCGATCGGCACTTCGTCAAAAGTTTCTCATTCTCGATTCTACAAACGAAAAAACCGTCTCAACGACTGGTATCGTCGAGACGGTCGAAAACACTCACACAGCGAAAGGGTCAACATCCGATGGGCAAGTTATCTGATATTCTGAACGGTCATGGTGGCGATTTCAATAACCAGTGGGACGAAACCGAAGCGGCTGGCGATTTTGGGCCCGTTCCCCGTGGTAACTATGTTTGCCATGCAACGAAGGGGGAACTCGAAACATCTCGCAATAAGGGGACGCCGGGTTACAAGATCGAGTTCTCGATCGTCGAAGGCGAGCATACGGGGCGAAAAGTCTGGCATGACTGCTGGTTGACCGCTGCCGCATTGCCACAAAGTAAACGTGATCTGGCGAAGCTAGGGATCAAGTCACCCGCTCAGATGGAACAACCGTTACCGCGCTGGATTCGTTGCAAGGTGACTGTCGTTATCGTGAAAGATGATGATGGTGTCGAACGTAACAAGGTTCGAACGTTCGAGGCGATCGGATTCGACAAAGCGGAAGCCGATCCGTTCGCACCAAAACCATCGGGGGACGGGCCGACGCCGCCGGGCAATGCCGCCGAACCTGATGGCGAAGCCGATTTGTCGTTCCTTCCTGATCGCGTTTGATTGGGAGCGAACATGATGACCGACGTTCTTGGTTTCAGGATCGTCGGGCCGTGTACCAGCGAACGACGGCTTGTCGATTGGCAAGCCGCGTTCGTGGCTCATGCGTCCCTTGACGATCGAATTGACGCGAATCAGGAAGCGTATCTGAGCGCCTTTGTGTTTGGGGATGACTTCGAACGACATCTCAAAGACGCGGGTTCAACGAAGGGATTCGACGGTCCGTGTGGATCGGAATTCATCTGGTTCGACATCGACCGGACGAACGACCTGGAAACCGCTCAACGTGACGCCGCTCGTTTGTCTCTGTTCATTGTCGAGCGATACGGACTCGATGAAGACGAGTTGTTGATTTACTTCTCTGGCTCGAAAGGATTCCATGTTGGACTTACGACAAAACTCTGGACGCCGACGCCATTCACTTCGTTTCATGGAGTGGCTCGAAGATTTGCTGAGACGTTGGCGACGGCGGCTTCGGTGGCGATTGATATTGGGGTGTACGACAAAGTACGGGCGTTTCGTGCTCCGAACTCTCGTCATCCGAAGTCGGGACTTCATAAGCGGGCGTTGACGCTCGATGAATTGATGTATTTATCGGTCGAACGGATTCAGGAACTTGCGCGGGAACCGCTGCCGTTCGATCTGCCGTCAGTCTCGAGCAAATGCCATCGAGCGGCAACGGACTGGCAAGAGGCCGCTCAACGGGTCGACCAAGAGGCCGAAGCGGCAAGGCAAAAGCGAATCGTCTCAAACGGTTCAGGAACGTTGAATCGGGCAACGCTCGATTTTATTCGTGACGGGGCATCGGCTGGCGATCGGCATCGTCTGCTGTTCTCTGCTGCCGCGAATCTTGCCGAGTTCGCGACCGTGGCGGAACTGATTCACGCCGTGTTGTCTCAAGCCGCTCTCGAATCGGGGTTATCACCCAGCGAAACGCGACGGCAAATCGAATGTGGAATCAATCATTTGAAAGGAACGGAATCTTGAGCAAACCAAACTACAAAGCCGCTGCTGATGTTTTACATGGCTGGCGAGACGATGTTCTATCGGGCAAGCCGCCGATATTTTACCCGATTGGTGACGGTGAACTGTCGCGAATCGAAATCGGGCCGGGACTGGTGACGCTTCTCGGTGGCGCTCCTGGAGCGGGCAAAACGGCTTTCATCATGCAAGCTGTGATCGATGCCTTGCGGATGTCGCCTGATCTGCGGGCCGTGGTCTGCAATATCGAAATGCCGCCGGGCGTGTTGCTCGATCGTCAATTGGCAAGACTATCGGGTGTCGACCTGACGACGATTCGGTATCGGAAATTATCCGTTGAACACGGCGAACGGATCGATACCGCGATGAATACACTAGAAGAGCTGGCGGAACGGTTGGCGTTTGTTCGCCCGCCGTTTGATTTGAACAATATCGCCGCCGTGGCCGATGACTTCGACGCTGGGATGATTGTGCTGGACTACATTCAGCGAATCACGCCGCCGGGTTTGCATGGCGACAAACGCGGTTCGGTCGATGCGACGATGAATCATTTGCGAGCGTTCGCCGATGCTGGAACAGCGGTCATCGTGTTGTCGGCTGTCGGTCGAACCAAAGACGCGAAGGGCCGATCGAGTTACCACGGGGACGGGTTGAACCTGGCATCGTTCCGGGAATCGTCGGAGCTCGAATTCGGGGCCGACGATGCGTTTATCCTGACGCCGGATGCCGACGACGAACAGATTGTCATCCTCAAGCATCTGAAGAGTCGAAACGGTGAATGCCGTGATTTGGCGATGGAATTCAATAAGCCGCTTCAGCGCTTCACGCCGCTGTCGGGTTCGTTCCACGAATCGAAATCAGAACCACGGGGCAAGCTGGCAATGAAACTTGCCGAAGTGTGGGGGAACTCGGGTTCGTCCGACGATGACGGGGGATTTGATGACTGAAACCGTCAACGGCAAACCTCAGACACTTCGGGGCTGTTCGGTCATGCCGCCGATGGAATCGGTCGAACCTCGTCAGGCATCAATGGCGAAGGGAAATAAGAACGACAAGTCGAACGGAACCGCCGATCGGTTTGGGACGATTAACCAGTTCGTCGATTTCACGCTGGGGAGCCTGACACGCAACGAAGCAGCGGTTTGGCTGATCTTGTGGCGTGATACGAAGAACGGAACCGCTCGAACCGCACAAACCGACATCGCCCGTCGAGCGAACGTTGCACGGCGAACGGTGATTCGGATCATCGGCACGCTCGAAGGGAAAGGATTATTGCAGACCGTTCATCAGGGGGGGCTGAATCGCGGGATGAACGTCTATCGAGTTCTGCCGCTCGCCAAGCCGCCTTAACGTGTGACAGGCTGGTGTCACCTGTTCGTGTGACAAAGCTGTGTCACTCTGACATGTGACAAACTGACGCATTCGTCGGTGACAGTCAGGTGTCACATATCCCATAAGGGACCATAAGGGGCTTACGCGCTTAAGGCGGAAAGCTCAAAGACAGAAGAAAGACCGCCGTTCCGTGTTCTCGGACTGGTGGCGAATCGGCAAAAAACGACGTAGAGTCTTGCGTACCCAACACGAATTTACATCCGTTTGACAAAGTGATCCTGCAACACATGTTTGAACAAGCATTTAAGAATATCGACGACGCTCTTCGAAAAGAGGCGGGTTGTACTACTGAACTGGACTACACGGAACAGACTTCCTGGCTGTTGTTCCTGAAATATCTTGACGGGCTGGAACAGGACAAAGCGACCGAAGCGCAGTTGGAAGGGAAGAAACACTCGTTCATTCTCGACGCTCCCTATCGTTGGGAACGCTGGGCCGCACCCAAGGGACCAGACGGAAAGATCGACCACAATAAGGCGATGACGACCGACGATTTGCGCGATTTCGTCAATCTAAAGCTGTTTCCCTATCTCAAAGGGTTCAAGCAATCAGCAAGCGGGCCGGATACGCTCGAATACAAGATCGGCGAGATCTTCAGTGAGATCAATAACAAGATTCAAAGCGGTGGCAATCTGCGGGAAATCATCGACCACATCGACGAACTGCAATTCCGCTCGCAACAGGAAAAGCATGAACTTTCGCACTTGTACGAAGCCAAAATCAAGAACATGGGGAACGCGGGGCGGAATGGGGGCGAGTATTACACGCCAAGACCGCTGATTCGGGCGATGATCAAAGTCACCAAGCCGAAGATTGGCGAACGGATTTATGACGGGGCTTGTGGTTCGGGGGGATTCTTGTGCGAGGCGTTCGACTATCTGAAATCACAACCGGGTTTGACGGTCAAACAGGCGAAGATCCTGCAAGAACGGACATTCTACGGCAAGGAAAAGAAGTCATTGGCGTACGTCATCGCCATCATGAACATGATTTTGCATGGCATCGAAGCTCCCAACGTCCTTCACACGAACACACTGATTGAGAACTTGGCCGACGTGGAAGACAAGGACCGTTTCGATGTTGTCTTGGCGAATCCGCCCTTCGGCGGAAAAGAAAGAAGGGAACTTCAACAGAATTTTACGATCCGCACTGGCGAAACCGCGTTCTTGTTTCTTCAGCATTTCATCAAGATGCTCAAGGCGGGCGGACGCGGGGCCGTCGTGATCAAGAATACGTTCCTTTCGAATACCGATAATGCGTCGGTCAGTCTGCGGAGACTGCTGCTCGAAAGCTGCAATCTTCACACAATCCTCGATTGTCCGGGCGGAACTTTTCAGGGGGCGGGCGTGAAGACCGTCGTACTGTTCTTCGAAAAGGGATCGCCGACACGCAAGGTCTGGTTCTATCAACTCGACCCTGGCCGCAACATGGGCAAGACTAATCCGCTCAACGACGACGATTTGGCCGAATTTGTCGAACTTCAAAAGACCCGCGCCGACTCGCCAAAATCTTGGACCGTCGATGCCACCACGATTGATCCGACGACGTACGATCTGTCGGTAAAAAATCCAGACGGTGGCGAGGAAATCACGCATCGCACGCCCGAAGAAATCATAAACGAGATTGCCGCGTTGGACGCTGAAAGCGCCGAAGTTCTCGAAACGATTCGAGGGCTGTTATGAAGAAAAGTTTGACTAAGCCGCTGAGTGACGTCTGCGAGTTTCGACCACCAAAATCAGAGGTACGAAATCGTCTCTCGGCAAATGCACAGGTTTCGTTCTTTGGTATGGAAGACCTCGGAATTGACGACAAATTCCCACATAGCGAACACGTTCGGATTTTGGACGACGTAGCGGGAGGTTACACCTATTTTGCAGACGGTGATATTCTTTTAGCCAAAATAACGCCTTGCTTTCAAAATGGTAAACTCGGAATCGCAAAAGGTCTCGTCAACGGCGTTGGGTTCGGTTCCAGCGAATTTATCGTTATTCGTCCGTCTAACAAGTTGAATAGAGAATACCTTTACTATTTCTTATCAAGAGAGGATTTTCGCAAAGACGGCGTATTGCGGATGGGCGGTGCCGTCGGCCATCAACGAGTTCCTAATGAATTCGTACAGGGACAGATGATCCCCGTTCCCGCGCTTCCAGAACAGGAGCGGATTGTCGGGATTCTCGACAAAACTTTTGAAGGGATCACCACTGCCAAAGCCAACGCCGAAAAGAACCTTCAAAACGCCCGTGATTTGTTTGACAGCAATCTGCAAGCCTTTTTCACTCGACGCGGTAAGGGTTGGGTTGAGAAGCCACTGTCAGAGTTGTGCGACATTAAACATGGCTTCGCTTTCAAAAGCGAATTTTTCACTTCGGAGGGTGATTACGTTCTCCTGACGCCCGGAAACTTTTACGAGTCTGGAGGCTATCGCGACCGTGGCGAAAAACAAAAGTATTATATCGGTGAAATTCCGCCGGATTATGTGTTGAGCGAAGGCGACTTGTTGGTGGCGATGACGGAACAAGCTGCGGGGTTGCTCGGAAGTCCGATTCTTGTTCCTGAATCCGACAAGTTTCTCCACAACCAACGGCTTGGCCTCGTTACGAAGAAGCCACACGTCCCTTGGACCAACGAATTCTTCTTCCACGTCTTCAATACAACGACCGTACGGAAAGAGATTCACGACAGTGCATCGGGTGTTAAGGTTCGGCACACGTCGCCGACGAAAATTGGAAATGTTGTCGTGTCGTTTCCGACGCTGATTTCAGAGCAACAGACAATCGTCGCCACGCTTGATGAACTACGAATCGAAACTCAACGCCTTGAATCACTATACCAACGCAAACACGACGCGCTCGACGAATTGAAAAAGTCACTTCTGCATCGAGCATTCTGCGGAAAACTTTAAGGAAAAGGTTATGAGCAAAGACGACCACAAGATCGACGCCGACGACCGCTGCGTTTTTGATGTGCTGAACGAACGAAAATACACAGTTGATTACTTTCAAAGGGAATACAGTTGGGAACAGAAGCACATCGAACAACTCATCACGGACCTGACTTCTGCATTTCTTGATGCTTACACCGAAGGTGATTCCAGAACTGCCGTCGAGCATTACAACAATTATTATCTTGGCCCGTTCGTCGTCAGCAGTAAGGAGGGAATGAAGAGCATCATTGACGGCCAACAACGGCTGACCTCGCTTACGCTGTTTCTGATTTACTTGAACAATCTTCAAAAAGAACTCGGCGTGAAGGAATCCATCGAATCGCTCGTATTTTCTGAGAGATTCGGACAAAAGTCCTTTAATATCCAAGTTGACGAACGAAAGTCGTGTCTAGAAAAGCTTTTTCGTGAAGGTTGCTACGAAGTTCAACCTGACGATGACGAATCAACTATCAACATGGCGGAGCGTTACGCCAACATTGAGAAGGTGTTCCCCGAAGAGATCAAGGGCAAAGCGTTTCCGTATTTTCTCGATTGGTTGAAATACAATGTCATTCTAGTGGAGATCACGGCCTATTCAGATGACAACGCGTACACGATCTTTGAGTCCATGAATGACCGGGGACTGAACCTTACGTCCACCGAGATGCTGAAGGGCTACATCCTATCGCGGTTCAAAGAACCGAAGGATCGAGAAAAGGCAAACGTGTTCTGGAAAGAATCCATTCAGAGTCTGCATCGTTACAGCAAAGAGGAGGATCAAAAGTTCTTCCAGGCGTGGTTGCGAAGCAGATATGCCGACACGATCCGACAGAGTAAGGCAGGTTCCGCGAACGAAGATTTCGAGAAGATTGGGACGCGTTTCCACAGTTGGTTCCGTGACAACCTTCCGAAAATGGGACTCAAACCCGATTCGCCGCAGGAGTTCCACACTCTTGTTCATGAAGAGATGAAATATTACCTGCGGGCATACCTCGACATTCTCAATGCACAGAAGGAAGAGAAGCCCGGATGGGAGCACGTTTTCTACATCAACCAATGGGGGATTGCTGCTTCGCTCAGCTTTCCGCTGATGTTGGCTCCTTTGAATTCGACGGATTCAGTGGATGTAACTCGCCGCAAAATCAACTTAGTAGCCCGCTACATCGAGACCTTCGCCGTCCGGCGATCCATCAACTTCAGGACATTCAGTGCCAGTTCTATTCGTTACACGATGTTCACATTAGTAAAGGAGCTTCGTGGAAAGGATCTCGATTCCTTGCGAACGTTGTTGCTGGCCAAACTGGCTGGAATGGAGGAGAAGTGGGACGGCCTCGTCAGATTCAAACTGCACGGGCAGAATCGATGGTTTGTAAAATTCCTTCTTTCTCGAATCACTGCTTTCATTGAGCAGAAGGCAGGACTTCCATCAAACTTCTCGACGTATTTTGTCAGCCCTGGAACAAAACCTTTTGAGGTGGAACACATCTGGGCGGACAAATTTGCCGAACACCAAGACGAGTTTCAACAGCAACATGATTTTGACAACTATCGCAATCGAATTGGCGACTTGGTGCTGCTTCCACGGGGCACAAATCAGTCTTACGGGGCAATGCCCTATGCGAAGAAATTGGAGCATTACCTGAAGGAAAATCTGTTGGTGAAGTCGCTGCATTCAAAGGTCTATGAAAACAATCCAAACTTTCTCGGAATGGCAAAGAATTTGGACATCCCGTTCAAATCGCACGATTCTTTCACAAAAGCGGATATCGGCGAACGGCAAGCACTGGTTCAACGTATTTGCGAGGTGATCTGGGGTGACGGGGAGAAATTCTGAACACGATGAACGAAGCCGAAACCCATGCCGATCACATTCGATGATTTGAAACACGCAATTTTAAATCGAGCTTTCAACGGAGAATTGTAGAATGGAAGTGAAACCACGACAGGACGGTAGATGGTTGTTGGACACTGCCAAAGCGGTAGCCAAACTCATGAAGTCGCGCACTGTTGGAACAACACTTCGAATTAGGATTCCGAAGGAAGAGGCCCTGTCCAAGGGCGATGGTTGGATGGCCGTGATCGGCGATCTAGGGAAAAATCAACCTAGCCTACAGATCTGGTTCGACCGATTCTCCGGCTATGACGACAGAAAGCTTTGCGCATGCTTCCATTCCCATGACGACAGTGCCATTAAAAACATTAGGAAAAACGTCGGAACAAAGCTTGGACCAAAGCGAGTTGTGAAACCTAAAGATATCGAAACAGAAAACCATTGGGTCCTTTTGGAACGGCTCGGACGAGCGGAGTTCAACGTCCCAATTCTTGAAATACACAATACAGAGTCGTATTACGGAATCTACGATCCAACAAGACAATCATCGGAACGGATAAATCGTCACTTCTGCAACCGCGCAGCGGCTTTCTTCGAAGACGTCGCCCGTGCACTTCCAGACGCCAGCGAATCCGAGGAATCCCGCGAAGTTTATCCAAGGTTCGAGAATCGAAAGCTGGTGGCGACACACTTTCGTCGAGAACGCAGCGGTTATTTGGCAACGGAGTGCAAGATACGAGACGGCTATTCGTGTCAGGTGTGCGGATTCAAGTTTCAAGATCTTTACGGTTCGCTCGGAAGAGATTTCGCCGAAGCCCATCATTTGACTCCGCTCGGCGAACTCGACAGTGAGGTCCGGAGCTGTGTTGAAGATCTGACGACGGTGTGTGCAAATTGCCATCGAATTCTCCACCGGATGAACAGTCATCGCGGTGATGTCGCAAAACTCAGAGCGATCGTCCGACGGCGTTTAGAGAAGCTCGCCTAAAGTCTCTTAGTGTCCCATCAATCAGCGATCCGTAGGACCAGGCCATGAACGAAGCCGAAACCCGTGCCGATCATATCGACCCCGCGTTGAAAGCCGCTGGCTGGGGTGTCATCGAAGGAAGCCGCATTCGACGCGAATACGAAATCACGTTGGGACGCCTGGAAGGATTCGGACGACGAGCGAAGAAGCTCAAATGTGATTATGTTCTGGAATACCACAATAGAAAACTCGGCATTGTTGAAGCGAAGGCTTGGGGCGAAGCTCATACCGAAGGGGTCGCACAAGCGAAGAACTACGCCGAAAAAATGACGATCCGTTTCACGTATTCAACAAACGGACAATTGATCTACGGCATCGACATGGATACGGGAGTCGAAGGGGACGTTTCCCGTTACCCGACGCCCGATGAACTCTGGAATCTGACGTTTGCCCAGCAAAACACATGGCGCGACCGATTCGCCGCTGTACCGTTCGAAACAAAGGGTGGCTATTTCCAAAGCCGCTATTATCAGGATATCGCCGTTGAACGAGTGACCGATGCAATCGCCGCCGGGAAACAGCGAATTCTTCTCACCCTCGCCACCGGGACAGGAAAGACGTTCATCGCGTTTCAGATTGCCTGGAAGCTGTTCCAAAGCCGCTGGACGTTGAGCCGGGAAGCTGATCGCCGCCCGCGAATCCTGTTTCTTGCCGATCGGAACGTTCTCGCTAATCAAGCTTTCAACTCATTCTCGGCATTTCCTGATGACGCGATGGTACGAATTGACCCCGAGGGAATCCGAAAAAAGGGCCGCGTTCCGAAGAACGGCAATCTATTCTTTACGATCTTTCAGACGTTTATGTCCGGGCCGCCGAAAGACGGAAAACCGTCACCATACTTCGGAGAATACCCGCCCGATTTCTTCGACTTCATCATCATCGACGAATGCCATCGGGGCGGGGCGAACGACGAAAGCACATGGCGAGGAATCCTCGACTATTTTGCGCCCGCCGTGCAACTCGGTCTGACCGCGACGCCGAAGCACAAAATCAACATCAACACCTATGAGTATTTTGGAAAACCCGTCTACGTCTATTCGCTGAAGGATGGCATCAACGACGGATTCCTGACGCCGTTCAAAGTTCGCCAGATCACAACGACGAAAGACAAATACATCTACACGCCTGACGACAAAGTTCTTCAAGGCGAAGTCGAAGAGGGAAAGGAATACGAAGAGAAGGATTTCAACAAAGTCATTGAGATCAAAGAACGGGAGTCGCATCGCGTCAAGCTGATCATGGATACGATCGACCAGCGACAGAAAACCTTGTTCTTTTGTGCGACCCAGCAACACGCACGCATTGTTCGTGACCTGATCAACCAGATGAAGACCAGCGCTGAACCGAATTACTGTGTTCGCGTCACTGCCGATGATGGCGAGTTGGGCGAACAGTATTTGCGAAACTTTCAGGACAACGAAAAGAGTATCCCGACGATCCTGACGACATCCCAAAAACTTTCGACGGGCGTCGACGCTCGGAACGTGCGAAATATCGTGTTGATGCGTCCGGTCAATTCGATCATCGAATTCAAGCAGATCGTCGGGCGGGGAACTCGCCTGTTCGAAGGGAAGGATTATTTCACGATTTATGATTTCGTTGAGGCGTACAAGCATTTCAAAGACCCCGAATGGGATGGTGACCCTGTCGACGAAGAACCGTGCAAAGCTTGTGGCAAGAACCCGTGCGAATGCGTTTGTGAAAAATGCAAATTATCCCCGTGCGAGTGCGTGAAGGAACCGCCAAAGCCCTGCAAAGTTTGTGGTAAACGACCATGCGAATGCGAACGCGGACCTTGTCCTGACTGCAATCAGAATCCGTGTGAATGTCCGAAACGGCAGATGCTCAAGATTCAACTCGCCGATGGGAAAGCTCGGTTGATTCAACACACGATGGCGACCAGTTTTTGGCATCCTGACGGTACACCGATGTCGGCAAAGGAATTCCTTGAAGCCGTGCTCGGCAAATTCCCTGACTTCTTCAAGGATGAAGCCGAATTGCGGACGCTCTGGAGCGATCCAACGACACGGGCGAAGCTGCTCGAAGGGTTGGCCGAAAAGGGGTTTGGTGAAGAACAGATGACCGAAATGCAGCGGATCATCGACGCTGAAAAAAGCGATCTTTACGACGTGCTCGGATACGTAGCGTTTGCCCTGGCACCGTTGACCCGTGAAGAACGGGCCGCACGGGCGAAACTACAAATCCAAACACAGTTTGACGACAAGCAACAAGCGTTTCTCGATTTCGTGCTGGCGCAGTACGTGAAAGTCGGAATCCGGGAACTCGACCAAAGCAATGTGACGCCGCTGATCAAGCTCAAGTACAACGATTCGTTGAGCGATGCGATTGCCGATCTGGGACCAGCAGAACAGATCAGGAACACGTTCACCGGGTTTCAGAAGTTTTTGTATTGAAGTCATCAAGTTTACTTCCGACCGAGCGGTTGTCGCTGATCGCTGGCGGGTACGTGAATTGATGGCTAACGGTTTTCGCGGGTAAATACTTGACTTTTAGGCGTGTATATATTTAAATACGTGCCTGTGGGGCGACCTCACTGTGAGGGCACTCGTATTGGAGAGTTTGTGATGGCAAGTTTTACCGACCAGATTCGCGAAATCATTAAGGAATCTACTGTCTCCAGTTACGCCATAGCAAAACAGACCGGCATTTCAGAAACGCTGTTGGGCCGGTTTCTTAAGGGTGAACGTGGACTCAGTTTGAATTCTGTGGACAAGCTCGCCGAAATGTTTGGAATCGTTGCCATCACCGGCTCTCAGATTTTGCCACGTCCGACTAAGCGCGGACGCAAGCCGAAAAAGAAGGAAGAAACAATGTCAGTCACAGCTACTTCTGCATTGCATTTCAAGCCGACCTGGAGCCGGGTGACCTTGTGCAAGCTGGCGAAAGCGGCGGCGAAGGTTGCATACGAGGACAATTTCCAATCACGACTAGGGGTCTATGAATACTCAGATCTTGGGACGCCATCGGAGCGGGTGTTTTGCATTTACAACAATAACCCGTTCGAACTGAATGATGGAATTTGTGAGCGACGAGCGGCGGAAACGTTAAAGCTCCGAAATGCTCTGAAAAAGGCGGGGATAAAAGAACTGGCCTACGAGACGTATCCATTCGAAGGTGAAGAAAGCGCTGGTTACACTTATGCAATGTTAGTGTCGGCAAAGGAAAAAGGGGCTGATTTCATTGCCAATACGATGAACGAAATCATTCAAGAGGGCTACGCGAACCGAAGCGCCAAATAAACGTGTGAGGGTTTCTGAATTGGACAAACGGGTCGAAACTCACCGACCCGTTTGTCTGTGACTCGCCGACGAATCCGAGTCGGTGGTGAAGTGAAGGAAAATTGACATGGGTTCCGTCTTCAAGAAAACCGTAACTCGACCGCTTCCCCCCGGCGCGGAACTCTTCACGAAGCGAGGGGAACAGTTCGCACGCTGGAAACCGCCAAAGGGTCGAACGAAGACCGCCAAGGTGACGACCGGCAAGGATGGTTCGTTACGGATCGTCGAAGAATCCGCGACCTACATCGCCAAGTATCGAGATGGCTCGGGGTACATTTGCGAAACCTCGACCGGATGCCGCGATGAAGACGCCGCTCGTTCGGTACTCGGCAAACTGGAACGCCGGGCCGAACTGGTGAAAAGCGAAGTCATTTCATCCGCCGAAGCCGCGACCGCCGATCATCAGCAAACGCCGCTCGCTGATCATTTCGCTGCGTACATGAATCATCTGCGGAGTAAAGGAACGTCTGCGCGACACGTCGCCGATACAAAGCGGCTTGCCGAGCAAGTTTTCAACGATTGCGAATGTGAAACGCTGAGAGACATTCACCACGATACCGTCGAAGGCTGGTTGGCGGGTCGGCTCGCCGCAAACATGGGGGCGAGAACTCGAAACAGTTACCTGCAAGCCGTTCGGGGTTTCTGTAAGTGGTGTGCTCAGTCCGGGCGACTGTCCGTTAATCCCCTGGCCCGAATCTCCAAAGCTGACGAAAACTGTGACCGACGACGACAACGGCGGGCGATGACCGAAGCCGAGTTGGTCAATCTGCTTCAAGTGGCACGACTTCGACCGCTGGCTGAATTCGGTCGAGAAACGCTTTCAGTGGATGCCAGTGAGACCGAAGTGACCGGCAAACGTCGTAAACGATCGAACTGGACCTACAAGCCGCTGACGCTCGAAACGCTTCACGAAGCTGTCGAACGAGCGCGGAAACGACTCGCCGAGAATCCCGATCTGATCGCTGAACTGGAACAGGTTGGACGCGAACGGGCGTTGATCTACAAGACATTGGTTCTTACCGGATTGCGAAAAGGGGAACTGGCTTCAATTACAGTGTCACAACTGGAACTCGTCGGGTTGATGCCGTTCATCGAATTGGACGCGCCGGATGAGAAAAACCGGCAAGGCTCAACAATTCCGTTGAGAACGGATCTGGCGAACGACTTGAAGCTGTGGATTTCGGAACGGTCGAACGGCGAATCGATCAAAATTCGAAAAGACGCGGGGAAGTCTGACGCCAAAAGACCGTTGTTTGCGGTTCCCGATGCGTTGATCAAGATTCTGAACCGGGATCTGATCGCCGCCGGGATCGAGAAAAAAGACAACCGAGGCCGAACGATCGACGTTCACGCCCTGCGACATTCGTTTGGAACGCTGCTCAGTAAAGGGGGCGTTGCACCACGAACAGCACAAGCCGCGATGCGTCACAGTAAGATCGACCTGACGATGAACGTCTACACCGATCCGAAACTGCTCGACGTTCAAGGGGCGTTGGATTCGCTGCCGTCGTTGAATCTCGACAACTCACCCGCGATTGAACAGAACCGGATGCGAGCAACGGGAACGGATCATCAAGACTCGATGCCAGACAAAAGACATTCTGCCAGCGCCGTTGCACCAACCGTTGCACCAAAAGTTGGCGAACAGAGGCAAAATGTGTCACTTCCTGCCCCAGCATCAACGGATACTGATGTCAGGCTGGCGATACGGACGACAGATGAAAAACCCCATAAATCAAAGCAAAAAGCCTTGTCCACAGTGATTGTGAACAAGGCTAATTTCAGCGAGGTCGACGGGGCTCGAACCCGCAACCACCGGATCGACAGTCCGGTACTCTAACCAATTGAGCTACGACCCCTCGCACTGTGAGGCACACCGTCTGCCATAGCAGAAGGGAGGGC
>CAIVEI010000055.1 GCA_903904835.1 uncultured Schlesneria sp. | reverse complement strand
AGTATGGCTTAGTATCGACCACCGCCACCACCGCCACCGTAACCTCCGCCGCCACCGCCGCCGCCACTGCGACCGCCACCACCGCCGCCGTAGCCACCACCACCGCTGCGACCACCACCGCCGTAGCCACCGCCGCCGCTACGACCACCACCGCCACCGCTTTCACGAGGACGTGCTTCGTTTACCGTTAGCGTTCGGCCTTGGAACTCCGCTCCGTTCAATGCACCGATCGCCGCTTCTCCACCATCCGACATTTCCACGAAGCCGAAGCCACGTGACCGGCCAGTCTCGCGATCCGAAACCACTTGCGCCGAAGACACATTGCCATGCTGGCTGAAAAGCTCACGCAAATCATCAGCAGTGCAATTATAAGACAGATTACCCACATACAAATTCTTGCTCATCGTCGTCCTTTGCGAGCCGCTCAGGCTCTCTGAAACAGGTCATAGGCTGCCACATACTGCGACAGGGAAGATCAAAGCCAAATCAGCGACTACAAAACCGCGGCATCAAAAGCAACAACAAAAACTTCCCGACAGTTTTCTTGTTCCAACAGAAGCAAACGGACCTGACGGTTGCCGAGGAGCGTCACCGGACTTGACTTACTTGGACGCGACGAGAGAGGACTCAGGACAGCGGGCAAGAAGGAATAACGGTGTGCGAACAGGCATTCATCTTCCTACTCCGGCAAGCCCCTGCCCGCCGGAGTGGAATGTGTTATTGCACGTTGCGTCAAAAAAGGAAACGCTGATTCGTCAGATTTTCCTTAAAAAATTAGACTGAAGGGGCAAAAAGTTTCCGAACGAGGTTCGACGTAACCGGCTGGAATCTCTTCCCAGCGAGTCCCCCAGCAACCAAGTCGCTTGATTTTCTGTCGCAACGAGGCAGAATAAACCGCGTCGCCACACTGAAAGATCAGTATGGCCTGAGAATTCAACTCAGACAAACGAAATACTGTTTCCATTCGCGCTAGTTCAGCATCACTGAGTATCTTTCTACACTTCAAGGAGCTTCAAGTCATGAAAAAGTGCGTCCTGAATGCGGTTCTGTTTCTGATTTCCTCGGCACAGCTCGTTTGCCTGGCTCAAGACACAACGAAGGGGGCGGGTACAAAACCGGCTGAAAAACCTGCGGCTCCAGCCGTTAAGCCGGCAGAAAAGGCTACGGAAACGAAAGCAACAGAAAAGGGAGCAGAAAAGACCGAAGAAAAGAAAACTGCAAATCGCCTGCCCAGTAACTATGGCAAACTGGGACTCACTGACGCCCAAAAGACAAAAATCTATGGTGTGCAAGACAAGCACGAGAAAGAAATCGACGCATTGACTGAAAAATTGAAAGCGGCGAAAGCGAAACGGGATACCGAAATCGAAGCCGTCCTGACACCCGCCCAGAAGAAATCCCTGAAAGAGATTCTCGACGCAAAAGAGGATGCCAAAGACGGGAAATAATCGCAGATTTGAGCAAGCAAAGCAGTCAACTTAAATTGCGGGCCAGCGCAACCAGGCGAGCTTGGGGTAGCACAAAACATTGGATTTCAAACAGAAAGCATCCAAGGTTTTGACGCCTCCCGGCTCGCCTTTGGCATTTCTGCTTCAGTCGTTTTACACCCGGACGCTTGAAGTTCGCTCGTTTGATCGCTAATTTCCGACCTCGTCAACGAGCGGGTTGCTTGAGCGCCGATTGTTCGCGCCGCAGTTGTCCCGTTCAGTCGGCTCGATTACGAGCCGGCTTATTCTGTATCAGTGGTCGCTACCGCGACCGGGTTTTGAAGGACTTCGCATGTCGACCAAGTACGTGTATTTTTTCGGCGACGGTCAGGCTGACGGTGACGCATCGATGAAAAGCCTCCTCGGGGGCAAAGGGGCCAATCTCGCCGAAATGGTTCGAATTGGCCTGCCTGTTCCAGCGGGATTCACGCTGACGACAGAAGTCTGCACCTATTATTACGCAAACGACCGCACGTTCCCTCCGGAACTCAAGCAACAAGTTTTCGACGCTCTGAAGAAGGTCGAAAAATCAATGGGGGCAGAGTTTGGCTCTGCCACCAACCCCTTGCTGTTCTCGTGTCGGTCAGGTGCCCGTGAATCGATGCCTGGGATGATGGACACGGTTCTTAACATCGGCTTGAACGATACGACCGTTGTCGCACTTGCCAAGCAAACCGGTAATGAACGTTCCGCCTGGGACAGCTATCGACGATTCGTACAAATGTACGGCGACGTCGTTCTCGAGTTGAAGCCGAAAGATAAAACCGAAGGTGACCCATTCGAAGTCGCTCTGGAACACAAGCGAGAAAGGGCCGGAGTCCAGGAAGATTCGCAATTGTCGGTGGCTCAGTTGAAGGAACTCGTCACTGAGTTTAAGCAACTGATCAAGACTCGCGCTGGAAAAGACTTCCCAGCCGATCCGATGGAACAGGTCTGGGGTGCAATCGGCGCCGTCTTCGGTAGCTGGATGAACGACCGAGCGATGGTCTATCGCCGAACGTACGGAATTCCTCATGAATGGGGTACAGCCGCTAACGTTCAGGCAATGGTCTTCGGAAACCTCGGTGATGACTGTGCAACCGGCGTCGGACTGACCCGCGATTGTGCTCTGGGAACACCAGGCTTCTGTGGTGACTACCTGATCAACGCTCAGGGTGAAGACGTCGTCGCGGGAATCAGAACCCCGAAACGAATCGAAGAAACTCTTTCGAAGGATATGCCCGAGTCGTATCAGCAACTGAACGATATCGGTAAGAAACTCGAAAAGCACTACAAAGAAGTGCAGGACATTGAATTCACGATTCAACGCGGCAAGGTCTACATGCTGCAAACCCGAAACGCCAAGCGAACCGGTTTTGCTGCAGTCCGAATTGCGGTTGATCTGGTCAACGAAGGCTTGATCACTGAGCAGGAAGCATTGCAAAAGCGACGTATTCCCGCCGACGACCTCGCTCAATTGCTGCAACCGATCTTCGACCCGGCTTCAAAAACCACGGCAACCAAGGAAGGCCGATTCCTTGCCAAGGGGATCAATGCCGGTCCTGGGGCTGCATCGGGTGTGATCTGTCTGTTCGCCGATGAAGCCGAAAAGTTCCACGAAAAGAATCCGAACGTTGACATCGTTCTCGTACGAAAAGAAACAAGCCCGGAAGACCTTCGCGGGATGAAAGCCGCCAAGGGGATTCTGACGGCAACCGGTGGTGCCAGCTCGCACGCGGCACTGGTCAGTCGCCAGATGGGTAAGGCTTGTATCGTTGGTTGCTCGGCTATTGACGTTGACTACACGACCAACACCGTGAAGGTGGCTGGTAAGACGCTCAAGGCTGGCGACTTCATTTCGATGGATGGTTTCACGGGCGAAGTCTTCGAAGGTAAGGTTCAGACCAAGCCAAGCGAAGTCATTCAGGTTCTTGTTCAAAAGACATTGAAACCAGAAGAATCAGAAACCTTCCGACGCTACTCACAATTGATGGGTTGGGTTGACAAGTACCGCAAGCTGCGAGTGCGAACCAACGCCGATACACCTGGACAAGCCGATGAAGCGGTTGCGTTCGGGGCTGAAGGGATCGGCCTCTGCCGAACCGAGCACATGTTCTTCGATCATCTCGACGAAATCCGTCATATGATTGTCTGTGAGACCAAGGAGACCCGTGAAAAGGCCCTGGCTAAGCTTCTGCCATTCCAGCGAGCTGACTTTGCAGGATTGTTCCGCAGCATGAATGGTCGTCCCGTGACGATCCGTCTGCTCGATCCACCTCTGCACGAGTTTCTCTCGGATCGCCATCTCGAAGAACAGCCCGATCTTGCTTCCAAGCTGGCCAGTTGGACCGGCAGCACGATCGATGCTGTGAAGCGACGCGTTGAAGAGCTGCACGAAGCGAACCCGATGCTTGGTCATCGCGGTTGCCGTCTCGGGATCGTGTATCCCGAAATCACTGCGATGCAGGCCCGAGCCATTTTCGAAGCCGCAGTGCTTGTGAAGAAGGAAGGGATCAGCGTTGTTCCTGAAGTGATGGTTCCTTTGGCCGGATTCTTGACCGAGTTCAAGAATCAGGAAAAGATCATTCGCGCAGAAGCGGAAGCGGTCTTCAAGGAAACTGGCGTCACGCTTGAATACCTCGTCGGTACCATGATCGAAGTTCCTCGGGCTGCAGTCCGAGCCGACCAGATCGCCACCGCCGCTGAGTTCTTCAGTTTCGGTACCAACGACTTGACCCAGACGACGCTGGCCATCAGCCGCGACGATTACGGGCCATTCATTGGCTTCTACCGTGAAAACGACATCATTCCGAACGATCCGTTCCAGACGATCGATCAAGAAGGTGTCGGCGACATCATGCGGATCGGTGTCGATCGCGGCCGTTCCACACGACCTGATTTGAAGATCGGGATCTGTGGCGAACACGGTGGTGATCCAGCATCAGTCATGTTCTGTCACGATATTGGACTGAACTACGTCAGTTGCTCACCACGCCGTGTCCCAGTCGCAAGGTTGGCCGCAGCCCAGCAAGCCCTGGCCAGCAGCAAATAACCCGCCGCCCGGCACAGCCGGTTCATGCGCGTCGCATGACGGGTTATGCGTAGGAAAGTCATTCGCGCGTTGATAGACTTGAAGTCTGAAGCCCGGCAATCTTGATGATTGCTGGGCTTTTTTTGCGGCTCATGGGTCGAGTTGTAACGTATCAAATGAAGAAATGAGTTCCGTCAGGTTCGAGTTCGGGTTACGATGACGATCGTTTGATTCAATCCATTTAACGAGCGGGGTGATAGCCGTGCTCAGTCGTGAAACGTTGGAAATGTACCGCCGGATGACTCCCGGAGAGCGACTTAAGATTGCTCTTGAGATGATTCGGGAGAACACCCCCAGGCTTTTTCGCGGAACCGAGGCGGAAATTGACCGACGATTTGAAATCCTCCGCTTGCAAAACGACGAGCGCAATCGAAACATGCTGACGGCGATTGCGAAGACTCGATACGCGCCTGACGAACCTCATGGATCTAAATGAGTCGGTTCAACTGAGATGACCATTAAGAAGGGCATCCATCGTCACCAGGATAATGATAATGGACCGCGATCTCAGTACTCCTTTTCGTGACTTCGTTGAGCTCTTCGAACGACTCGAAATCCCTTACGTCCTGATCGGCGGACTGGCAGTCAGCGTGCATGGGATACCGCGTCCCACTCATGATCTGGATTTCACGATCTCTCTCGAACGCTCGAAGATTGGTCAACTTTTTCAGGAAACTGTCGATTTGGGTTACTCAGTTTCAGCTGAATTCGACGAGGGATGGGTGGATTATGTCGGCGGGATGCCGTTGATTCGAATTCGCAAATGGCTGCGTGGAAAGTCTATTGATATTGATATTTTCTTGGCAGAATCGCGATTTCAGTCGTCGATGATATCACGACGTCTCCGCGTCGAAGTCGACGACGTTGACGCTTGGATAGCGACGCCAGAAGACCTAATCTTGCTGAAGCTGATAGCAGCTCGCCCTCGTGATATCGGCGACATTATGGATATATTCCTGGCTCAAGGGAAACTTGACGACGCCTACCTTCAACACTGGGCGAAAGAACTTGATGTTCTGCCGGTATTGACGAGTGTTATGAAGGACATGCAGTTTTAGCGAGCAACACGTACGGTGGTCGGATGTCTATTTTCGTCCAGCCACTTTGTTAAGATGCGACAAATCCCGTCAATTAGTTGGACCTACGACGAAATCGACATCAACCGAAACCATCCGTTCCAGATGGTATCGGTGACGTGATCGGAATTAGTGTCGATTGCGGCCGATCCCAAGCTACCCGATACGACCTGAGTCAAATTGAACGAAAGTCGTGAAGATGTCGAACCGCAAATCAGGGTATGTAATTGTTGTCTGCTTGCTGACATTTCTCCTATCTATCCCTTCTGGATATTTCTTCTATCAAGTTGGTTTAAGCGTTTTCTGGTCTGTTAAAACGGGCGCGACGATTCTTCATTCGATTCCCGGATTCGGCCAACAACATACCAGCTACAGCGATTTCAGTTATGCCAGTCTTTGGCGAGATCATTTTGTCTTAGCTCGACCCGATCACGAAAAAATCATGGCCGAACTGGCGACGGGTGGCTTTCGCATTGTCGTTGATTGGAAAGTCTCTTTGATTGATCCCGAATCAGGAAATTCAAAAGAAACCGGATGGGAATTGAGCGGAGACGGCTACTCGACCAAAGTGGTCGGAGATCGCTTGCTGTTCTGCAACAGCAAACAACAGTTTGAAGTGATTGATGATGTTCTTCAGCCCGCAGACTTTCCCTTCCAAGGTGATCCAGCAATCTTGCTGAATCACGAGATCGCTGGAGTCCATTGGCACCCTAAACTGGAAAAATTCGTTGTCTCCCGACGAAAACCCGAGGGATGGGTCGACGACAGTTTTGTTGTGCTACCAGCGGAAGATCGGGTTCAGTACCCGATCAACACACCCGGAATACCAGTATTGGAATGCCTTTGTCGCGACGATCAGATCTATGCGTTTCTGAAAACGCGCAATCGCTTGTTCTTTCGCAAGGGGCTTCCGTTTCAAAAAATAGACGAACAGGGACAACCGATCCCTTTGGAAAGCAGCGAGTCAGAATCCAACTCGGTCGACGACGAATACGCAGGTTGGTCGCTCGTCCGACAAGAAACTGCGGATACGGATTCAGCAGAACATCAATATGGAGCATTATTCGAAGGGAAGCCTGCGGCGTTGATCGTCGATCAAATGAGCACTGGTTACCCCATCGGTCACTTCTACAAATTCGACGATAAAGAATGGTCCGAGATCGCATCCATGCCTTTTCCCTTTGGATCGAATCGGTTTCGAGTGCTCACCCGTTCCGGCGATCAATCGCCCTATGTCGTCGCCACAACATCGACTGGAACCGGGTTTGCCTATGTGGTCGAACCGCCGGGCTTTCGACGGATTGAACGAACAGGTCCCGCTGAAACCTGGAAATCCGTTCGTCGAAACCTGATCGTCCATTTCGCTGCACCAGCGATTGCAATCGTGCTGAGCCTGTTACCGGGATTCGCAATCTGGCTGCTCATGATGTGGTTTACAGATCCCCATTATGAATTTGGAATTCAATCCGTACGACTGGCGTCGCTTGGCCGTCGAGGGCTCGCGCGGCTCATCGACTTTGCCTGGATGACGCTTTTGCCGCTCACAGTCGGGTGGATCTGGATGCGCGACTTCGATTGGCTTTCTTTAGCGGAATCAATCAAACTGAAACTCGACCATCCGACGTTACACACCGAATATCATGTGCTGAACACTTTGGTGATTCTGCTGATTGTGGAAACCCTGTTTCTGGTCGTCGTTCAGGGTGGCTGGGGAATTACTCCGGGGAAGTGGCTATGCGGCCTGCGTACGCTTCGAACGACGTTGCGCCCCTGCGGGTTAGCCCGCAGCCTTGTCCGAGAGCTAATGCTGGTTGCCGAAACATTCCAGTTTATTTGTTGGCTCCCCCCGATGCTGAGCATCGCACTTACAAACCAACGACAACGCCTGGGGGATTTGGTGGGCGACACAATTGTCGTCGAAGCCAAATCCCGGACGTGAATTGATTCAAAATAAGAAGCCCAGCGTTCGTAAACGATTGCCGGGATTCTTTCGTTTCAATGCGTTTGAGTTTGACTTTACACGTCAATTATTTTGGTTTCCTTCATTATTCGTTCATCAATCACGCATAGACTCGACCATTCAATCATTTCATGAATGGCGACTTCGTGACGTGAGTACTGCCACGTTCGCTTGTAGATGGCTTTATACGTTCCGTCGTCGTTTACGTGGACCGTTTGTGAAACGCGTTGTGAAGGGAGATTCTTCAATGAATTGTCGTCGCACAGCTTTTTGTTCGTTGCAGTTCCTGATGGCAATTTCCTGCGGCGTTCTTCTGGCCGAAGACGATTTACCGACACGGCAACTGCGCGTGATGACTTACAACATTCATCACGGCGAAGGGACTGACGGGCGGATCGATCTTGAGCGAATCGCTAAGGTCATTCGAGATGCAAAACCGGATCTCGTGGCACTTCAGGAGGTCGACAAAAACGTCAAACGATCAGGAGAGGTTGACCAAACCGGTGAATTGGCTCGACTGACACAAATGAACGGCCGGTTCGGAAAGCAGATTCCATACGAAGGAGGCGATTATGGACAAGCGGTGCTCTCCCGCTTTCCAATCACAGAATTAACTGTTCATTGGCTTCCGGGCGAGCCAGAGCGACAACGTCGTATTGCCGCGGCTGGAGTTGTCGATCTTGGCTCGCGTAAAGTCGTCTTTTCATCGACTCATTTGCATCACAATAACGTCAAATTTCGCGAGCAACAGGCAACCGCCCTTAATGATTTATTTCGAGACGATAAACA
Organism: uncultured Schlesneria sp.; assembly: GCA_903904835.1. GTDB lineage: Bacteria > Planctomycetota > Planctomycetia > Planctomycetales > Planctomycetaceae > Schlesneria. The sequence continues at coordinate 31,002 of CAIVEI010000055.1, read as the reverse complement.
TCCCGTCATTCTCGCGGGCGACCTGAATGCCTATCCCGAAAGTCAGGTCCTTGAGATCCTGGGACAACGCTGGAACAACGCGACGGCAAAAACCGCCAATTGCCTCACATTTCCTTCAGTGAACCCGAAAAATCAGATTGATTATGTCGTGTATCATCAACCTCAAGGCTCCCGATTGGTCTCCGGGAAAGCTGTCGTTATCGACGAATCATTAGCATCAGACCATTGCCCATTAGTGGTCGACTTCACATTTTCCGATACGGACAATTGAATAATTGCCTTGGAAAGAAAAACTGATTCGATTCGATTCGCAGAACGAGACACACCGAATCAGGCAGTGTCGGAAAACACCGCCCAGTCATAAACTTACTGAAAGATCCCACTCTTTCTCAACGTTGCCAGCATTCCCTACTTCAAATCGATTGTAAGATCCGTCGCGCCCGACTCCGGGATTTCTAATGTCAGACCCGAAGTTTTGATGTTCGTATATTTTGCATCGATCTTGATAGAAGGCGGGGCAGGGGGAGTATACCCTGAAACGGGTCCGTCATTCCCAGGTTGATCTGCCGGGTCCCCGACATAGACGATCGCTACCTGATGAGTACCCGCGACGGCACCGTCATTGGATCGATTTGTACCGAGTACAAAATTGCCATCTTCGTCTGTCAGCCCAACCGCAGGCCGCTCATCTTCTGGAAAACATTTGACTTCGTAGAACGCCAAAGGTTTTCCCTGGTAAGTTAAGACGCCGGCTGCAGCCACGGTGGGGACATGCTTGCCTGTCGGGACACTCTGACCGCAACCCATGGCAACCATGAACAATGCGATTCCGCTTGCCACGGCAAATTTCGTTGACACGTTTTGAGTTCTCATCTTTTCCTTCGTCTTGCGGCCGATCTACTGCTCAAATGACTTGAAGACTCCAATCGGTTGAAAACGACTGGAAATACGAACGACTGGCTGAATGCAAGAAGCGCAAGCCTGGGAATCAAACCAAACTTGCGCCGATCTTGAAGTCAGTGTTACTCAATCAATCGTTTAAAATCAGAAATCGCTGACGGTTTCGCCATTCGCCTTCGTACCAACGGCACGCCAAACATTCGCGTCAACGTTATTACTGACGAACCGAATTGAACCATCAGCGAGAACGCAGTTCACTCCACCATTATGGTAGCTACGGGCTGCGAGATGGGCCTGGTAAAGATTCGAGGCGATACAATCGCGGAAAGGAGCATTCGGGGGCAATGTATGGTTGTAGTAGGTCGCCACCATCAACGCTCGATACCATTCCAATCCCCGATACGCCCATGCATGCGTCGCACGGTTCTCGCAATCCGATGGAGGAAATAGCTGGTCGTTCCCGGTCCAGACATTTGAGGACGCCGTGGCAACAGTGAAGTCCCTTGGATCACCCGCTGGGACTGTCTGATACGACGAAGTACCGTTTGGTCCCGTCTTGATTTCGGCGATGAGTGCCGTGTTGCTCATCCCGTCAGTAATGTCCCTGGTTCGAGTCGATGAATTTCGAAAGAAGATGCCGTGCAATTGCGTTTCGGGCTGCAGGTTCGAACCTGGTGAGATAACACCGCCAGTGGTACTGCCTGCGGTCAGATATACGCCGGCATGAGTTGAAATCGACCCCAGGCACTGCATGTAATTGCTTGACTCGGACAGGATGTTGGCACCCGCAACGTTGTTGACCTGAGGATTTGAATCGGACGGGCAGTGAAAACCTGGAATGATTTTGATTTTTGCGTCCTTGGCGGCAGCCGTACTCGCCGCATTGATCTGTGCCAGGAAATTGAGTTCGTTGTAAAGGTTGGCCTGTTCGATGTAAGGAAGCAGATAGCAATGCACTGTTGCCTGAGGTATCTCACCGCCTCCGTAATTTCGAGTACAGTCACCCATGGGAAACACGGAATAGTCTGATTCGTAATTCAAAACACCTAAGCCCAACTGCTTAAGATTGTTCTTGCATTGAGTTCGTCGGGCGGCTTCTCTTGCTTGCTGCACCGCAGGGAGAAGCAGGGCAATCAACACAGCGATAATTGCAATGACAACGAGCAACTCAATCAACGTAAAACCACGTTTTTTCATCCGCATTCCATCCTTCGTAAAGCTTAATCAACAAACCGCAGTTTCATCGAAAAAAATGAAACCACACTGATCTGTGAGTCTCGAAGGGAGAACATATACGCCGTTCATCAATAAACGATGAAGCAATGATGAAATTTTCGGGGATGGAGGAAAACCGAAGAAACAGTGAGGCTGAATTTACGCAAGTTCGGGACCATCTTCGCCAGAAGTCCAAGCAAATTTTACGTTTGCAGCCGTGACTCATCAGACGCGTACACACTGAAATGCCGATTGCCCTGTTGTTTCGCCGGTTGAAACGAGCCGAATAAAATATCGAGGCTTCTCGTTTCAATCTGAACAAAAGCGTCATTTACTGCCCGATGCAGGCTTACATTTTTGCGGCCGACACAGGAACTTTTAATTTTCCACCGGTAAAATCTGGCTCATCGGTCAACTTCGTTTGCCGTGTCATCCCTTGGATGACATAGAAAAATACGGGGGTCAAAAAGATTCCGAACAAGGTGACGCCAAGCATGCCTGAGAAGACTGCGACGCCCAGCGTCTTTCGCATTTCAAAGCCGGCTCCACTGCCGATCATTAAAGGGACGACCCCTAAAATGAAGGCGAATGACGTCATGATGATCGGCCTTAATCGAAGGCGGCAAGCTTCCAATGTCGCTTCACGACGCGGTTGACCAGCAAGACAGCGGGCACGAGCGAATTCGACAATCAAAATTGCGTTTTTACAGGCAAGCCCGACAAGGACCACGAAGCCAATTTGAGTAAAGATATTGATGTCCATGTGTGCCATCAGCACGCCGACAACTGAGCAAAGCAGGCACATCGGTACGACGAGAATCACTGCCAAAGGAAGTGACCAGCTTTCATACTGCGCGGCCAGAACCAGGAATACCAGGACGACCGCCAACAGGAATGCAAACATCGCCGTACTTCCAGCTTCCAACTGAAGCAGAGCAAGCTCTGTCCATTCCGACCGCATCGAAGGCAATAAGACCTCCTTGGAAAGAGCATCCATTCGATCGATCACCTGTCCTGAACTTGTTCCTGCGGTACCGTTCACGTTCACAATTGCCGATGGATAAAGATTGTAGCGAATGACCATCACGGGACCGGTTGTTTCTCGAAACGTCGCGACAGCAGCGAGCGGCACCAGTTCGTTATTTTCACTACGCACGAGCACGCGTTTCAGATCTTTCTCCGCCATGCGAAAGTGCGAATCCGATTGAACATTCACCTGCCACGTTCGACCGAAACGATTGAAGTCATTCACGTAGAGCGACCCGAACCCAACCTGCAGCGATTCAAACAGACCGGCCAGTGAAACCCCCTTCATACGGGCCGACCGTCGATCGATATCGATGTACAACCACGGCGTATCGGCTCGAAAACTCGAAAACAGGCCCGTTAATCCAGGAACCAAAGATCCGTCGAAGACTAATTGCTCACTGACATTTTGTAGCGACGTCGCTCCGTTATCACCTCGATCCTCAACAACCATTTTGAAACCGCCAGCGGTTCCTAGTCCATCCACAGGAGGAGCACCGAACAGTTTGATCGTTGCGTCTGGGACTTCGCGTTCGAGTGTCGCTTCCAGAGTCGCTGAAATCTGATCTGCAGTGAGCTGTGTTCGATGATGGAAGTCGTCGAGCATCAGGTACACGGTTCCAAAATTGGGGGCGTTGGCACCAAGCACGATTGATTGCCCTGCAATACCGACCGTGTGTTTTACTCCCGGCGTCATCGCTGCAAGTTCTTCCACTCGCCGCATGACACGATTCGTCCGATCGAGCGAGGCGGAATCGGGCAACTGGACATTGACCAGAAGGTACCCCTTGTCCTGGGAGGGGATAAATCCTGAAGGAGCAAGCTGAAACAGGTGATACGTCAGATAGACGAGCCCGACATACCCCAGCAGAACGACAATACTTCCTCGTAAAAACAGCCCGACAATCCCAACGTAAACATCGGTGACAACATTGAAACAGCGATTGAACCAGCGGAAGAAGAGACCGAGAATATGATTGAGCATGCCGCAGACTAATTGAGCAACAACAAGGCCAATGAAGGCACCCAATAACTTCGAAGAGACAATCGCGAACAGCGGTCGCAGCCCATTCGCCCAAAGAGTTTCCAACCAGGGACCTGAGATGTATCCCAGCCACACACCTCCCAGAAGGATAAGAAATCGGGGAAGTGCTTCTCCCGATGCGTGCGATACTGGTGTCGAATGTTTTACTGCTTGTCCGCCGTGCTCGTCGTTGACGACGTGTCGAGGCTTAAGCAGCAGAACGGCCAGGGCGGGGCTGAGTGTTAACGAATTGAACGCAGAGATGATGGTGGAAATCGCAATCGTCAACGCAAACTGCTGAAAAAAGGTTCCGACGATCCCGGTGATAAAGAGACATGGGAAAAAGACCGCACTGAGTACCAAAGCGACTGCGATCACAGGACCTGCGACTTCATCCATCGCCCGAATCGCCGACTCGCGAGGTGTCGCCCCTCCCTCCAGATGACGTTCAATTGCTTCGACCACGACGATCGCATCATCGACCACGATTCCAATCGCCAGAACCAATCCGAAAAGCGTCAACGTATTCAGACTGAATCCAAACGCAATCATTGCCGCAAACGTCCCGACGACGGCAACCGGCACGGCCACAAGTGGAATCACAGCCGCGCGCCAACCTTGCAGGAAAACCAGGACGACCACCGCAACGAGAAATACCGCATCCCGTAACGCATTACGGACTTCATTCACAGACTCTTGGATGAACGGTGTCGTGTCGTAAACAATGTCATAGTCGACCCCGCCTGGAAATCGTTCCTTGAGTTCGTCCATCTTCTTGCGAACCAGTTGCGCGGTCCCTAATGCGTTTGAGCCAGGCAACTGGTAGACCGACAACGCGACTGAGGGCTTTGAATTCAACGTGCAGAGCTGGTCGTATCCGAGTGCGCCCAGTTCCGTTCGAGCAACGTCCTTCAAACGAACGAGCGAGCCATCTGCTTCCGTTCGCAGGACCATGTCGCCAAATTGTTCGTCGTCAGTGAGCCGTCCCAGCGTGGTCATTGTGAACTGAAACACCTGGTTTTTCGGAGCCGGGGGCTGACCAATCTGCCCGGTTGCGACCTGAACGTTCTGTTGTTCGATCGCTCGAACCACGTCGTCCGTCGTCAGACGACTGGCTGATAACCGTTCGGGGTCCAGCCAGACGCGCATGCTGTAATCGCGTTGGCCGAGAAACGTGATGTCGCCAATACCCTTCAACCGTGAAAGTTCGTCACGCAACTGAATTGTCGCGTAATTACTGAGGTAAAGATTGTCTCGACTGTCATCCGGTGAAAACAAGTTAACGATCATCAGTACGCTGGGTGACTTCTTCTTGACAGTGACACCGCGTCGCTGCACGAGACTCGGCAAAATCGGCTGAGCCAACGCAACCCGGTTTTGAACCAGCACTTGAGCCAGGTTCAAATCGGTCCCTTGCCGAAACGTCACGGTTAACGAATAAGCACCATCATTCGTGCATTGCGAGGACATGTACATCATCCCCTCGACACCATTGACCTGCTGTTCGATGGGGGCGGCGACGGTATCTGAAACAACGCGCGCATTTGCACCGGGGTAGATTGCCGACACTTCAACGGTCGGTGGCGTGATTTCCGGATATTGTGTGACGGGCAGTGTTCTGAGCGAAATATACCCGCACAAAGTAATCACGATCGACAACACTGAAGCGAAAATCGGCCGGTCGATAAAAAAACGGGAAAACATACGGTGGATTCTTTAGCAACGATGGAAACGGGAGCGCTCGTGTGCCGTCTGATCGAAGAACGGAAACTCCGAGCTTCCCTGATATTTTATCAGGAAACCCCTTGTCCAGGATACCCGTGACACACGAGTTCGTTCATTCCTGAAGTTTTGTTGATCGCAGACCTATGTTTGTCCATCTGGACTGATTTCGCCAAAACACGTCACCACCCGGAACTCGTTATAGAAACCATCACTGAGTATGATCGGGTCAATTGCTTTGCGCCACCCGGAGACGTCTTTCCGCCGCTGCAAAAAGTAATGAAAAGAATTCCGATCGAAGACGACCTCACCGCGTCGTGAGAATAACTGGCTACACGTGACCAAAGAGACCTTTCTCTGAATTCAAGGTAAACTGTGTCTGAAACCGTTCACGCTCCTTCTCCACAATCGGTCGTACCGCTTCCTCGATCGGTCTGGCTCCTAAGCTGGGTCTCTTTCTTCGCCGACGTATCGAGCGAAATGGTCTATCCTTTGCTGCCACTTTATCTGATCAGCGTACTTGGCTCGTCCAAAACCCAATTGGGTGTGATTGAAGGATGTGCCGTGTTGATCGTCTCCCTGATGTCCGCAGTTGCGGGATTCCGCAGTGATCGCAAAGGAAAGGGGGGAGGCCGAGTCCCCTGGATACGATGGGGATACGGACTACCGGTGATCGGCAAGTCGATTATCGCGATGGCGACCGCCTGGCCGATTGTTCTCGGTGGAAGATTACTCGATCGATTTGGAAAGGGGCTTCGAGGTGCGCCGCGCGATGCATTAATCGCCGACGCTGTCTCAAAAGACCAGCGAGGTCGAGCCTTTGGCATGCATCGCGCCTTCGATACCGCAGGGGCATTGATTGGGGTGCTACTTTCAGCGCTATTGCTGTGGTGGCTGACGGGGACGCCAAAAGAAACAACTTCAGTAGAAGTAGTGACTGCCGCGACCGTGACTCCAGGCTGGGTCTATCGGACCATCTTCGCTGTCGGCGCTGCACTTGGCCTGGCTTCTACGGTCCTGACGTTTCTCGTGCGTGAGTCCGATCCAGAGCAAACATCAGACGATCCTACAGTAGAAAAAACAATTGAAAAACAGGTGCCACCATCGTCCCCGCAAGTCACAACCGCGTTAGAGTCGTCGCTTGAAACCGTTGTCGCCAAATCTTCGCCGGGCAACACTCCTGATAAAACTCATTTACAACCTGTTCAAAGAGGTTGGTTGCATTTGCCCGGCCAGTACTGGGCCGTATTGGGAGTGCTGATTCTGTTTTCGCTGGCGAACAGCAGCGACACGTTTTTGTTGCTGAGAGCCAGCGAACTTGGTTTTTCTGCGTGGGGCGTAGTGCTGGTGTACGCAGTGTACAACATCACTTATTCCGCACTGTCATATCCCGCAGGGGTACTGAGCGACAAACTGGGCCGGTGGAATATTATTGCAGTCGGATGGGTGATCTATGTAATTTCCTACACAGGGTTTGCGTTGCTACCCGCCGCGTTTTCATGGGGAATGTGGCCGCTCATGGCGATCTACGGCATTTATATGGCGTTCACAGATGGAGTTGGAAAAGCTTTGATCGCTGACTGTGCACCACGTGAACTGCGCGGATCAGCAATGGGCCTGTTTTATGCACTGACAGGCCTTACGACACTTGGTGCGAGTTTACTGACGGGTGCGGTCTGGGATCGTTATGGTTCGGCGTCAGCCTTGCTGATCGGCGCGGGTTGTGCGATCCTAGCACTGGGTGCGCTACCTCTTATTCGACATCAGCCGACGTGATTGTTTTCAATCATTTTGCTGTCTCCCACAATCTCACGAAAATCTGTAGACAAAGTATGACCCAAGTCACAAGGGACACCGTCCGTACGCGCCCCCGATTTCCCATGAGACCGGCCCTGACCACGTTCTGTACATTGTTCGCCATCCTTTCCTGGATCGATCTGCCGTACTATCAGGACTTGTGGACGTTCCAATCGCTGAAAAACAAATTTGGCGTCAAAGTCATTTCAAAAACCGACGAAACATGGAGCGCAAGATGGAATGGGCGGATTCACTCTGAAATCCGCTTGTTAATGGCAAATTCTTCTATTTGCGATGAAGACCTGCTTCTCGCCAGGAATATTTCCTCGATTAGGGTGATCTCTCTGCGCGGTACAAATGTCACGAATGAGGGCTTAAAGCAACTCGGATCAATTAGATCACCTGATTCACTGAGAGTCCTGGATCTGGCAGCAACAAAAATCACAGGAAGGGGACTGGTTCATCTTTCGGAAATGAAACATTTATCGGTGCTTGATCTGTCAGACACGGATATTACTGATAATGATTTAGAACATTTAGTGAACATGAAGTCGCTGGAACTCGTCTCACTCGCAGGGACATCGATCTCAAATCATGGACTTGAACATTTAAGATCGCTTCCGAATTTGAGATCACTTTATTTGGGCGGAACGAAAATCACCGATGAAGGACTCAACGTGATTGCCGAGATGAAACAACTGAAGGACTTGTCATTAGCCGAGACGGCAGTAACTGACGCAGGGTTGACTCAACTGATCGCTGACTCAATGCTTGAGAAAATCGAGTTGCGGCAGACAAGCGTCACCAATGCATTGATGGAACGACTGCTGGAGCTGGAAAATCTCAAAGCAACATCGCTGACGGACACGCAATTTTCACAAGATGATATCGACGAGATCCGACGCAGGCGACCCGACGTGATGGTCTTGCATTGATGCAATTCTGAATCCGCGATGACCTTACTGGTTGATCGTAAGTTCTTTTTTAGTCAAGAGTGTTAAGTCCTGTGAAAAAGGCCTGGCTCGTTTTGCCATTGCTCATTTTTAGTTGCAACGGTCAGAACCCGAACCCCGCAGACTCGACACCGCCCACTGTCTACCCTGGTGCACTCGGCTCCAATAATGAAATCGCTCAGGCCTTTGACGACAAAACGGCGTCGAAAGCGGTCGAATCATGGCACCTTATGCGAAATCCAGACGAGACGATCAAGCGGATTGAAACCTTTCCGGTTCCCAATTCTCCGATCCTCTGTATGGCGATCTGCGATTACGAACCCCTCTGGTGGGGCTTCTTCGGCCTTTACGAACTGAAAGAGGGGTACATTTCCTGGCAGGCAGATTGCGATAATCCTCCGGACGAGAATTCCATTCGAAATCTGCACGCCCACGCTCTTACCGGCTTCATCGCTCCGATCGTCGAAGTGTATGGGATGACGCACATGGGAAACGGCAACCTCTATCTCTACGAGTTACAGAATCGAAAACTTGTCCTGCTGCTGAAAACTCGGGCTGTCGACGATCACTGGGGCGACGGCTCCATATTTCGCGACGGCCGACTGTTGCCGGAATACACAGATTTGAATGGCGATGGTGTGACAGAACTTGTGTTGAAAGGTGAGATCGAAGAGCGAGAGGAAAAGGGAAATCAGCTTGTTTCATCGCGTCCATGTCAGAAAGTATTTCTTTGGAACAAAGATCGACATCAGTTTGAGGAAGATCTTTCGCGTCGAATTGGGTTCGAGGACAAAAACGATCTGTGACGGTCTGCCATCATGAAACAGTCAAATCCGACATTGCCATCCTGCAAGGTCCTCATAAGATCCCGAAGCAGAGCTTCGAAGCGGTGCGTCCCTACGCGGAGCTTGGGAACGAGAGAGCCAACGAGTGAACCAAGCAGTCGAATCAAAAGCCCGGTGGTTGATGGTGCGTACGCAAGCCTGTAACATCAGACAATTAAATGGACTGACCTGACCACATCGTGCGGAGGCTCTTTTGACCAACCGCGCACGGAGGCTGTTTTATGCTGGAATTGAACACGATTCACCGTCTTGATTGCATCGAAGCTATGCAGCAATTGGACGAGGGATGTGTCGATCTCGTATTCGCCGACCCTCCATTTAACATCGGCTACAAGTACGACGTCTACAAAGACCGGAAAGCTCCGCAGGAATATCTCGACTGGTCGCGTCAGTGGATCAGCGGCGTCCACCGCGCCCTGAAACCGACAGGCACGTTCTGGCTGGCGATCGGTGACGACTACGCTGCCGAACTGAAGATTCTCAGCCAGGATATCGGCTTCTATTGTCGTAGCTGGGTCATCTGGTACTACACGTTCGGGGTAAACTGCAAATACAAATTCAGCCGTTCCCACACGCACATCTTCCACTTCGTGAAAGACCCCAAGAAGTGTACGTTCAACGGTGCGGCCATCGCCGTTCCCTCCGCTCGACAAACGGTCTACGCCGATACGCGAGCAGCTAAAGACGGTCGTCTTCCCGATGACACATGGATTCTACGTCCCCAAGACCTGGTGGAGGGACTCAATCCCGACGAAGACACTTGGTACTTCCCTCGGGTCGCGGGAACGTTCAAAGAGCGAGAAGGTTTTCACGGCTGTCAGATGCCGGAACAACTGTTGGGTCGGATCATCAAGGTCAGCTCAAATCCTGGCGAACTGGTTCTCGACCCCTTCAGTGGCAGTGCGACAACTGTATCCGTTGCCAAAAAGCTCGGTCGCCAATTTGTAGCATTCGACATCAGCGATGAGTACATCACGCGAGGAATGGACCGGCTTTCAAAAATCGAACCGGGTGACGCACTGGACGGTGCTCCAGAACCGAAGGTAAGCGCCCCCGCGACACCACCTAAGGGAGTCAAAAAAGGGAAGCTCTCACAACCGAAGAAAAAGGCGACCGAAGTGTCGCTGCTGAACTGGGACAACTAATCCGGTCGCACTTGCGACTGAATCAGAGACTCCGGCGGTAGAACGCTCAACCTCTCATGACGCCATCCGTCAAAAACAATCGTTTCCACCCATTGCTTGGATCGAAAATTCTACGAAAGCCGCAAGTATGCCTGGTCGCAACGATCAATGCCCGTGTGGTAGTGGCCAAAAATATAAGCGGTGTTGCCTGTCGAAAGACCGAGACGCAAAAGATGCCCAAATCAAGGCAGAGCAACTTGAAGGAGAAGCGAAGGCGGCTGCACTGGCACCTGTGGTTCTAGGTCCCCCTGCGAACCAGACCTCGAATTTGTTTTCCCCTCCGCCAAAGCCCGTTGCCGCCCCTGCGCTGACGGCCGTAGTTAAGCCTCCGCCTGACCCGCTCATGGAGGCGATCTACGCTCGCTGGAGCGAATTTGAGGAGGCGGATGAAGATCTCCAACCAGCGTTGTTCCTGAAAACTCTGGACGAACCCGAGTTAATGGATGACGAGATGGCTTATGGCATGTTGAGCGCCATCTATTACAATGGACCCAAGTCACCAGAACCGAACCGCATTGTGGAATTTGTCGGTTTGTTGCGAGAGCGACTGCCGGGCGTTTACGCCACCAGCCGAAAATACTATTTGCATTGGTTGATCTTGAACGCCAATGCGTCTCACAAGCCAGAACGTCTGCTTGAATTGGCTTGCGAGATCGCTGAAACCGCTGGCGATGACGTTGATATCTATTCTCAAGTCGTCCACCTTCTTGCTTACCACGGCTATCTGGAAGCGCTGTCGAAGGCGAGTCGTATTGCCTGGCCATTGATCAAGGTTTCCGAGAATATAATGTGGGGACAACAAGAGTACGCCAACTGGGGTGCCAAATGCGTCCTTTACGAGAGACTGGAGCAGACGCCGGACCTTGACGGTGGCGATCCTCTATTGATCGAACAAATGATGTACTTCCTGGATGATTTACAACTCGACTGGCTCAAAGGGTACGTGGATCAAACAAGTGGTCGATCAAGCCGAAATTGGTCACTCAGTGATTTTGACTTCAAGCCCACGAAAAAGACCAAAGCAAAACGCACGCAGACCCCTGATAAACATCAGGCAACAAATCAGACAACAGGCGAAGATGCACTCATTGAGTTATCGTATGAATTCGTTGGCGATGCGCACCGCCATGACGGGTTTTCATACACCAAAGCAGAATTGGCTCGACAAAACATTGTTAGTTACCTGATCGATCGGAAAGCAGGTCGCCTGGAGCCGAAAGAATCAGCGAAAAATAAAGTGCAGACCCCCGATCACCCACTGTGCCCTGATCGAAACACTCTTAGCCGTTTCCTGACTCGCATGCTCACGATGCTTAATTTTCAAAACTACGACGTCGTCGCGACGATGGAGCTTTTGCCCTCCTGGCTGCGATTCCTGGAGACTCGAGGACTTATCGAACCAACTCAACGAGAGTCGACAATGTCGGACCTCGGGAACTTATATACCGAATTGCTCAGCGAATTTAGACCTTCGAACGAAGATCCCTTACTTGCTGAAAACTTCCGAAAATGGCCTGAGAATGTCGCGAGGTACGCAGGCCACAAGCCGTAGCATGGGCTTCAGCCCGTGCAAAACAAAACGAGTTTGGCCCGAGACTTATTGTCATTCAGTCCTTTGGATCAACATATCGACCCATGAACAGAATACTTGCCGTTTCGCGGTCGCGAATCAGAAAAATGAATGGCTTGTTGGCTTTGAAGATCGGATGAAAAGGGCGAGTCTTTTCTTCGAAATCCCCGGCTTCGATTGACATGCCGACCGCCGTTGCCGCAGCGGCTTCGGTTCCGATTTCACTGACGTCGATATAGGTCTTATGCTGCACTTGAGAAATTCGAAGGCGATCGTCAGGTTGCTGACCTGGACTCATCGCGTCAAATTGCGATTCTTGGGGCCCTCCGAAAGGGCGATTCATCCCCAGCGAACGCAAGGTCTTTGATAATTCGTATGACAATTTAAGGTTGTATTTTGGAATCGTAATATCGACCAAACGCTGTTCTAACAGGCCAATCCATCGTTGCAGATTTTCATGCGTCAATGATTTCTCAAGATCTAATATCCCGTCTACAGATTGAGGAACCAGGAAGACCATCTGGATCTTGCGTCCCTGGTAATCCAACGCCAGCATCGTATGTCCTTGCGAATCAGGATAAAGCGACGGATCGTCGTCTTTCAGTTCAAACTTGATTTCGTGTGGAGTTGGAAAGAGTCTGCCATCTGATTGAAATGCACCGTAGCTCGCGCTCAACCCATTCCACTGATGCATCATCGGGACTTCGATCGAGCGATCGTTCGCTTGGTGAAATCGTTCTGGACGAGTGTATGAACTTATAAAGGGCTGAGCCCAATCCCCTTTGAAGTAGACGGAATTTGCAATGACCAGTCTCGTCAGAGGATTGATGCTTGAAGAGGGAAGCAGATCCTGAATCCGATCATTTGTCTGTTCAGCAACCCACTGGTTAATCTGCAGGCGAGTGGGTTCTGGACTGTTTTTGAAATCAACCGGAAACAAGACGGTTCCATAATTCAGTTCCAGCGCTGAAATAAAGTTTGTTTCAATTGGATAAGACTTCTCCAGCCAAAGCGAGTTCGCAATTTTCAATTCGTAAGCTGACGTTCTGCTCGTCAACAGATTAATTTCTGTCGCCAGTTTGTCCGCCTTATTCCAAGAAGTACGAGCGTCCTTCCAGCGTTGCTTGCCCATGAATTCCTCGGTGCAATTGTTTGCCGCCTTTAATTCAGCGCGAAGCCGGGCAAGTTTCGTCATCACTTCGGGTGGCACATCCGGAACGACTGCCCCTTGTAACCCTCGTTGACCATGATGGATTCTCGTCAAGTCCCCTCTGGCAAAGCGCAGGACGTCGGTCAACTGATCCCGTGTTTCGTCTACAGCTCCCTCAGCAACCATCGAGAGTGCGAGAGAAATCGAAAATGGCGACAGGAGAAGGTTTTCACCTGGATTGGTTTCTGCGAGTCGCTGATACAGGTCAACAGCGAATTGCCCATTCGCAGTCGAGGCTGCAGCCATCTCGTCCGTGACAACGACGATTTTCTCGGGCAACCTCGCTTGATCGTCGACGATCCGCTCATGAGTGCGTACGACCGACGATGGCTTCATCACCGCGACACTTGTCACCGCAAAAACGAGCGAGCCAATCAAGAGGCCGCCGAGAGTTAATCCAAAGGGATAGTTGGAAGTGCGCGCCATGGATTGTGTCTCCAATAACGGACAATTGACTCAGGTCCTGCACCAGTCACACGCTTGATCGGTGTCATTCAAGCACAGAGTCTGAACAGTCAAATTGAGAGATTTTGGATCGGTAGCAAAGAAATTAATTTGACCGGCGAATCGGGCCATGACGAAGGTGGTTAAGACAGATTGTCGCACACGTCTCGAAGCGATTCAAGCTTTAATTCACTTCAAGGCATATTGTTTTTAGGGTCTATCGTGACGCGTTTGGTTGCGACTACAGAATAGACAGCGATGCCACTAACGATCACGGCTGCGACGGCCCAAAGTAACTCCGTTCGAGTTCCCCGCAGTACGAACAGCCAGCCGACCAGCGCAATCAGACTTGGCAGGGGATACAACCACATTCGGAATGGCATCACGATCTCGGGACGAGTGGTTCGCAAAACATGCAAGCCGATGATCTGGGCCACGAACTGCACCAGAATTCGGACGGTCACTGCAGTTTCAATCACGATATCTAACGGAACATAGCAGAAGATGGCGGTTAAAATCCCTAACGCCCACAGCGAGACGACGGGGTATCGCTTAGTAGGATGAACGTACGCAAACACTGGCAGAAAATCACCATTCAGTGCTGCCGCGAAGGGAATTCGCGAATATCCCAGCGTGATCGAAAACATGCAGGCCAGAACCGTCCACAGGACAAGCCACGTAAAAACAACCGCAATCCTTCGACCGTAAAGTGTCTCCATGAATAACGCGGCGATCTGTTTGGATTCCATCGCCTCCTGCCACGGAACAACTGCGATGATCGACAAATTCATGATCAAGTAAATCGCGGCAACGATGACGACTGACGCGATCACCGCACGGGGGATTGTTCGGCCTGGATTTTGGACCTCATCACCCAGGTGACAAATGTTGTAATAGCCAAAGTAATCATAGATCGCGATCAGCATGGCCGCCCCCAAACCGTTGAACCACGTCCCGTTGATCTGAAAGGCGTCCGGTGGAAATGTGATGATCGAAGCGTTGAAGTTCATCAGCCCTGAAATGATGACGGTCGCGACCGTGAGCAGTGTTCCCGCGCACAGGACAAGCCCGACCCAACCAACAACTTCAATCCGCCGCGACAACATCCAGGTCACGATCAGGCAACCGGCCGCCGCCAGCGTGTTTGTTCCGCCAGGAATATGCCATTCGCTAAGTACGTTGGACAATTCCGGAAAAATGTATGTCAGATAGGGAACGGCACCGATGTACCCGGAAGCAATTTCCATTGTGCCGCTGACAAGAAACTGCCAGACGAACAGAAACGGCAACATCCGTCCCCATCCGTTTGTTTGCTTGCCGAAGATCTCGCGCAAGAAGTGGTATGTCCCGCCGCTTCCCGGCAATGCAGCCCCCAGTTCGCTCCAGACCAGCCCGTCACAGATCACAAGCACCGCAGCAATCACCCAGGCAATCAAAGCCTGTGGCCCGTGCATGGCAGCGAGAAACAAGGGTATCGTAATAAACGGACCGATCCCCACCATATTCGCGATATTCAGCGCGATTGACTGAGACAATCCCAGCCCACGAACCAGCTTTGTTTCATTCGCGGAGTCAACTTGCAATGCCGAGCTTTCCGGGTTGGGTTTATTCAAGACGCGACAATTCCCAAAACTCACAGTATTGCGGTTCAAGGCTCTCGAAGCCATTGAATCAGGAGATCGAGCTCATGAGATGAGAGTAAGTTCAACTCAGGATGCCCTGGATCAGACGCAAATTCCGGCATGCGATCGTTGCGGTCTCCATAGAATCGCTCACCTGTTGGTTTGGAAATAAATTGCTTCAGCCAGCTTGATGACGCATAGCCCGTTAAATCAGGGGCTGTTCCGAGCTCCCCTTGATCGTGGAATCGATGACAATCAGTGCATCCCCCACTCGACTTGATCAGTTCTCGGCCTGTGGCAACGTCCGGTGAATCGCTGCCGTCTGTTTGTGCTTCCACCGCGAGCGCAACCGCCATTGCGTGGATTTTCTGAGCCTTGGCTGCGGCGTCCTCTTTTCCATCGTCCGCAAACAGGCCCTGAATATGCTGGACCATGTCTCCCTCGCGAAACTTTGTTCGGCCAAAATATTCGTCAGAGGCAATCCGTTCCGAAACCAGAAAACCGGTGATCCCATCCACCGTTCCAATTCCGTAAAGATTCGGTGCCGATGGCTCGGCTGCAACCAATCCTGGAGTTTTCGGGCCTGAATGTGAATGGCAACTCAGGCAGTGACGAGCGAACAATCGCGGACCTTGTGTCTGCGGATCTCGCCGCAGTAGCTCAATCGCACCTTTATCTGTCATCGGAACGGTCCTTGCCAATTCCAAGGCTCTCGCCGAGAGCTTGTCGAACTCGGCTGTTTCGGCAAGGTATTCGGCATCCTGCCCGTCCTGAATGAACGAGATCATCGTCAACCTGGACCATCCTCCCAGGCAGGCGACAACAATTAACAGGCGACATGCCACAGCCAGCCAGTGTGAACGAATACGATCAACAAAGGGGGCCGCCATGAAACCGAAAAGAAATGCCGACGGAATAACCATCGTTGCAATGAATTCGGTATTCCCGGAAAAGTGTCGCCGCAATTCGAACAGCCAACGGAAATACCATTCAGGTCGAGGGGAAAACGCCAGGTTGGGATCTGCCGGAGCATACAGCGGCGCTCCATCTTTCCAGGCGAAAAAACAAATGATTCCAACGATGATCGCCAGACTGATCATGTTTCTGACGGACTGATACGGCCAATACGTCAGAAGTTCTGGTGTCGATGTCGGTTCAGGATCGTCAGGTGATCGAAATGGACTATGCTTGATCACCTGCTGCAGGTGGATGAAGCACAGGCCCCCGACAAGGACGGGTAATAGTCCCACGTGCAGAAAATACAGACGCGTCAGCGTGAGACTGCCGATCTCTTCGCCACCAAATAAAAGTCGCCGCAGAAAGGGCCCAAACACAGGGGTCGATCCAAGGATATTTCCTTCGACCTGAATCTGGGCAATTCCCTTCTGACTGACGGAAAGTGGGTTACCCGTGACAGTCCAGACGATCATCAATGGAAAAAGCAGCAGCCCAGTGATCCAAACGAGTTCCCTGGGTGCTCTGTAAGCGCCGGTGCAAAGGACTCGCAACACATGCACGCCGAACAAAATAATCATTGCGTGAGACGCGTAATGATGGATTCCGCGAAGAAATCGGCCGGCGGATGACTGGTCGATAAAATGCACGCTGGCCCAGGCACTGGTCATTGACGGACAGTATGTCGCCATCAGAAGCAGACCCGTGATGCACTGAATCACCAGCAACCACAACAGACAACTGGCGCTGGTATAGACCCACCCGGGACCATTCGGGAGAATTCGATTACTGATTCGGTTGCGGATGAGGCGATAATCCAGACGCAGATCGAGCCAGTCGACCCATGATTGCATTACCAGCCTCCAGTTTTTGCGTCAGGCACCAACAACGCGGTGATCCAGACCTGTTTTGAATTTTTCGTATCTCACTTCGACCCAATTGTCGCCAGTTTCGTCATCGCGAACAAGTCGACACTCGAGTTCATCCAGGTCGCGCGGTACATGGTTTCGTTCGCCCGTCTTTGGATCGGATAGTCGCTGGCCATCCACACCAAACGAGGCCCGATGGCAGGGACAAACAAAGCTCTTACCACCCGACGGTGCCTGCACCTGACATCCCATGTGGGGACAGATACTGCTTAACGCTCGGACGGTCTGGCCGGCAGAACCGGACTGAGATTCTCGGATAAGCCAGACGCGACCGATGGCCTGCTGATCAGACTGTATCCAGGCATCCACCTTTTGACCCATGACGGGAACCATCATCGGACGACCCGGCACCAGATCCTTCACTTTGATAAGTCGCGAGAATCGAGATTCACCTGATGATTCCCGCTGAGTTCCCCCAAGGAAATAACTGATTCCCGGCAAGCCAACCACTGTTCCGACGGCTGTCGCGAATCCTCCACTGACCCATTCCAGCAATTCACGCCGATTCATCGCGATTTCACTCTAAAAGGAACTTCTATCGAGAGCAAAGGCTAATCCATACATTATCAGGCGAGGCGATTACCTGCATGGTCGATCAGCGAGACCAAAGCATCGTCCAGCCGATGAATGTCGGCGTTCACTTGCCGCGACTCCAGATGATGACGAAACGCTTCTGAAACCGAGCTTCCCAAACCTTGTACCCATTCCGGTGAATCACCACCCAACGTACATCGACCGATACAAGCTAATGGGCGAGCGATTGAACAAGCACACATGCCGGTCTGCGTCAGCATCGGACATGAACAACCATGATTTCGCGACCGTTCCATGACTCGCTGCAACTCTCCATCACGCCGTTGACGTAGCTCCTGGGCGATGGCGTTCGCCTCAACATTCGTGACAGAGGGAACGAACGATTCACAAGCACTCGATGCCAGATGCGAACTCACTGCAACGTCGTCTGTCACGCGACTCAAGCTTGAATAGATCTCGGCCAGAGGGATCTGACTTTGCATCGCCCGTGCACCGCCTGGCAATGAACCAGATGCCACCCGAACCTCGCGAAACGCGACATCAGCAAACGCCAAAGCCATCAGCCCGAAAACAAACAGGACAGACAAAGGCAACATTAGAAAAATTACACTCGCCATTGCTTTCTCCTCAATTTGCAGACATGTGGATAACGATATCCAGTATCGACTGCACTGAGGCGAATGTCAATTGAAATTGAGTTTCCCAGAAGGAAGAAATCTGCAGCAGGCCACATAGCGGCAATTACGACCGATTAAAGAATGTGTTTGTCGAAGTCTATGACATGGGGCAACCCGTTCGGCGGCTTAAGCCGCGGCTATTGGCCTTGTATCCGCGTCAACGCGTTCTCAAATTGCGGGTTGACGACGTTATTAGGCCGTTCCCCACGTAGCGCCTGCACCACCTGTTCTATGGCTTGGGTACGCATGGAAATCAACGATTCGGCCGAGACGAATGCGGCGTGAGGTGTAACGATCACTCGTTCATCGCAATAGAGCGGATCCATCAAGTTCGGCGGTTCCGGCTCGAACACATCCAGTGCCGCTCCAGCGATCTGATTCTTCTGTAAGGCTTCCCACAGCGCGATTGAATCAACCAATCCGCCGCGGGATGTATTGATCAAATAGGCCGTAGGCTTCATGAAGCGAAGCCGCTCGGCGTTGATCATGTGCCGGGTCCCTGCCACCAGTGGCGCATGGAGCGAGACAAAATCGCTTTGCTCCAACAGTTCGGACAATGTGACCATCTGGCATCCCGTCCCGTGGTCAGAACCGGATGGGGTATTTGCCAGGACATTGAGTCCCAGAGCCCTCAGTTTGGGCACTAATTCCTGTGCGATGCGCCCCAGTCCAACCACCCCAACGGTCTGCCCCGACAATCGTCGCATCGTCGTCGCGGCACGGAGATTGTATTCGCCGCGTTTGGTCCGCCAGTGAAAGAAACCGATCCGTCGAGCACAAGCCAGAATCAAACCAAGCGCATGATCAGAAACTTCTGACACGCAGTAGTCCGGGCAGTTTGTGACTGGTATGCCAAGCTCGGTCGCGGTCAAAACTGCAATATTGTCGAGTCCAATGCCAAACCGCGAAATGATTCGGCACCGTGGCGAACTTCGTATGACCATGTCGGTCACACGAGCCCACGTCGTGGCAATGGCGTCGACGTCCGCTGCTAACGCGGCCAGGGTTGCCTCGTCCGTTGCCGGGGCCTCGATCAGTTCCGCGTCGGCACCCCGTAAAATGGCAGTCTCGATCTCGGTATCCGGCCAGGCTCGATCCGTCATCAGCACGCGAAACCGATTTGACATCATTGCCGTCGTTCCTGATTGACTGAGTTACCAGACACGCATTCCGGGACCGTAAAAGACCGGACCTCCAAAGCCTGGTGCACCGAAGCCGAATCCACCGTAACTCATTGCTCCGTAACCCAGTCCACCATAACCAAGCGAACTATATCCGATCGGACCATTGGTCATGTACATCATCCGCTGCGAGTTCACGGCGTTCTGATACACCAGATTCTGAGTCATGTGACCCTGCAAAAGAGAGCGATCGTATTCCCGTTTTAAATGGTCGCGATAGGCCTCCGCCTGCTGCAGGTCGAGCTTCGCCTGATCAAGCGACTGCTGCTGGGAGGTTTCCTTCTGGACCGCGGAAGACTGAGTCTTTCGTTCTGACTTTTCTTTATAGGCAGCAACCAAAGCCTGCATCTGCCGCTCATCCATCCGATTCAGCATCCTCTCGACCTCACCCGATTTCTGGACATCGAAAGACATGTCGACAATCAGTCGAGCCAGCAGCCAAGTCCTGAGGTCGTCGACGCTCTCGGTCGCCGATGGCGAAGGAACGACAGCAGCCGGAGTCGGGGGATTGGGAATCCCCGCCTGGCCCAACAACGCAAGACTGACGAGAAGGGAGTGCATCACAGTTCTCCATTGGAATGAGGTTCGAAATACGAGCCACTCGCAAGGTCATTTCTTGCGCACTATTGTACTCCCGGCATACCGACAAACAACGACGTTCCGCGCAGCCAGTAATCGATTTTCTATCTGACTGCGGAAATACGGAAACCATACAGGAACTTTTCATCATGAAAACAGTTCAGTTCATTCGCTGGTGTCTTGTCTTCATACTTGTCGCCGACTCGTATCGTGAGGTGAGATCGGACGATGTTCCAGCCTTGCCCGGCCTGTTTGAAAACAGTTTCGACACCAGTAGTCCCGCGGTGGCTCCGCCGTGGTCGATGAGGCCCTGGATGTGGGAGGATGATGTCAACACGTCGGAGGCGGTCTGGGACCTGGTCGATGGATGTCGCGATCATGATCTTCCTCTGGGTGCGATTCTGATCGATAGCCCCTGGTCGACCCGCTACAACAATTTTCGCTTCGACGAAAAGCGATATCCTAACCCTCGCAAGATGATCGATTTGCTGCACACACGGGACGTCCGGCTGGTTCTCTGGATGACCAATTTCATCAATACTCCCGACAGTCTTGCCGATGCCCCCGGTGACGAGGAAGACTTGTATACCGTTGGCAAAGCCAATGGCTATTTCGTCAATGACGGTGCGCCGATTCGCTGGTGGAAAGGGAGCGGGGCAATGATCGACTATACGAATCCTGCTGCCGTGGCATGGTGGCACCGGATCATGGACCGCACGCTGTCACTGGGTGTCGACGGCTGGAAAATGGATGGTTCCGCAGAAATGTTTGTGCTCACGCAACGAAAGACCAAACGAGGAACCCTGACGCTGCGCGATTACATGGACCTCTACTATCGCGATACATTATATTACAGCCGTACCTGCAAAAATGATTTTGTCACGATGGTCCGATCGGTCGACATTGCCAATACCCACAGCGACCAGTCGCATGCTCCATTTGACGCCGCACCGCTGACCTGGGTCGGCGACCAGCGGCATTCGTGGAAGGATAAAGGACTGGATGAAGCGATCCGCAGTTCGTTCCGGGCGCTAGCACTCGACTATCCCTCGGTCAGCTCCGACAGCGGTGGATATCAGACAGCCGCGAAACCTCAAGTCGGAATGCCGCGGCTGTTGTATCTACGCTGGGCCCAATGGAACGCACTGACTCCATTCTTTCTGATCGGCGGACACGACGAACACCGACCCTGGAAGTTCGATCTCGAGTTCTTCCAAATCTTTCGACGATACATGTGGCTGCACCAGGAACTGGTGCCGTTTTTCTATTCGCAGCACGTTCAGGCGAGCCTGCGAGAAGGGAAGTTAATGCATCCAGGCCCCGGCAAGCACGAATACCTGCTTGGCGACTCACTACTCGTCGGCGTGATGTCCAACGATGAACCTCGTCGCGAAATCGTCTTCCCGGACGGCGAATGGCTGAACTACTGGGACAATCGCGTGGCATATCACGGTGGCGAAACGGTGACAGTAGAAGTCTCAGAAAGCCGCAGCCCGATTTTTGTCAAATTGGGTTCAATTATCCCTCTCGATGTCGTGAATGACGCCGTCGGTCATGGCAGCAAAGCTTCGAAAGGCTGGAGAACGCTCGACATTTATCCGGCAATTTATCCGGCAAAGCAGAACCGTTCCACAGTCCTATGGGATACGCAACAGTTTCCACCCAGTTCGTTCCGTGACCGAAGTTTCGTGAATTTGATTCCGCTGGAAAGCGGAGTGGAAATAAACCTGGAAGCTGGCCCCGTGCGAGACACGATTTTACGCGTCTGGCAACCACGACCGCCCCGCCAGGTTCGAGTTAATCAAACACCGTTAGAAAAGCATGAATCGCTGGTGACCTGGGAGACCTCTCAACAATCATGGTCATACGACGCCGCTGACCAGCGGCTCTGGATTCGAATTGCTAAATCAAGTGATGATCGGATTACGATCGATTACTCGCCGTAATTCGTTAAGACTAGATTGTCTTCAGCACATTATAAACAGTTGTCGCAATGAGCTTGGCACCTTCCGTGTTCGGGTGCAAACTGTCTGCAAAGTGATCGTCCTTTAACAGTGAGCAGACGTCTGCCAGGGGAATACCGCGTTCGGCGCAGAACGCTTTCAACCTTGGATTGTGATATTCGCGCTTGGCCCGAATTGTTTCCACCATATGATCTGGAAACACCGACTCGTTGACATGCGGCACGTTGAACAAAATCGCCTGCATCCCGAGATCCAACACGGCCTGCACCATCTGGTCCAGGTTATCGATGATTTTGCGGCTTGCCGTCGCTGTTTCTGAGATGACGGCGAGATCGTTCGTTCCCATCCCTATCACGAAATAACGTGCATTGGGGAATAATTTCAGATAATCCTGAACCTGCTTCGGCCCATTGTCGCTGACTTCACCCGCGATTCCTCCATTCGCAACTCGCAAACCAAGCGGCACACAGAGTCTCTGCAACTCGTCCGGATAAGTGGGAAAGGGCCAGTACCGATGCGGCCCATTGTTATTCCAACCCGTCAGGCTGTCCCCCGCACAGACGATCGATACCTCAAGTCGGCCATACTCGAATCCGATCGAGCCTTGATCCACGGTACAAATGATCGAGGGGGGCGCCATCAGAAAATCCTCATCGGAAATGGACTCGAACAAATCGTGTTTCCGATAATGTGGCAAATCTGGAAGCCGAAGACTATCGTCCGTTACATGATTCGATGAACGTACTTGATTACGGAAGACATGGATGAAGTCCTCGACAGAGTTCCCCGTCGATTGGTGTCGCGCTCAGTTCCCCGCACTCAAACGTGTTGTGGCCGGTCAGCCGGTTGCGTTTTTTGATGGTCCAGGCGGAAGTCAGGTTCCACAGCGAGTGATTGACGCGGTCGGACATTACCTTGCACACACCAACGCCAATCGGGGTGGACAATATGCCACCGCTCGCGAAAGCGATGCTCTGCTGGAATCGGCTCACGCGACGATGGCTGAATTCCTGGGGACACCAAACCCGGAATCGGTTGTCTTCGGTGCAAACATGACCACGCTGACATTTGCACTCAGTCGAGCGATCAGCAAGTCCTGGAAGCCGGGAGACGAAATCATCGTCACGCGACTGGATCATGACGGGAATGTTACTCCCTGGGTCCTGGCGGCAAAAGACGCTGGAGCAGCAGTCCATTACGTCGATTTTCACAAAACCGACTGCACACTCGATTTGCAAGATTTTTCATCGAAGCTCTCGTCACGGACTCGATTCGTCGCGATTGGATGTGCGTCAAATATTGTGGGTACGGTGAATCCAGTCGGTGAAATGTGCAGACAGGCCCACGCGGTGGGAGCGCAGGTCTTCCTTGACGCCGTTCATTATGCACCGCATTCGCTTCCCGATGTGACCGGATGGAATTGTGACTGGCTTGCTTGCTCGGCCTACAAGTTCTTTGGTCCGCATATTGGAGTTCTGTGGGGGCGACCCGCATTGTTGAAATCGCTGACACCCTACAAACTGCGGCCTGTGACCGAGTCCTTACCAGGTCGCTGGATGACGGGGACTCAAAACTTCGAAGGGATCGCCGGGACGAAAGCGGCTGTCGATTACCTTGGAGATTTGGGTCGACAAATTGGTTCCTCTTCGGCATCGCTTCGTGATTGTTTGCGTTCAGCGTTTTCTGCAATTGGCGGCTATGAACGAGAACTGGTTTCGGCGCTGCTGACAGGACTGGAGGCGATTCCTCAAATCAAGATACTTGGCCTGAGGGATCGCAACCGCTTGAACGAGCGAACTCCGACCGTCAGCTTTACTCATGAAAGGCTGACTGCGATCGAAATTGCTGATCGACTGGGACAATTGGGATTGTTCGTGGGGAACGGCAATTTTTATGCATTGCAAGTGTCTGAGGCATTTGGACTAGAACCACAAGGTGTCGTGCGCGTCGGGCTAATGCACTATAACACGCTGTCGGAAGTCGACCGGCTTCTGGTGGCACTGAGTTCGTATTAACGCAGTTTTCATCATCTTGGGTGACGACTGATGGCAACGGATGCTACCATCCCGAGGGATGTCCTTATTACTCACGGAATCGAATCATGCTTCGTATTTGCCTGTGTCTGACAATTCTTGGCACCACTCTTGGTACCACCGTCGTTCATGCCGACGATTGGCCTCAATGGATGGGACTGAAACGAGATAACGTATGGCGCGAGACGGGAGTCGTTGATACGCTTCCGAAAGATCCGAAAATCGTCTGGCGAGCTCCTGTCGCTGGTGGGTACTCGGGTCCAGCGGTCGCCGCTGGCAAAGTTTATGTCACCGATTATGACACGAAGGACGAAGTGAAGGTTGGCAACTTCGAACGTAAGGCTTCGACGGGAACCGAACGAGTTCTCTGTCTGGACGAAAAGACCGGTAAAGAGATCTGGTCAGTCCCACATCCCGAAACCTACACGATTTCGTACCCGGCCGGTCCTCGAAGTACGCCAATCGTTGATAACGGCAAGGTCTATGCTCAACTGGCAGAAGGACAACTTTACTGCCTCGACGCGACATCGGGCAAAAAAGTCTGGGAAAAAAATCTGAAGCAGGTTTACAACACGAAAGCGGCTCTGTGGGGTTACAGCAGCCAACCGCTGATCGATGGAAATAAGCTGATCGTCATTGCGGGGGGCGAAGGTTCACACTGTGTCGCGCTAAACAAAGAAAATGGCGATGAGATCTGGCGAACCGGAACAGCGACGGAACAGGGCTATTCGCCGCCGCTGATTATTCAGCAGGCGGGTGTGCGACAACTGGTGCTGTGCAGCCCGGATGCCATCTATGCGGTTAATCCGGACACCGGCAAACAGTACTGGTCCGTCGATTATAAAGCGGATAATGGTTCGATCATCATGACCCCGATTCACTTGGGAAACTATCTGTTTGTCGGCGGCTATAACAACAAGAATATCATGATTGAACTTGCATCGGATAAGCCGGCAGCAAAAACGCTCTGGCGCGATCAGGCCAAGAAGGGAATTTCGTCGATCAATGTCCAGCCGTTTTTGATGGATGGCAAAGTCTATGGATATGATCAGGGTGGTGAACTGCGGTGCATCGATATCCCCAGCGGAGAAATCGTATGGTCAACTCCAAAACCGCTCAGCGAACGAAAGATCAACAGCGGCACGGTATTTCTGACTCGTTCGGGATCAACCGACAAGTTCTGGATGTTCGCCCAAACCGGCGATTTGATCATCGGCCAGTTGACACCAAAGGGCTTTACCGAACTGTCTCGCGCCCACGTGATTGATCCAACGAATAACGCATTCGGCGTCGACGTGGTCTGGTGTGCTCCGGCATTTGCCAACAAGCGAATGTACGTTCGCAACGATAAAGAACTGATCTGCGTCGATCTCGCAAAGTAACGCCTGGATCAGGATTTCCGATAATTGCTGCGCATCGTTGACGCAAGTCCCTACAATCCTTTGATTGTGAGGATTTGCGTCTCGATTTTTAATGGCGAATGTCAACTATGATTGAACCCCCGACAACTTCTGACCCTCTGTCGACGATGGATGAAGCACTGGATGCGCTGAAGGCAGGGCGGATGGTGGTTGTGATTGACGCGAAAGAGCGAGAGAACGAAGGAGACTTCGTTTGTGCGGCAGAATCAGTGACACCGGAAATGATCAGCTTTATGCTGAGATACGGTGCAGGAGTATTATGTGTCCCGTTATTGCAGGAAACGGCGGATCGGCTCGGATTGACTCCCATCGTCGACACTCAGCGGAATACGGCTCCGAATCAGACATTGTTCATGACGCCCGTCGATCACCGCGACGCGGGAAGTGGGGTCAGTGCTGACAATCGAGCGAAGACCATCCTGGCAATGAGCGATCCGACGAGCACTGCTGCTGACTTTGTTCGACCCGGACACATCAACCCACTGCTCGCAAAAGATGGTGGTGTGTTGCGACGAACGGGCCACACGGAAGCGACCGTCGATTTGATGCGGCTCGCGGGCATGAAACCGGTGGGAGTCTTGATTGAAATCCTCAGCGAGCAGGGCGGGGGGATGGCCGAAATTGATGAACTTCGTGAGCTGGCAACGAGGTATAACATTCCTTTGATCTCGATCGACCAGATCATTCGTTATCGCCGACGACGAGAACAGCTTGTGACACGGGAAGTCGAGACCCCCTTTGAAACCCGTGACTATGGGAAATTCAAAGTCATCGCCTACAGCGTCCAATACGAAGATCAGCAACCGCTGGCGATTGTCTGGGGCGATCTCAGTTCCGTAGCGGCACCTTTAGTTCGAGTCCATTCTTCGTGTTTCACGGGAGACGTCCTCGATTCGCTGCGCTGCGACTGCGGCGATCAACTGCATATGGCGATGCGGATGATTAATGAAGAAGGGACCGGTGCAGTAATCTACCTGCCACAGGAAGGACGCGGGATCGGACTCCTGGCAAAACTCAAGGCCTATCAGTTGCAGGATCAGGGCTACGACACTGTGGAAGCCAATCACAAACTTGGCTTCAAAGCGGACTCGCGAGACTATGGCGTTGGCCTGCAGATCCTGAAGGACCTGGGCTTATCATCGGTCAGACTTCTGACCAATAACCCGCAAAAGCTCAACGCTTTTCCAGGCTTCGATCTGAAAGTTGTGGAACAGATCCCGATCATCGCTCCGCCGGAAAAACAGCGAGAATTCTATCTTGCCACTAAGCGAGATAAGCTCGGCCATACTTTTCCAGGTGGTACGACTTCAGCGGAATAATTCTGACGGCTGCAATCCAAATTGCGAGAGAAATCTGCGAAACAACCGAACGGAACTTTGGTTGCGATTTCACACAAAAGTCTGCGTTCCTCGTCGATGTCCGCGCACCGCAAGAGTTTTCTCAAGGAGCGATCCCGGGCGCTGTGAACATTCCTGTGGATGACCTCCGTAAGCGGCTCAACGAATTCTCCCGTGACGGGCAGATCGTCGTTTATTGTCGGGTCGGACAGCGAGGTTATCTGGCGACGCGAATTCTTATGCAATCAGGTTTCAACCAAGCGAACATCGGCGGCGGATATAAGACCTACAAGCTTTTTCACCCGTAAATTGCTTGCTGTAGCATGGGCTTCAGCCCGTGCCAGTTATTTCTCACGTCACACGGGCTAAAGCCCATGCTACGAGCTCGTTTATTGACGCCGATTCAATCGTTTCGGCGCGCGGACCACGATTCACAATCGTAACGAACATTGATCAAATCAATCGGAAGCTGGTCGAGGTGATCGGAGAGCTCTTCAAAAAAGGCTGCAAACCGAATCGGGCCTGCGATCGTATTCAGTCGGTTGTGACTTTTCCAAAGATGTAGAAACCGTTCGCGGGACATGGGAATTGTGTGACTGACGGTTCGCTGAGTCACAAAAGTGAAGTCACCGCTTGATTCCAAAATCTCTTTCCACGGGCGATTGCGGTAGGCTTCATCAAATTCTGGAATTTGTCGCCTTATCGCCGCATCGGTCCAACTCACGGTGTCATCTGCGGCTTTGGATCGATTATTCCACAACACCGTGAATAGGCAGCCTGGCTGTAAGACTCGACGAATTTCCGGCAACGCTCGCAAGGGATCGGCCCAGTGAAACGCCTGGGCCGCAATCGCCCACTGCTGAGAAGCGGTCTCCAATAAGCTTTGTTCGAACGTGCCTGCTACCCAATGCGCCTCAGTTACTTCTGCCTGCGACCGCATTGAATCATTCGGTTCAATCGCCGAAACAACAAACCCGCGTTCGATCAGCATGCGAGTCATGATGCCCGTTCCGGCACCGAAATCTGCCACAGCATCGCCGAGAGCGAGACCAGCATCGGCGACGAGCATATCGATCAGTTCATCAGGGTAGGCGGGGCGAGACCGTCGATAGGCATCGGCTTGCTCAGTAAAATCTCCCAATTGCACGTTGTCGATCCTCGAAGTTTTTTGGGCTTTCTGGATGTCATGATACGGGATTCTCTCGTTACCCGAATGACGAACGCAAGCGACACGCTGGGGATCGCAGGATGAAAGCATTCTCGACTCTCAGCCGCACTCGTTCGCACGTGACAACACTTCGCTGCACTCCGATGACGTGACGAAAAGTTTGCTACGCGACACCGGAAGCGTTAGCCTGTGATTCCCGTCCATTATTTGACGAATTCTAAGGGAAAAAGCCATGAGATCTTCAACAGATGGCAATCTGGATCAACGAGTTCACAGCATGATATCAGGCTTTCTTCAACCGAAACGGAATGCTTTCGAGAGGTTTCCCGGACCAGTACCCTTAATCGTCAGGATGATTTTCGGCAGCCTGATTCTGTTCGCGATCAGTTCGGATTCACGGCTTTGTGCCGATCAAACGCAGCCGCAAAAGAAAACTGATACTCAGCCGCCAAAGAATGATGGCGGAAAGCAGATCGATTCAAAGAGGTACATCGTACAACTGACGCCGAAACTGAGCGTTGAGTTAAACGCTGTGACGACGCCGGTATTTACCGAAGAGACTGATGATTCCAAGCTGGAGAATGCCGCACAGCATCGGTGGTGGCGGCCTGACGGTACGCCGTTGGAAGTCGCTCCTGCGGCTCCCGCCGGAAAGAAAGTCTCATTACGCGCAACACGTGGCAGCGAACTAATTCGCGAGTTTCTCATTCGGATTGAAGGACTCGAACATCCGCATTCGCTCTGGGGTGCGACGAGTCGTGGCGGCGGTTTTATCGATGAGGGAAAAGATTCTGCTAAGGAATCCGTGGTTCTCAGACTGACTGACATAGGGGCAACCGCAACACGAACTACGGACGTGGTGATCGCGTTGGCTCACGAGGAATGGGGGCCAATCCAGAAACTGAGTCCCGATGCTAAACCCATTAATGCGATTGAACCGCCTGACGGTTATGGTTTCCTGTACGAGGAATTTCAACTGCGCCGCTTCAAAGATGGCTATCAACGCACCAGTTTCTGGTTCAATCCGCTTGCCGATTCCTGGGGACCGATCATTGACTATAGAATCGAAGGGTTTGATCAGGATGGTGACCCTGTGCCCTGCAATATTCATTCGCCGCGATACCCATCCACGACCAATTATTACCCGTTCACGGCCACATTTCAGGACCAACCGAAGCCAGTTGCGCGAGTCGAATACAAGCTTCGACCTTTTCGACATAAGGTGACTTTCAAGAATGTCTCGCTCGTATCGAGCCGTGACACAACGGTTAAAATTGAAGCGGCGACTCTTGAGGAAAACATGCGAGCGTGGCCGGGCAAATCCGCCCCACACATGCCAGACGAATTCGACCAAGGATTCAACGATGCCCGTGGCGCTCTGAATGACATGTCCATGTTACAGGTTACTAACATGCCAATTCGCGATGTGCTCGATTACCTCGAGGACCTTCATCACATTAAGATCGAACTCAGCGAGGGGGCAAAGGAATTCCATAAAGATCTCGATACCAAAGGGGTGACGCTCAATTCAAAAAACCAATCTCTGAAAGACGTCGTAATACTGCTTCTCCATCCATTCAAACTGAGTTATCTTGTTGAGGATGGTAAACTCGTTATCGCAACGCCACTTGAGGTTCGACACCGAGGTGCCGAACTGCCGCTTAACTTCAACCAGATCCTGGTGCAGTTGTCGTCGTACCCGACGGTAAAATGGGAGGGGATTCTACGAGGCGAGATCAATGACGCGGATGCCAAAACGATCTCAAAACTCGAAGCCGCAATCCTTGACGAGGATCCCATCATTCAACTGCAAGCGGCAAACGCATTGTACGCTGTCGCCAAGTCGGCCAAATCGGCCATTCCCCACCTGAAAAAGTTAACAACCTCAAACGACTGGCAATTACGCCGCGCGGCCTATTGGGCGCTGGCAGCCATCGGAAGTGATGACTTGAGTACTCTTCCGATGCTCATCGAAGCCTACCCAAAGGATGAGGTTGTTCAACACGACTTGACCGGGTTAATTCGCGAATTCCCTGAACGAGAAGTCGCTGTGGAATTGGAAAAGTATTATCCCACCGGTTCGCCAAGTCTTCGTATTGCGTTACTCCAAGGCGTTCATGGAAGGGCCAAGTCGGCCGAAAAACTGATCCTGCTTGGCTTGTCCGATGCCGAAGAACGGATACGTCAATTCAGCTTTCATCTGGCCAAAGAACTCGAAAAGACAGACGCCGTTGAGCAAGCGATTCGGAACTTTTTAAAGGATGCAGACACGAATAAGTGAGGGTGGGCCGAAGCGGCAGAAAGTAGTCATGAGCCGCTGCAAGCGGTTTGCCAGGAGCTTCCGCTCCATAAACCCAAGGATTTTTTTTGACACTTCCGAGGTCAAATTCCTCAAGAGCAGAGAATACTAGAAGAGTCCGAGGGCTGACTCACCTCGGCTCGCCTCGGTTAACGCGCGAACGATATCACTATTCTGACCCCGTGATCCCACCACACGGATAAAACGGCTATCCCGGACAGCTCGCCTCGATCAACGCGCGAACGATTTTCTATTCTAATCCCGTCGTCCGACGCGCGTTAAAAAGTTAGGCCAAACCTCGGCGTTTTAGTTCGGCGACGACGGCTTGGACGATGGTGGAAACTTCCTTCGGATTGCTTGATCCGCCGATTCCGGTGGGGCAGCCGCTGATCGGTTCGTCGGTGAAACCGTGCT
>CAIVEI010000054.1 GCA_903904835.1 uncultured Schlesneria sp. | reverse complement strand
CTTTGACGGTATTGAATCGGCGAGATGTTCCGTTCGGCCTGCAACATTTGCAGCCATTGGTTCACATCCAGATGGAATCGCTTTGCGATCCGTCCGATTTCGTCAGAAATTTCTTGTTCGCTGACATTGATCTGGTTCGCTTCGCAGGCCTGTTGAATGATCAGCCGGTGAATCAGATCGTCGAGAACTTCGCGACCATAACGCTTGACGCATTCTTCGGCGACGGTGTCATAGGTGATCGAATCTTTGTCGACGCGAGCGAGGACTTCTGGCTTCTTCGCGGTGCTACCGACTCGCGCCTGTCCTGCTGGTGGATCTGTTGCGGCTTTCGACGACGGGCTGCGCACGTACTGCATCAGCATTCCTGTTGCGAGGAGGGCAGCAATCGTGCCTCCAAACAACATCGTCCATCGTCCCTTGGTCTGGCCTACGGCACCCGGTGCCGACAGGTGATTCCCTTCACCCATGATCTGTCTCCGAATCGGAAGTGAAACCGAACTGTAACTCAAGCCCGTACGGGCACCGACATCCCTATCGGGCGGGGTTATAGGAATCGGCAAAAATTGCGTCAATAGGGGTTATGATTCGTGATTCCTGTCAATCTGCGAAAGCAAGAGTCGCAGGTTAGGCCTGTTTTCGGCTTATTTTGCCAGTGTTTCAGGATTCCAGATTGTCGCGGCGACGTATCGGTCACACTGCGGTTTGTCGTGAAAATTTTAGATCTTGACGATTTTACCATCGGGTCGCTCGACACTGGCCGAATTGCGATTCAGAACATTCGGTTAAAAATCTTGCGACGCAGGTCACAGAGGGGACACCGGATGACCTGGGCCAAGCTTGGAAAGCTCTGCCGCAGATGGCTTCCCAACATGAAGAAGATCCCTCCCGGTCCCAAAGATCAGTTAGCTCGTCACTTTTCACGATAAGAGCTGTATGTGGTAATTCTGCTCGCACGGATCCGTGTGGGGGGCGGCCAGTAATAGCTACCGCGATTGCCCGCAGCCCGAGAGGCTCGCTGCGACGACCTGCGCCTAAGCTGCGTTCCTCAAATCCGATCAAACTTTACACTTGGATTCACCAGAAAACGGGTTATCATCATCATTCGTTGATGGGTTTGCCGATTTGATTGGACGTTCAACACATCGCAATATCTGTTGGTCGTAGCTTACCGGTCATTGTGATGATGTGTCGTACTCCACCAATCCCACGTTCCGCCTTTGACTGAACTGCCCGGAAGAATTGCTCTGCGAGAAAGTACCGCTTCAAAGAACGGTCACAGAATACCGCTACAGTCCGCCACGCCGAAAAAGGGGCCGCCTCAGTCCCTTTGTGAATCTCGAACCTTCCTTGTACGCCCCCCTCCTCGATCTCGAGAATTCCTCATGATGTCGCGGTTTTCTGGGTTTCCCCTGCCTCTGATGATGTTCTCGTTGGCTGTCGCAATACCCTTAACAATAGAATCGTCTGCTGCGGAACCAGATGCTGCGGGGATCGAGTTTTTTGAAGCCAAAATCCGCCCGGTGCTTGTTGAGCATTGTCAGGAGTGCCACAGTTCGACTTCGAAATCGCTCAAAGGGGGCTTGCAACTCGACCATCGCGAAGGGTTGCTGCACGGTGGCGATTCCGGTCCGGCAATCCTCCAGGACAAGCCAGAGAACAGCCTGCTGCTGAAGGCACTCAAATACGATGGCCTCGAGATGCCTCCCAAAGGCAAACTGGCGGCCAGTGTGGTTGCTGACTTCGAACAATGGATCAAGATGGGTGCGCCCGACCCACGAGAGCGTCCCGCGACCTCGACCTCTTCCCGTTTCGATTTTGCCGAAGCGAGCAAGTTGTGGTCATTCCAACCTCCCCGGCGTACCCCCCTTCCTGACGTGCAGCAGGCCGAATGGCCTAAACGCGATCTGGACCGATTCGTCCTTGCCAAGCTGGAGCAGTCTGGAATCAAGCCCAGCCCGATGGCCCAACGACGTACTTTGATTCGGCGGGCTTACTTCGACGTGATCGGTCTTCCTCCCTCGCCGGAAGAAGTCGCCGCATTTCTCAATGATTCTTCGCCACGTGCCTATGACGTCGTCGTGGATCGATTGCTCGGGTCGCCGCATTACGGAGAGCGTTGGGGACGGCATTGGCTGGATATTGCCCGCTACGGCGAAGACCAGGCACACACTTTTAAAGCTCGCAATTACCCGCAGGGATACCGCTATCGCGACTGGGTCGTCAACGCCCTGAATCGCGATCTCCCTTACGATCGATTTATCACGGAACAGATTGCCGGTGATCTGCTCGGAAGCCCCAGCGATCCAGGTCGACTGGCTGCGCTGGGACTCTTCGCTCTGGGTCCCGTCTATTACCAGGACAATGGCGAACAGGCCAAGGCCCTGGCCGATGAGTGGGACGATCGTATCGACACACTGACCCGAGGCGTGTTGGGCCTGACTGTTTCATGTGCTCGCTGCCACGACCACAAATTTGATCCCATTACCACGGCCGATTACTACGCTCTGGCAGGTATTTTCGCCAGTAGCGATTATCAGGAACGGCCGATCGTCGCCAAGGAAGTCATCGATCAAAAGAGCGCGGCAGAATCGACTATGAAGGGACAGCAGCTTCTCGTCGACCGGTTTCTGGATGAAGAAGCTCGCAAGTTACGTGTCACTCTCGTCGCGGATATTCCGCAATACATGACGACGGCCTGGAAGGCCATCAATCTTCAACAGGGCAAACCCAAAGACAAAAAACTACTCGCACGCGTGGCCAAGGACGAAAAAGTCAGCGAATTGCTGCTGAAGCGTTGGGTTGACTACTTGACCGCTGCGACAGAGATCCATAAGACTCGGCCCTATCTCTCGGCGTGGTATGAATGGTTTGGGAAACAAGATTCCAAACAGGATCTGTCAGGCGATGCCGCCGCATTGGCCTCCGTGCAACAGTTTGCTGTCGATTTCCAGTCACTGGTTCAATCGAAATCACCGCTCCGCGATCAACTCTTCGCCGAGTTTGGTGAGAACATCGCTTTTGTGAGCGAATCCGATCGGGCCGTCGTCGCTCCCGGTGTTATCCCTTTGGGCAACCTGTTCGATGATCCTCGGGGGGGAACTTCGCTGTCATCGGCACTTTCCACAGATACGTTCCTTGCCGCAGCCAACGACAAGTGTCTGGGAGTTGATCGCGTGGTGCAGGGATGGGGCAAGCAAACACAAATTGCGGCGGGTCTCCATTTTGACTTCAGCCAGCTCGGAAGCGACAACCGCTCGCACGGGG
Organism: uncultured Schlesneria sp.; assembly: GCA_903904835.1. Classification (GTDB taxonomy): domain Bacteria; phylum Planctomycetota; class Planctomycetia; order Planctomycetales; family Planctomycetaceae; genus Schlesneria. The sequence goes on along the minus strand of CAIVEI010000054.1, from coordinate 84,143 downwards.
GAGTGATCAACGACGGTTGGGACGCAACCGGAGGGATTCGCACAATCGGTCAGCCGTTCGCCTCGAACGCCCCTCGCACAGAGCAGGGAATTGGAATGCACGCCAATGCTCTGATTACGTTTGACCTCGACGAACTGCGAAGGTCAGGGCTGATGCCCGCCGATCAACGATTCGTCTTTCGAACCGATCGGGCGGGACTGAACGACGACACCTTCGGTAACGGCGGCTCGACGGTCCACGTGGCGGTGATTGTCTCACGGTCGCATCGTCAGACAGACATCTACGATGGGATCATCGCAGGATACGTGAATGGAAATCTCGTCAAGACAGCAGAGAACGATCGAATCTATTATTTTTCGGGAGATGTTCCAGCCCCACTCAAAGCCGATGGAAACTTTGTCAAATTTGAGGTTCCCATTCCCGCCGATGCCAGGTACCTGACTCTGATCAGCACCGGGGCCGGAACGGGACCTGGTGAGAATACGATCAGCAGCGACCATGCCGTTTTTTCCGGAGCACGCCTCGAAATCGACCCGCTTCCAATAACGACGGAAATCGCTTCGGGGCCGACGACGGAACCCCTTCGAACCGAAGTCGAGTTGCAGCAGGCCCGCCGGGACGCACGGTTGTTGTCCGAGCTGTTTTACGATCAGGGACTGCTGGCCTTACCGGGAAGTGATGCCGACGGTCGCCTGCCGGAACCGGCAAAACAGCGGCTGGCTGAATTACGGGTCGAATTGGAACGTGTGAAAAAGGAATTCGACGCTGTTCACGTCTTGATGGCGCACTCGTTAATGGAGGGGTCGAGCCGAGATCTGGCGATTTACCTGCAAGGCAATCCCACGAAACTGGGTGACGTCGCACCCCGATCGATGCCAGTCGTTTTTACGGGCGGAGAACGAAAACCCTTGCCGACGAAGGGAAGCGGCCGGGCTGAACTGGCCGCAGCGATCGCATCGCGAGACAATCCACTCACCGCGCGCGTGATCGTCAATCGAGTCTGGCGAAGTCACTTCGGTTTCGGTCTGGTACGAACCCCCAGCAATTTTGGCCAACTGGGTGACCGTCCGACCCATCCAGAACTGCTCGATGATCTGGCGGTCCGTTTCATGGATTCCGGCTGGTCCCTGAAAACACTGCATCGAGAAATCCTCTTATCGGCCACGTACCAGCAAAGTAGTGATTTTCGCCGTGATGCCGCCGAAATCGATCCCGAAAATCGATTCCTGTGGCGAATGAATCGGCGGCGATTGGAAGTCGAACCGTGGCGTGATGCCATGCTGGCGGTCACCGGTGAACTGGACAGGACCATCGGCGGACCTCCGCTCGATCTGGCCTCCGGTGGCAACCATCGTCGTACCTTGTATGCCTTCATCAGCCGACATCAATTGAATGATCTGCTGCGGTTGTTTGATTTCCCCGATCCGAACATCACCAGCGACCGCCGTAGCGTGACCACGGTACCGCTACAGCAATTGTTCGTGCTGAATAGTGATTTCATGACGCAGCGAGCGAAGGCCCTGGCCGCTCGATTGAACGGCAGCCGCGATACCGACGTAGCAGGTAAGATTGCGCTGCTGTTTGGTTGGTTGTACGGTCGACAACCGACCAACGACGAATTGAGCCTGGGAGAGGCCTTCCTAAGTTCGGCCGCAACCTCATCCGGAAATGGATTATCCGACTGGGAGCAATACACGCTGGCACTATTGGGTACGAACGAATTTTCATTTATTGACTGACTTGGCGGATTCCCATGAACAATCATTTTTCCTTGGCATCCCAACTCTCTCAGCTTGGCCTGGGAACCGTCTCCCGGCGGCAAGTGTTAATGCGAGCGGGCGCGGGATTCGGAATGCTCGGCCTGGGCAGCCTGCTGGCGGCGGAGCAGCAGGCGACATCGACAGGGAAAAGCCCGGCCGACGCAGACAATCCATTGGCTCCGAGAGCACCGCACTTTGAACCAAAAGCCAAGAGAGTGATCTTCCTGTTCATGAACGGTGGACCGTCGCACGTCGACACGTTCGACTACAAGCCCGCGCTGAAAGAGCAAGAAGGAAAATCGGGTCCCGGCGGCAACTTCATGCCGTCACCATTCAAGTTCGCCAGACACGGCGAATGCGGCATGGAAATCAGCGAACTCTATCCGCATCTGTCTCGCCATGCGGATGACCTGTGCGTCATCCGCTCCATGCATACGACGACACCAAACCATGAACCCGGCCTGTTCATGATGAACAGCGGCTCCCAACAGCCCATCCGGCCAAGTCTTGGCTCGTGGCTGACGTATGGGCTGGGGAGCGAGAATCAAAACCTTCCCGGCTTTGTCGTTTTGTGCCCCGGCAAGCCGGTCGTCGGACCAGCCTTATGGGGAAACAGCTTCCTCCCCGGAATCTACCAGGGAACGCACATTAATAATTCCAAAATCGATCCCCGGCAGGTGATCGGCCACTTGAATAACAAGCATCTGAATTCCACTAACCAGCGAAAAGTGCTCGATCTGTTGCAGGCCATGAATGAGCGTCATCTGACTGATCGCGGTCAGGACGTTGAACTGGAAGCTCGAATCGCTTCACTGGAAATGGCGTATCGCATGCAATTCGAAGCGCAGGAGGCGTTCGACATCGGCCGGGAAGAGACGTCAACACGGACACTGTACGGCGACGGCGAATTCGCGAACGGTTGCCTGATTGCCCGACGCCTTGTCGAACGAGGGGTGCGGATGGTGCAACTCTATTACGGAGCGGGCCAACCCTGGGATGCCCACGGGGACATCATGGATCATAAGCGCGACGCCCTCAAAAGCGACCAGGCGATCGCCGCACTTCTGCAAGATCTAAAGTCTCGAGGGATGCTCGACGAAACATTGATTCTCTGGGGGGGCGAGTTTGGTCGGACACCGACGGCCCAGGGGGCCAAAGGCCGAAACCATCACCATACCGGATTCACCGTCTGGATGGCGGGGGGCGGCACCAAAGGAGGGATGACCTACGGCGCCACAGACGAAGTTGGAGTCCACGCCGTGGAAAACCGCATGGATGTCCACGACTTGCACGCCACAATTCTGCATCTGATGGGCCTGGACCATACGAAACTCACCTTCCGCTATAGCGGACGGGATTTCCGTCTGACCGACGTCCACGGATCTGTGACGACCAGTATTATCTTGTGATCGAATTCCGGCGCAACGAATCCCTTACGAAGTGGCTGGTTTTTGCTTGTCTGCGGCGATCGCGAAATCGGATCATTTCGCCAGTGTGTCAGGATCCCAGATGGTCGCCGCGATGTATCGGTCACTTTGCAGTTTGTCGTGAAAATAATAGATCGTGACGATTTTCCCATCGGGGCGCTGGACGCTGGCCGGATATCCAATATCGCGACCTCCGCCGTTTGGACGCAACGTCAATTCCGGGCTCCATGTCCTTTCGCCGTCGTTACTGAGTACGGCTCGAATATCAAACGGAGCTGCTCGATAACCGTAAGTGAGACAGATGCGTCCGTCGGATAAATGAATCGTGCTGGGAGGATTCCCTTCACCCAAATCTTTAACGGGTATCGTGTCGAGCTTCCAACTTTGACCGTCGTCAGTCGATCGATATGCTTCCAGCCAACTTTTGTCTTCGTGACGACATCGGATGACGGAAAGGAGCTCTGTTTTGCCAACTCGGACGGATGACGGCATGATCGAATACCCTTGTGGCTCGTTGCCGATCCAGGCGATGAATTTCCAAGTCTTCGCTCCGTCAGTCGTTCTCGCGCAGAATGGACGACCTTCTCGACCATCTGATTTGGCTGCCGTCAGGAAAACAAGACAGTCATGGGGACCATTCACGATGTAATCGGTCCGTGCGGCGATTGCGATCGGTTTTCCGTTTGAGTCATTGATCGAAAGTCGGAAGGGGCCTCGCCAGGTTTTTCCACGGTCCATTGAATACGAGAACCGTGACGGGCCACCATGATGATCCAGCATGCGGAAAGTCATCACGAAATCGGGGTGCTTGAAATCGATGCCGCCTTCACAGTCTTCCCAGGGCTTTTCCTTCAAACCGGGTGGTGTGATTCCATGTAAAGTTTTCCCAACAGGAATGAGTGCGCCTTGCTGGGCTGGATTCTCGATTTTCCAGCTTTCACCACCATCAAGACTACGTGCGAGTAAGTGTTCTTCGGGTTTGTCGTGATCGATGGCATGGAAACCCGGTCCATTATCTTTTGCATACCCGGCAGCGAATCCGACCAGAATTTCGTTACCCCATGACCAGATTCCAAAGTTCGCCGGCCAGCCGCCGAATCGATTTGGTTCGGCATACACTTTGACGTGTCGGGCCGAAACTGTGCTCGATGGCTCTTGGTCGGGCTTCTCAGCGGTTGCTCGTGACGGGAATAATCCCCAGATTGCGACGAGCAGAAATGCCAACCGCACCGTCGTTCGAGGAATCATTGATCTCATGTGTTTACTCATCTCTACGTTTCAATACTTTTTTGAGAAAGCGTTTTCTCGAACTTCCGAATATCTGATCACAATCGTTAACAATTAGGATTTTCACATTTCCATAGATCATTGTGAAACCCTAAGACGACTCGTCAGCGAATCATTATCGGATTTTGTCTGGAATCTCGACGATACGGTTGGCATACTCTTTAATGCATTTCAAAGGCCGTTCATTCTAACGGTTCAATCATTTTTTACTGCATCAAGATTCTTCACAAGCTAAAGGGCCTACACGTGAAATACCAGATCAAGCAGCTTGGACTAGGCGGAATCCTCGATCAGGCGTTCAGCCTCATCCGCAATCATTTCGGCCTGTTGTTTGGAATCGTTGCTGCCACAATCGTCCCCCTGCAGTTGATCATTGGGTTCCTTACGAATCATCTGCAAGAAACAATTAAAGCTGGTGGCGATGTTCAATCTCTATTAATTCTTCAAATGGTGTTGACTGTTTTCATCGCGCTTCCGCTTTCCGTTCTTGTCAACGCCGCAGTGATATTTGCGGTAGCAAGTGTCTATCTTTCGCGTCCAACGACGATCGGCGAATGTTTTCGTCACGGGTTAAAAAGGTTGTTGCCGTTAATTGGTACCATGATTTTAGCGGGACTTGCGATCATGGGTGGAATTATTCTTCTGGTCATTCCGGGAATCATCTTTGGTTTCTGGTTTTCTCTCTCGCAACATGTCACCGTTTTGGAAAACATTGCAGGCACGACGGCTCTGACTCGCAGCAAGGCGCTGATGAAGGGTAATATTGGTACGGCGTTCGTGCTCGGGCTTTTGCTTTGGGTCATTATCTTTGGTCTGAGCCTGGGTGCTGGCGTGATTCCGCAGGTCCACACTCGTATTTTCGCGGCGGCTTTCATTCAGGGAATTGTCACTCTGATTGCCACTGCGACTTTCGTGGTATTCTATTTTTCTTGCCGATGTAAAGCCGAAAACTTCGATCTACAGGTCCTGGCAGACGCGATCGGAGAAGAAAATGTCGATCAGGCCAACGAAGATGATGTCGAGGTTGTCACTGGTTGATATGCTGCTTCATTTGAAACGATGCCGCGCTTAGAAGACAATCGTTGTGAATTGCGAAGTCTGATTCCATTAATGCGAATCCGTCGGCACATGAAAACCAGCGGGGACTGGTGGACGAGCCGAGAACTCGACTCTCCAATTTCGTGAATGGCCTGAACAACAACTGCCCTATTTTGGATTCCAACGCGTGGATCGAATTCCTATCCCGTCTTCCGAGACGCTACGCGATAAAGCGATGGAAATCATTTCCGGGCGTGACTACCAAATTAACAGCGGCCAAACTGACAACAGTTGGTCATTGCTGCTGTTGCTAGAGATTATTCGTTGGATTCTTCTTCCGTTTATATGGCTGTTTAAGCTTACGGAGGGTCTACCGGATTTCTTGCGATGGATAATCGTCCTGGGACTGGCAGCACTGCTCATGCTGCTGATTGGTCATTTCGTGTACTCGTTCGTCACCGCGATTCGAAGACCAAAGCGAATTGGTGATGGGGGACTGGATTCACGTCATCGCCGAATAGACCCGGAGGAAGTGGAACGTCTTGCTGGCGATGCGGCGGGACGGGCAGACTATGTTACTGCGATCCGGTTGTTGTTTCGAGCCAGTGTCCTTCGTCTGGAACGTGCCGAAAAAAAATCGCATCGACCCGGAACAACGAATCGGGAACTGTTACGGCGCTATCAGGGACAACCTTCGTTAAACGAGTCTCTACGGTTGTTCGTCGAGACGATTGACAGGAAATGGTACGGCGACGAAATCTGTTCTGAGATGGATTACGCCACGTGTCAGCGGGCGCGCGACGAAGTGTGCCGCGTACTTGGGGAGCCGGCTCATGCTGTCGGCTCGTAACACAATCTTGGTCGCATTGGTGGTTTTCTTATTGTCGTTAGTGGCCGGTACGTTCTCATTAATGGGGCCGCCTGATTCGAATGGAGCTGCGGTTGATTCGTACGGGACACGCCGCGATGGCATTCGGGCCGCGTTCGAGCTTTTAAAGGCCTTTGACATCACCGTTGAACGTTGTATCGAGCCTCCCTCGCCTGATCTGCCGACGTTGACAACACTGGTTTTATGGGTGCCGCACGACGACCTGATCGCCAATGAACCGGCATATCTCGAACGTCTGATCCCCTGGGTCGAACGTGGTGGCCGGTTGGTCATTGCCATTCCGCCGCGTGAACGAAAATGGGCTGCGGCTGCCATCAGAGCCAAATTGGAAGGAGACAATGCCGACATCTTTTCGGCAATCAAACTTGCAGATGTTCAATCGATTTCGATTTCGCTGAAGGAAACAAACGACAAGAAAGCATCGACCAAACCACCGCTGGACATTCATTCGGAAACAGCTCGGCAGATGCAAATTCGCCGGTCCTTGGAAGAAGCGATTGGAATGCATCCGGTTAAGTTTACGAATTCAGCCACCACCGTTTCGGGATCGTTTGACAAACTGAAGGAACGGGTTCGGCGACTTCAGATACCCGACGAAAATGTCGGTGGGTTGAAGATCGGTGAGGCCGTCAAGACGAGCGGAAAAATTGAATGCGAGCGTCCTGGCGGTGAGCGTTGGACAATTGCCGCCGCATTTCAGCGGAAGCAAGGCGAGATTGTCGTCGTGGCTGAACCAATGCTGTTAATGAACGCCAGTCTTGGTCAAGCGGACAATGGAGCGTTCGCGTACGATTTGTTGGCGGACGGCGGGCGGCGAGTGATATTCGATGAGTTCTATCATGGGTTGAGCGTACGGGGTAACCCATTGTGGCTTCTCACGAAAAGTACTTACGCCACCGTCGCCATTGCGATCCTTGCGCTGCTCAGTCTGGAGCTTTGGCGTCGTGCGATTGTCCTAGGACCGCCACTCGAGCCTTCGACGACGAACCGACGTACAATCATCGAATACATCGAGGCCATGGCAAGGTTTTTGAATCGCGGCCGCGGTTGCCGCCCATTTGTTTTGCGTGAAGTTCGGGCGGGAGTGTTGCGAACTATCAGTGGCCGGTTCGGGATCTCTCAAGCAGTTCATGACCCCGAAGTCATTGCTTCGACAATGTCAAAGCGTAATCCGCAAGATGCCGAACAGTTTCGTCAGGGGATGAAATTGTTCGATGAAGCGCTCAAAAAAGGTAATTCGCTGTCCGAAACCGAGGCCGTTCATGTGTTGCAAAGGATTTCCCGTTGTCTTTAGAACAGCTTTATCAATCGATCAAAACCGAAATCTCGAAGGTCATCTTCGGTCAGGACGAAGTGATCGATTTTTCATTAGCCGCGCTCTTCAGTAGCGGGCACGTCTTGCTGGAAGGGCCGCCGGGTGTTGCAAAGACGCTACTGGTCAGAACCATCGCATCGGCGATCAGTCTGGACTATCGGCGAATTCAGATGACGCCCGATTTGCTGCCGAACGACATTACGGGGACGGCCGTCTTTCGACAGAACAATCACGATTTCGAATTTCGACGCGGGCCGGTCTTTACTAATTTTCTGCTGGCGGACGAAGTGAATCGAGCCTCGGCACGTACACAATCGGCATTGCTCGAAGCCATGCAGGAACTCTCCGTCACAAACGACGGGGTGACTCATAACTTACCCGAACCCTTCGTGATGTTTGCCACTCAAAATCCGATTGAACAAGAGGGAACGTATCCGCTGCCGTTAGCTCAACTCGACAGGTTCATGTTCAAGGTACTCGTCAAATACCCTGCCCCGGAAGACGAGCGCCGTATTCTGCGCGAACATCACGCTACGGGTGGGCTTTCCGATCCTCGATTGATGGGTGTGACGCCAGTTGTGTCGGCCTCAGACATCATTGAGGCGCGTCGAATAATTCGCGAAACGCACGTTCGCGACGAAGTCGTCGCTTACGTTCAAAAGCTTTTAAGTGCGACGCGAAATGACGATTCTCTGTCGGTCGGTGCCAGCCCGCGATCGGGTTTGATGTTGCTGATGGGAGCGAAGAGCCTGGCACGTTTTTCCGGTCGTGAGTTCGTCACACCCGACGACATCCAAGCGGCGTTCATTCCGTCATTCCGTCACCGTGTCGTGTTAAGTCCGACTGCCGAACTCGAGGATACGACCACCGATGATGTGCTGAACCAGATGCTGGAAGCTGTCGAAGTGCCACGGTGACACCGCGTCTGAACGATGCAACTCGATAACGAAGATCTTCGATTGCCAGACCCGTCGAGCAAGAAAATGTCCTTACGAATGAACATCTGCGAGCAGCAATAAATGGTCGACATTCCCAGTAACACCGTTCAACGACCTGAATCAAATCGCTTTCGAAAGAATTCGTCCGTAAATCCTGTTGTATCAGCAATACCCGACCAAGGTTTCTGGCAAATGGCCGCACGGATTCGACCAGGTCAAAAGGCAATTCAAGTCGGTATTCTGCTGGTGTTGATGTCACTCATCCACTTCCTGTTTCCCTGGCAAATTACCTTATATTTAATTGCTTTGATAACAGCCGTTCTATTCGTTTCGGCAGCGATCGAGGCTGTTAAATTGTCACGATGTATGGGCCAATTGAACGTTCGACGCTTGCTGCCAACCGTTGTCGGCCGCAATTCAGCGTTTGAGATCCACTGGGAAATCGAAAACAAAGGTGAGGAGGAAGTGCAGGGAGAATTACGCGATGTGACTCCCGTTGCGGCAACACCACGTTTTTCAATCCATCATTTTGACATTGCCGCTCGCGGGGGTCGTGTCTCATTGACCCATATCTGCCGGATTTCCGAACGTGGCTTGCACACGTTCGGACCGGTTTGGATTCGCCTGTATGGAGCGAGACGCCTGGTTGAAGTTCAGAGTGTTTTTGAATTACCCGCTCGAGTTAAGGTCTTGCCTGAACAGTTCGCATCGCGCGATGAGCTCCTCAAGGATCGCGGCGCCGAATTGCTTCTGCTAGATAAGGCGACGCAGTCGCGGCAACACGGTGCGGGAACGGAATTTGAATCATTGACGGAATTCCGGGACGGTGATGATCCACGCCGAATCGATTGGCGATCCACCGCACGCCTTCAACGGCCGGTTGTCCGACGATTCCAGATCGAGCGGCATCGCGATGTCATGATCTTAGTGGACTGCGGGAGGCTGATGGGAACCGAGACTGATCGCGGCACCAAGCTCGATTGTGCCGTCGATGCCGGTTTGATTCTGGCTCGCGTCACATTGCAAAGTGGCGACCGCTGCGGAATGGGTTTATACGACAACGAAGTGAGGGGCTTTCTTCCGCCTGTCGCTGGTATTCCTTCGCTGCACGCACTGACCGACAATATCTATGCGGCTCAATCGAACTTTCGCGAAACCGATTTTGGCCCGATGTTCGCCATGCTTCAATCGCGTCAGGCCAAGCGATCGTTGATCGTCGTGATCTCGGATATTTCTGACGAAGAAACGTCACAACAGTTTCGGGCATCCCTCGGCCGACTTGGCCGTCGTCATGTCGTCCTCTTTGCCGCTTTACGTACGCCTCTTCTCAATCGCATTTTGAAATCGCCGATCGAAACAATGATTGATGGGGCAAAAGTCGCCGTCACATTTCGACTGCTGCGAGAACGGCAACTGGCGTTACAGTCGCTAAAGCATTCGGGTGTTTTCGTCCTCGACGTTGAACCGAACCAGTTGACTGTTCCGCTGGTCAACCGATTCATCGAGCTTCGTCAACGGAATCTGATGTGAGTCGGCTGGCGGCTTGTTCGCGAAGAAATCCATAGACGATGAACAGCGTCCAAAATAATGCTGAGGCACTCGCGAACAACAGTCGAGCTGATGTCGAAAGATGGCTTTGCCGCAGATAGCTTTCGATTACGGCTGCGAAGCAAAGCATACCCGCAACACCGACGCAGGTGATGCCCGTCTCTTGACCGGCGCGATACAAGGCTTCAGTACGTGTTGATAAGCCGGGGGCAACGACTGCTTGACCCAACATCAATCCCGCTCCACCGCAGAGGATGATGGCGCCGAGTTCTGTGATTCCGTGAGGAAGGATCCACGCCCACAACTCGGCGTCGATGCCCGCTCGTTGATGGATCGCGACAAATACTCCCAGAATCATCCCGTTGTAAATCATTAACAGGACCGTAGGGATTGCTGCCAGGACCCCCGTAGCCATGGAAAGCAGTCCGACTTTCAAATTGTGTGAAAACAGGAATGACGCAAAAAGGAATTTAGTGCCACCCGCCTGATTTCGTCCGTGCCTGAGAACTTCCAGCAGTTGCTCGTGTGTCGATCCCGGTTGTCGTGGATCGCTGCGGGGCCACAGTGCATAGGCCGCCAACGGATCAGCCATCGCGGCGAAATAGGCGAGTAATGCCCCGCCCAGCAGCAAGGCGGCCGAGATCGCATGGTGCTTCCAATGACGCGCGAGAGACCGGGCAAACGACTCAATCAAACCTCCGATCCCTTCGAAGAGTGATTTTTTCGGAGGGAGATAAATCAATCCATGAGCGGCCGCAGTGAGATCATTCAGATATCTCGTCAGTCTGCGGTCGCTTGTGCGAGTGGCGACCTGCGAAAGATGAATCGTCGTGCGGCGGTAGAGGACATCAAGGCGACTCCGTTCTTCCGGCGTCATTCGACGCATGGACTTCTTTGCTTTGTTCACCAAACTTTCAAGCTCGTCCCAAGCAGGCTTGTTGCGTGTTACGAAACCGCTCATACTCTGCCATTCCTTCGATTGGACGTGAGGTGATTGATGTCAGTTCCACTCAAATACGAAACGCCGGAAAACGTCCAGATCGAATATCGTCCGGCGGGACTTGGGACACGGTTTATCGCCTGGTTCGTCGACCAGATCATACTGAATTTCGCGATGTTTCTCTTCTTCATCGTGCTGGTCTTCATCGGCGCAGTATTTGAAGAATTTTTCCGCGATGCGATCCGTTCAATGGAAAAACTGGTGAAAGACGACGGCAAGACGACCGATCCCGAAACGGTTGTAGCTTATTTCGTCGGCATTGGAATTGTGATTTGGGGGCTAGGTAGCTTCTTCTATTTCGGGCTGAGCGAGTTGCTTTGGCGCGGACAGACGGTCGGAAAGCGCATGTGCGAAATTCGCGTTGTGAAAGCCGATGGATTCGCACTGGATGCAGTCGGCATCTTTATTAGAAATATCTTTCGAGTGATTGACCATCTGCCGGTCTTATGGGTCGTCCCGGCGCTTTCAAATCGAGGACAACGATTTGGAGATATGGTTTCCGGAACGATCGTCGTTACAGATGCATCTGAAGATCTCGCGGAAGTCCGTGACGAGTTGTCCAGTCGCCCGGCGTCTGAAGCTCGCTTTCGCTTCGACCACGCCAAACTTTCCAGGTTGTCTCAACAGGACGTAGATGCCATCGAGCGGATCCTTGATCGATGGAATACACTTTCGACAGACCAGAGGTACGACCTGCTTTTTCGCATGATCTCACCCCTCTGCAAGAAAATGCAGATCGATGAACCGCCCGAGTCCGAACGGGCGGAATTTCTCCAGGACCTGCTCGCTGCCGAATACCGACGTCAGGATCGCCATCTCCGCTGAGCGGATTTAGAAAATCACTTGAGCCGGGTTGATCGCCTGATATTTTCCTTTATTCGCGGTGATCTCGAACGCCTGCGGCACCGATTCGATCCCTTGCAGAATATGTCGGATGGTTGGTTCGAGTCGGACTCGACCCGAAGCCACCAGTTGGACGGTATGTCCAAGATGTTCCCGCGTACTGATGTCAGGAAACAGGTATCTGAGGCTTCGCTCGCGGAACAGGTCGATCGGTAGCATCACGGGGCCGCCGAACCATGAGACACCGATAATTTTTCCACCAGAACGAACAGAGTCCAATGCGTCCAGCAGAGTCTGATGTCCGGCCAATCCTTGCTTTGGGCTTCCTCCGGCACACTCGAAGACAACGTCGGCTCCAATACCACCTGTCAATTCGCGGATCGTGGCCACGACATCACAGGTTTTTGCGTTCAAGGCGTGGTCAGCACCTAACTCGCGTGACACCGTACAGGCTTCATCACGGACATCGACAGTGATGATTTGACCCGCGCCGCTAATGCGAGCAATCTGCAGACACTCCAGGCCCATGCTCCCTTGTCCAAAGATCACAACCGTGTCCGCGATCCGAAGCTGGGCTGTCTCAACCGCCGCGACACTATCACTCAGTGATTGCAGGCATGCCGCAACGCTATTCGAAATTCGATCGTCCACCTTCACCAGTGAAATTTCAGGGAGTAGTGCACGCTCACTGAAGCAGCCGGGTTGATCGAAACCAATGACTGGACCTCGGCGGCAAAGAGTACTTTTTTCGGCTCGACACTGTGAGCAATCACCGCACGGAAGCTTGGCCCTTGCGGCGACTCGGTCGCCAATCTGGTAGCCCGTAACGCCCTCACCGATCTCGACGATCTTCGCACAGAATTCGTGACCGAAGAGTTGGATTGGTGCATCCTTTTCAAGTCGAGCTTTGACTCGGTCGTAGGCCAAAGTCGGAATGCCGAACGCCAGTTGGGCTTCGGTCACACTCGGCTGCACGCATAACGGCTCGACAACAACATGTCCTGGACGGCAGACGGGCTCTGGAATGTCATCCAGTCGCATGTCGCTGAAACCATAAAATCGCCATGCCTTCATTCGATTGTTCCTGAAACTCGTTCGAATTTTTGTAATGTGTGATAACGACCCACTTCGGGAAGACGACGTGCGTTCGCCGACCAGACAACTTCGGATATGTAGAGACTCCCCTTTGAGTCTAACCAGATGTCATGCGGGGCGAAGAAGTCTCCGGGTTCGCATGGACGCTGGCCACCGCCAAATCGGGCGAGTAACTTTCCTGCCGAATCGAAGATACTGACACGTCCCCCGGTTGACTCTGGCGAGGGGGCCGTCGTTCCCGGCCACATTCCCGCTCGATAACCCAACTCGGCAACATAGACGCGGCCAGCATCGTCGATCACCATTTCGCACGGACGAGCGATGTCGGTCCATTCCGTCAGAAATTTTCCCTCGGGCGAGAACAGTTGCAATCGGCTGTTCTCACGGTCAGCCACATAGACGGTTCCATTTTTGTCGACAGCGATTCCATGCGGAACATGAAACTGTCCTGGAAGGGAACCCGGTTCACCCCACGAGAATAGAAGTGTCCCATCCGGCGAGAACTTGTGAATACGAGAATTTCCGTACCCGTCCGAGATATACATGTCGCCATTCGGAGCCAACGCTAAGTTTGTTGGAAAATGAAATGGCGGTCCCGCATAACGTATCGTCCGATAGTCGATTGAAGTCGCCCCGGTGTCCGATGGAGAACCGCTTGTTCCCATGCTCAGCAATAACCGTCCTTCAGGAGTAAATTTGTGGACCGTATGGTCAAGGTCATCAGTCAAATAGACCATGTCATCCGGCCCGATCCAGATCCCGTGCGGGCGAGTGAAAAGCCCTTCACCCCAGGAAAACAACAATGTCCCAGCCGGGTCGAAAACAGCAACAGGGTGGTCGCCACGATTGAAAACGAAGACTCGGTCTTTCGAGTCCGTGGCCACGGCGGTCACTTCTTCGACGTTCCAGTCGACCGGCCATTTGGCCCAATCGGCAACTGGTCGATAACAGAATTCGCCGGACGAGGTCAAAAGCCTTGGTTTGGAATCGATCATGACAGACCACTACGTTGGTTAATATTCTCGAAAACACTGATGGCAGTACCAAATGCAGCAAGACCAGAACGGAATGTCAGCGTGTGTCCGTCTGCGTCAACGGACTCGGACTCGCGTTCGCTGATTGAGGTATTCGACCAGATCGTCACCCAAATTGTGACTCGTGTCTACCGAAACGCGTTCGATGGCGTTTCGGCGACAGAGTTCGTCAAAGGCGGTTTCGTACCGCTGCATCGCTTCGAGATACGCCTGACGGATATCTTCCGTCTGTGTTAAGTACTCGCTGACCTCTTCCAAACCTAGAAATTTGACCATTCCTTCGAACTGAAACGTTCTCTCGTGATGATGCAAGACATGGAATAGAACGATTTCATGACGGTTATATTTCATACGTTGCAGCGCTGATTCAAGCGATTCCAGGTCCGTAAAAAAATCGCTGAAAATCATGACGATTTCGCGACGGCCCATTCGACCAATCAAGTCGGTCAGGCACTCGGACATCTTCGTTTTCTCAACCGGCGCAATCTCATCGAGATGATGCGTCATCCGATGGATCTGGGCGAGTGAATTTCCTGGTGGGACGTATCCGCGAACCTTATCATCAAAGGTCGCTAGCGAGACTTTGTCGTTCTGCCTGACAATCGAATAGCCCAATGTCGTCGCCGCCTGGGCTGCATACGTCAATTTCTGTTGAGCATCTTCGCCATAGCGCATCGACGCGCTGACATCCAGCAGGAGATGGCAGACAAAGTTCGTTTCCATCTCATATTGTTTGATCGAAAGCCGATCTCGCTTGTAATACAAACGCCAGTCAATGTGCCGCGGATCGTCACCAACGATGTAGTCACGGTGTCCTGCAAACTCGACGGCAAATCCGCTGAGCGGCGACTTGTGAGCCCCCGCCAGATTGCCAACGACCAGACCGCGCGGTTCCACGGGCCGATCAGCAATTCGGCTGAGAACCTCAGGATTCAAATATCTCGAAAGAACGCTCGTCATTTTTAGTGCGCGTCCATGATTTTTTGGTTCGCGTCCATGATGGGAATAGAATAGCAAAGCCACTAGCGCGTTGTCGGATTTCCTGGCCTCGACCAGTTGGTCTAAGGATCCGGTGACATGTATCTGCCATGTTACTACGCGGGTTGCACATACTTCTTGTCGGCCGGTGTTTTCTCCATCAGCATTCCGATCAACTTCTCACTGTTCACATCGGCTGCTTGTGCGGCGTAGTTCGGAGCAATTCGATGTCGGAGTGCTCCCTTCGCGACAGCCTGAACGTCGCCGATCGTTGCGTGGTAACGACCGTACAAAATCGCTCGGGCTTTCGCACATGTTACGAGAGTCAAAACACCGCGAGGTCCTGCGCCCCAATTGACCCACTTGTTGACGAAGTCAGGCGCTTCAATCGCGCCAGGCCGTGACGATCGGACTAGTGCGTGTGCATAACCGAGGACCTGATCACTGACGGGAACTCGATGAACCAGCTTCTGGTAGCCGATAATATCGTCACCAGAAAGTACGGCACGAATTTGCCCCATCTGACCTGAGGTCACTCGTCGCGCCACTTCCCACTCGTCAGCCGCCGACGGATAGTCGACTCGAATATGCAGCAAGAATCGATCGAGCTGGGCTTCAGGAAGGGGATACGTTCCTTCTTGTTCGAGGGGGTTTTGCGTCGCAAGTACGAAGAATGGGTCCGGTAGCTTGTGAATCTTGCCACCTGCCGAAACTTGACGTTCCTGCATCGCCTCAAGCATTGCAGCCTGAGTCTTCGGCGGTGTCCGATTGATTTCGTCTGCAAGAATCATATTCGCGAACAACGGGCCGGGAAGGAATTTGTATTCACGATTGTGAGTTTCGATATTCTCTTGAATGACGTCGGTTCCTGTGACGTCACTGGGCATCAGGTCAGGAGTAAATTGAATCCGCTTGAACGAAAGATGCAGTGCCTGAGCCAGCGAACTGACCAGCAAAGTCTTGGCCAGGCCGGGAACCCCTTCAAGCAAGGCGTGACCGCGAGCAAAGATCGCGATCAGGACCTGTTCGATCACTTCGTTCTGGCCGACGATGACTTTGGCCAGTTCGTCCTTGAGTGTGTTGTAGGCCCCTTCGCATTTTTGAACTGCAGCAACTTCATCGGGAGCAAGATTTTCCGTTGTCATGTTCACGTTCTTGATTCTGGAGTTGAGGATAATTGAAGGACCGCTTTTTTAACCGAAATATTCAGTCCACGCTTTGAAAGTAATTCTTCAGTCGTTCTTCATATGCCCGAGGTGGCTTTTGACCAACACCGGCCCGAATCGATTTTCGCAATTCTGGTGGAAGCTTGGCGAACCAGGCTTCTTCCTTCAGTTGTCGAGCCGAGACGTTTTCTTCCTTTTCGCGGCCCTTGTTCGACGATTTTGCCATAGAGTCGGTTCCTTCCGGTAGCTTTTCGATTGCACCATCTTTGACCTTCTGATTCGTCGTCGCAGAACCCTCTTTCTTTGTCAGTTTGGCAGAGTTGGCATGCTCACTCTCGATCGGTTTACCCTGGTCGAGGTCAGCGTCTTGGGCCGTTGGCAACTTTTTATCTTTGGATTGTTGAGAAAGCGGCAGTTGTTGGCCCAGTGCTTTTTGCGCAGCCATTTGAGCCTTCGATCCTGCCATCATTTCGGCTGTCAGTTGAGGCGAATTGGGAACGAAGCCCGTTCCCAGGTTTGCCGGATTTTTAGTTGCAGAATTCCCTTTGTGGGGCTGTCCTGGTGTCTTGGCGTCGGCTTGCGCTGCCAATGCCTGTGCCTCGCCCGTTTGCTGATCGTCTGCAGAAACAGGCTGGCCATCGGCGGCCAACTGACCGTCGGCGGGAACGAGCGGACTATCCGGTAACATCGCTTCTTGAAGCATGCCGCTGGGAAGATCGATCGCAGGAAGTTTGGAGGCCAATTCCAGTGCCTCCCGCAGTGGCGGATTGGCAACTTCCGTCTGCCCGCTTAATTCCACTGCTCCTTGACCTGTTGCTCGTTGCGAATCCGCAAACTGCTGTTGTGCGTCATTAAGTAGTTGAGCGGCTTCCTGGTCAGCATCCGACGGATTGTCTGTTGTCGCGGCGGCCATGTTTTCAAGTTGAGCCGCTTGCTTGGCAATCATGTCTGCTGCGGACTGTTGGCCCTGGGCAAGATTCGCAACTGATTCTGCAATCGCCTGATCACGTCTGATATCTTGCTCTTTCGCGCCAAGATCGGCAGCAGCTTGCTCGAGCGCCAATTCAGCGGTGTTTGCAGCCTCAGCCATCTGACGTGGTGATTCCAGTGCTTCCGATCCTGACTGCGCCGCTGTTGCAGCGGCATCGATTGCATCTGCAGCAGCGGGGTCAATTGCAGCAATTCTTTCGGCCAGCATGCTGTTCTCTTTGGCCTGTTGAATGAATTCCTTACCCTGATCGGCTGCAGCCTTCTGGATCGCTGCTTCCAGTTTCATTCCTGCCTTTTGCAATTCCTCGACGGCTTTTGCCTGGACTGCGGGTGCTTGCTCAGGATGAGATGACAACGTCTGTTCGGCGGCATTTGTTGCGACCGAGGCCGGATTGATGTCAGCTCCTGCTTCTGTAGAAGCCTTGGATGCCATCAATTCGGCCTCCCTTGTTGCCACAGTCGCCTTCGCTTGTGCTTGGTGATCGAGCGGAGCACTCGGAGAAGCATTCATGGCAGCGTTAACCTCGGCTTTGGCCACAGTCATGGCTTGTTTTAACGCCGTTTCTGCGGCGCGGCGAGATGCTTTTGCAGCAGGTTGATCTCCGTCTAAGACCTGCTTCGCAGCCTGAGCTGCGGCATGTTGGGCTTCGTTCAATGCTTGAGCCAGAACATCTTGTTGACCATGTGATTTTGCTGCTTGAGCCTGGGGCCTTTTTGCGGCGGTCGCAGCGGCTACCGAAGATTTTTCAGCCACTTCTTCTTGCCTGGTCGTTGCTTTTAATTCCGAACCAAGTCCAGACTCAGCCGCCGTTGCTGCGGCCGAAGCCGCATCCTGAGCATCCAGGGAATTTGCGATTTGTTCCACGAGTTCCATCGCAAGAGCCGCTTCGGGCTTTCCAGAAGCCTTGGCCTGTTCCTGCATCGCGTGACCAAGTTGATCTTTCGCTGCTTCAAGTTGTACCACCTTATTCTGCGATGGAAGATCATCGATGGCCTTTTCGACAGCGGCTCGTGCGTCTGCCAACTGTTCGGCCTGCGCCGTCGTTCGCACAGCCAGATCCTTCGCCGTAGCGACGATTTCCTTGCGGATCTCTTTGGCTGCTTCCGCCAACTTTTGCGATGCTTCTGTCGCGGATGAAACAGCATGCGTGACTGCTTCCTGAATATCCACGTTCTTTTTGTCCGCAACCAACTGTAGCTTGTCACCCGATTCGATTGACTTCGTCGCACCTTCCGTCGCGCTCCGGGATGCGGTGGGTGCGGTTTGAGCAAGTGCTTCTGCAGCTTTCTCGGCAATCGCTTTGACATCGTGTTGTCGGTTCGCCAGGTCTTTCGCTTTCTCTGATGTTTCCGCTTCAGCAGCCGGATCGGAGCGTGTGAGCGATGCAGCCTCTTTCGCGATCGTCCGTTCTTCTGCGGCAGCACGTTCGAGTACCTCGGCCGCTCGGGCGAGTTCTCCGATCTTCACTGCGGACTGCTGGCGTTGAGCATCTGCCAACGCTGCATCAACGGTTGCCATGGCGCGATCAAGGGAATCCCCCTGCTTTTTGAGGGCCTTTTGTTCGACAAGCGTCGCTTTTTCGGCCGCGGCTGATTCCAGAATCGTTGTTGCTTCGTTGGCGGCGTGCATCGTATCACTCAACGCGCTTTCGACAGCGGCTGGCAATTCAAGCATGTCTTTTGCACCTTGAGCAATCTCCGCGACTTGTTTGGTCTCGGGCGCTGCGGATTGTGCGTTCGCCTCCGCCTTCGCCTCCGCAGAATCTTGCTTGCCCTGAGCCTCGGCCAACATCGTTCTGGCTACCTGAAGTGCTTTTACGGCGTTGGCCAGTTCGTTTGCTGATTTGTCGCGAGACTGCTGTTTCGCTTGATCCTTCAACGCAAGTTCCAACGCCGCGAGATTCCCCAACACGCGTCCCTGGTCGGAGACAGCCTGTTCAAGTTTGCTGTCGAGCAGATTTGTTGCCGCATCAAGAGCCGCAGCCTCTGCCTGTTGGATATGCGAGTCGGCCTTGGTGTTATCACGGATTCCTTCAGTGAGCTTGGCAATTTCTTGCTGGAGCTCGGATTGTCGCTCGACCATTTCAGTCGAAGGGCGTTGATTATCTGTGAGAGATTTGGTTTCTTCTCGAAGTTGTTTCTGCCTGTCGGTCAAAGCACGAATTCGATCGATCGACGCCATATGCTCTGAATTGAGCGTCCCCTGAGTGCGCTCGATCACTTTCAAAAGCTCTCTGAGCCCCTTAATGACGAGTTCCTGTTCGTCGTAAGCCGCAGTGTATTTCACCGCTTGCAACTGCCGTCCTGCTCCATCGAAATGCTTGCCGACTTCTGCCGCTTTCAGAATCCGTAACCCGTCCGCAGCCGCCATCGCCAACAGGCCGCTCCAAGACTTCATGTCGACCATGGTGTCCACCAGGTGCAGAAACAGTTCCTTCGCGTCGCGCTGGTCTTCAATTGCTTTGAGTGTCAGAGCTTCCTGGCGGGCCTGAGTTTCCGTAGGTAGGCCTTTGGTTGCCGTTTGCACTTCCGCCTGCTGCCGAATCAACCGTCGAACCTGCTCGGCCAGTTCAGCAATTTTCAGACGCTTCAAGAGGTTTTGCCTTTCGATCGCCAGTTGGCGAACAACCGTTCGAATTTGTTGCCGGGCTTCGATAAAAGTCGCTTCACGTCTTTCGGCCGGCAACCGCTGAGCTTCGGCCAACAGGTCAACGACCTTAGACATTTCTGTTTCAACGAGATGATTCAGATTCAATCGCATGAGCTTGATGTCGCGATAAATCTCTTGATCAGTCAGTCCGTTTTCTTCGAGCTGACGCAACTGCACGTCGAGCACGCCGCCCAGCAAGTCTCGCGTCAACGTGCGAGCTCGCTGCTGGTCTTCCTGCTTTCGTTGCAATGCTTCAGGCTCAAGTACCTGAGCAACCAAAAATTTGGCCCCGCAGACAAACACGACCAATGCAAAAATCACACCTTGCCGCCATTGGATCGATGACATATTCGAACTCCTTCAAACCGCTGTAGACATTAGTGATCGTGTTTTCGATTTAGGGCTTGGCAAAAAATGCTGGTTTTTAAGAATGGGACTTTATGGGATATATAGGACCTATGGGACTTATATTGTCGCATACGTCTCTTTTGTCCTATGTGTCCCATTCCTTTTTCTCTTTCTTCTTCACTTTTTATCACCGCCGATCCCCAGTTCGCGCCTTAAGATTTCATCAAGTTGTTTTGCCGACTTCTTGTCTTCTTCACCGGTTTGTACCAGGATGCCGTTCAAGTCAGTCAAGTTGAAACCAATCGGTTCGCTTGAACCTTGCTGTCCTGGAATGGTGCCTCGCCAGTCAGTGACTTCCAGGACGACTTTGACTTCGTCCCCTTTAAGCAATTCATACGCCGATAAAGGGATGGTCACCTGGCCTCGAACAATCGACAGCGGCTGGTCCTTTTCATCGACAACTTTCGCGACAAGTTCATGCCGAGACGTCCGACCATCCTCGCGAGAAATATTGATGACCGCCACAATTGTCGCGACGCCGTAGTCGTCTCCTGCGGCATAGTCGAGTTTTGGCTGAGCGGTAGGAAGAACCTGTCGTGTGACTGCTGAGGCGACGATCCGAGGCGGTCGATCCGTTTTCAGGCGAATCTGTCCGGCGATTGGCGTTTCTAATGCAAGACCGTCGAGATCAGTTACTTGAATCTCGTACTTGAGAGCTTCGGTGATCATTCCAAAAGGAGAATTCGGCGGTAATGACCAAGTCGTTCTTCCGTGTTTGTTGTCGGGCGATGAGACCAGATCGTACGTTACTTCGCCCGTTGTCAAACGGGCTGACTTCAGAGGCTTGTTTGAACAGACCAAAGTTAACGTCGCTGTTGAACCTTCCAGAACCGAAAATAGTCGCGAACCCCCATCGTACTCACCTGGTTTTAACGATCCCTTTGCATAGTGTGGAGGTGTGATATCCCATGTCATATCCACAAGAGGCAACGGCACGATGATCACCTCGGCTGCATCCGAAATTGCATCGCCAAAATGAAATCGCACGCGGAATGAATCTGCGATATGTGTCATCTCGCCCGCAAACGCCTTCGATTTGCCAGATGCCGCACCTAATTCTATTCGGTTGGCTGAATCACTACGCAAACTGGATAAACTGGCAAACCCGGACAACGGAACTTCGCCACCACAGTGGACTTCAACCGTGATTGGCTGGCCATAAGGGATTTGAACCTGCGATCTCGCGCTTGATTCAAAGACGGGAATTTCATTGCCGTTGATCCGAATCGATACAATCTGTGTTTTCGTCGGATAGTGTGCCGAACCCAACAATAAACGGTTCAGGAAGGCTGACGCATGACCGGGAAACACGAACGCCAATCCGGCAACCAGTAAGAGTGTCGCGCCGAGTCCGATCGTTCGTTGAGGCAGCGGCTGGTACGAGAACCCTTCAAAAACATTCAGGGAAGGACTGAATTCGGCGACATAATCCACAACAGCATCGGCAAGTCTTGATGATCCCCATTTCTTTGCCTCAGGTCGCTCGAACTGCAATGCCGCGACAAGGTCACTGTCGATATGATTCAGTCGCTCGACGATCAGTGCGACATCCTCCGTGGTTTCCCTCACGCAGATGACTGGCCAGACAAACTTCTTCAGAGTCCAAAGCCCCGCGAGAATCCAAGCCACTAAAAGTGCCGTGCGACGACTGATCGACAGGTTGAAGGACCAGTCCGTAACGAATGCCGCGACCAGCAACCAAACCAGAATTGCTCCCAGCGTACAAAGAGCACTCGCCCAGCGCACGAATGCCCGCGTCCGCTGAAGGCGACTGAGTTCGGAGCGAAGTATCCCAAGTTTGGTCTGCATTATTAAGCCAAATTCACTCGTTTTCTGACGAACCATTCCACGATCAAAAGAGATATCATCAACCCGAATGTCAGCCAGGTACTCCACAAAGGAATGATTTCTAAACTCGTTTCTTTCTGACGTACCGGTTGAAAATCATCTGGAAACTGGTCGACATCCAGCAAGTCATACGATTTACCTCCCGTTTCTGCCGCAATGTTTTTCTGCAACAAAACATTTCTAATCGGATTGCGTCGCTCAATCGAAACATTTGCAACATTGAAGTTCATCTCAACGACTTCGTTCGCAATCGGATCAGTGACTCGCAACAAATATTCGCCCCCACTAAAGACAGGGACCCTTGTTTCGAAAATCCCCTGCTTCAGTTGGGGGATACCAAAAATCTGCGCACGGTTTCCGTCAGAGTCACGATCAGGACGAATAAGTTCCGCTGTCAGTCGACGGTCGGGAATCTCTTTTGCATCCAATGGGTGGAACTCTTTGTCGTAGGCTTCAACCGTGACCTGCACTTGATCATCCGATCGATATTCCGTCTTATCTGTTCTCACGATGAACCGTTTATGACTGCCAAGTGCGTGGCTCAATCCCAGACGGTGAATCAGTTGGCCCCAGAACTGTCGGTAAAAACTTTCACCATAAAGTTTTCGTAACCGCCACATTTCGTCGAAAGCCACGTACACGACTTCACCGCGGCCGTATTGCCGGATGGCAATTAGCGGCTGAGGAGTCTTACCGTCGGTGCACGTATCGGTTGGATGTTCGGCCAAAACCTGAGTTCCCCGTGATTCGACTCGACGGACTGGCTGATACCAGGGAAGTTTGCTCAGGTTGTTCCAGCCTTTAAGGTTTTCGGCATCAGTCTGTCCAAGTCGCATGAAATCGAATTGACCGGCGACGGGAGTCAGTGTCAGTCGAAATTCCTTGCCGTCACGCCGCTTGGAATCTGGGTCGACCACAACTGGCAGCATGTCTGCCAACGGCGTCTCGGCCAATTGGCCTGGTCCAAATCGCGGTCCTGCGATGACGACCAGACCCCCACCAAACTGGCTCACAAATTCTTTCGTCATTTCACAAAAACGAGTGCTCAGAGCCGAGGCAGGCATATCGCCGAGAAAGATGACGTCGTTCTCGAAAAACTGACTTCGCGGAAGCGTGAGCGTTGGTAAAAACAGGTCGTTCGTTTCGCGGACGACAGGATCAGCAGAACGGAGAAATGTGCGAAAGCCGCGCGCACCGACAAGTTTGTCCCGATAAAATACTTCTTTCACGAATCGCCATTCCCACGTCGGTTCGTATTCCACAAACATCAGACGCAGAAAATCGTCGATAATATTAACTTCCCGTTCCGCTCGATTGTTTTGCGTGACGACTTCACCCGCGACGGGATCAACCTCGGCTGTAAATACGAACCGACCCGTTCCATCGGGAGTATAGGGAAACTCGATCTGCGAGCTCCCACCGGCGATCGTGATCGCCTTTTCTCCGATCAAAACTCTGGTCGAGGTGTCGGACTGGCCGTTCCCCGGCTCATTCGAGTAAAGCCGGACATTGACGGATGCGTTTTCAAGTTCACGTTGACGAACCGTTACGCTGAATGTGGAAGATTCCGCCTTTTTCATCGTTGGTGGGGCGAGCAAATCGACACTCAAATCGACGGCAGTGAGTGATCCAACGCCGACGGTGAACACAGGAACTCCCAACTTCTTGGCGGCAGAAAGGGGTGGTGTACCCGAGTTTTGATCGAAGTCGCTAATAACGAGCACCGCCGCCAGATTGTCCGTCGCATGTTGACGAGCCAGATCCTCAAACGCATCACCTAACGCTGTCACGTTTCCTGTCGCCTGCCAGTCTTGAACCGGCAGAAGATGGTCGTTCGAGTCACTGTTGTTTAAGAGCCGAACTCCCTCTGTTTCACCGAAACTGAAAAACCGAAGCCGAAAATTCCTCGACAGACGCTCAAGCAGGTTCCGGTCTGTCTTCAATAAAAGCGATCTCGCGTAATCGGCACGGGTCGGCCGTTCGGCTATTTCGGCCTGGTTCGAACCGGGACTTTTTTCTTGCGAGTGTTTCGTTGCCGCTTGCCAAGTCTGATATCCGGACAGATCCACGGCCTTTGCCAGTCTGTTTCGATCTGACTCTGGGAACTCGTCCGGAATCGACATACTGTCGCTTCCATCCAGTAGAAGCCATAACACAGGTTTTGGCAAACTGACCAGCGACAGTTCTAAAGTCGGATCAGCGAGTATGAGCAGTAGCGTTGACAACGCGATCGCTCGCAACGTGGCCAGTAAAAGCCGTGTTGGTCGATGTGCGTGAGCCTGCCATCGCAAGTAGAACCATACAGTCAAGGCGGTCAGACCGAGACTGCCAAATAGCACTAAGGCAGGCGAAGCGTGTGCCCACGCCGAACCAAACGAGACTCGTGCCGATTCAATCTTCGACACGTCGTCATGGCCGAGCAGTCGTCCAATCGTCCCAGTCCAATTCATTATTGCGCCACCGAAGTCTTTTTCCCCAACATGGGTCCTGCCAATACCATCATTTCCAGCAACAGGCATCCCATAACGCACCAGCCACACAGCTTCCACAGATCTTGACCGCGACGGGCACCCCCCTCCAGCCGAATTGGCTCGTCGGCAGCGAGAATGCGAACATCGTCGTGGCCAAGAATTTGTTGCAGGTCAGCTACTGAGAGTGCCGTCAGATTCGATTCATTTTCCGAGCCGTTCACAGCCAACGAAATTTCATCCAGGCGATTCGATGCTGAACCGGACGACGCAGTGTCAGTCTGTTCTGAAGTGACGATATACGTCCCTGCCAGAACGGGACGACGAATGTTGACGCCAGAAGTGTTTGCACCAATCACGTCCACATTCAAAGGCTCTTTGACTCCTGTTGGTCGGGTCAACCAATAACGGATGTCGCTACGTCGTTCGACAGGTAAGGTCATCTTTTGACTTGCGGTGTAGTTCCTGGATGGGAGCGTTCCTTCCATCAACTGACAAAAGGTTCGATGAAACATGTACATCGCCGCTGAGCCCCGCAGCAGGTTCCAGTCGGAAGTGACTCCGCTCGTAAAAAGAACAATTCGACCGGCACCAATACGTCGTTCAACGACAAAGGGACCATGATCTCCGTCGAATGCGGCAAGCACTCGTGGCTGACTTCGTTTTGCTAATTCCGCAGGAGCCAATGAGCGATCAACGAGAGGGAGTGCCGACCGCCAGTTCCACCAGTTCGGTTCAAGCCGACGAAACATGAGGTCGTCTTCGTCAAGTATGCCAGAAGTTCCAGCACGATCCTGGCGAGTCGTCGCGCGAGCCAGATAGTTGTCGAGAAAAATCCTTTCGTCCGAAAATCGCTTGGTGTCGGTCATGACAAGATTCTCAAGAACGCTCGGGCTGAGATCCGCCCGAACGGCCTTAAAAAAAGGCGTCGCTTCAAACAGCGACGAGAGCACCCTGGGGTCTTCACCTTCGATCAGAAAAAAGTCATGCTGCATCGAACCGAAGAGTGCATAGAACGGATGTAATTGTCCCGGAGCATCATTGGGAGTGAATCCGATCGGTTTCGGATCAAGCGGGGCCGGAAGTATCCCTTGCCCTGACAGCCATGCCCGTTCTGTCCATGCCGCGGGGTCAAAATTCCCCCCGGCGAGTACCACCAGCGGCCCCCCCTGCTGAACGAAATCTCGCAACAGGGGAACGGTCGCCTCATCTGGCTTTTCCAGACCCGCCACAACGACAAGTCGTACTGTTTCCAATAGTTCTTGCGTGACTTGATCGGGGCGTATGTGCTGAACGTGAATCAATCGTCGTTGCGATTTATCAGAACTCGATCGGGGTGCCATCAAATGACGCAAGGAATAGGTCTCACCAACCTTATTCTGTTCGAGATTTTCCTGGTCTCCAAACTGATCGATAAAAACAACCGGCAACGACGCAACAATTGGCACGACGACCTGCTGTCGATTGTCGGCGGGAAGTTGATCTGAAGATGCCAGTTCTGACTGCACCGCAATTGTCACAACGGCGGAACCTGGTTTCAGCGGGTCCGCGAGCAAATCGAACTGGTGCGTGAACTCGATCTCACGTTCCTGTCCAGGCGTCAAGTCAATCACCTGACTGGCCGTTTCGGCTCCGTCGATTAAGAGCTTGACCTGTACTTCAAACGATTCGCCATCTGTAGACACATCTGAGGCAGTCCCGACGCCACTTGCATGCAAACGTGCCAGCAATCGACAAGGTACTTCAGCACTTGTCAGACCGTCTTCAATATGCAGGCCCGAGACCCACACATTTCTCGCCGGCATTGTCGCCACGTTCACGACTTGCAGGCCCGAGAGACGATGTAATAAATCAGCGGAAACGACCGATTCCCATGCGGACGCCTGCAAATCGGTGAGCAGAACGACACGTTTTGAGGGTGGATCTAACGTCTGACGGCATGCTTGTTCAGCCAGTTCCAATCCTGCCCGAACCCCTCCCTCAGCATCGACAAGCTTCACGCGATCAAGGGCTCGCCGTGCGTCGTCTTTATTGCGATAGGCGTCCAAAGTAAACGGGTCTTCAGAGCCAGCGAGCGGAATGACGGTGATCCGACTTTCGGGTGGGAGAGAATCGATGAACTCTGCTCCTTTCCCTTTTGCACGTTCAAGCAGTGTTCCACCGAGTGATTCCACCCCCAGGCTGCGACTGTTATCAATCACCAGGACCGCATGCACAGGCGACCGTGCGCTGGTCATCGATTCATTCTCATCAGCAGACTGTCGTGCTAATCCAGATAATTGAAATCCTGATGCGATTAGTCCTGCCAACACTCCTGTGGCGAGTAACCCTTTGCTGCGGCTGCTGCGGCTTGTCACCCAGCCGATTGCGAATCCAAGTGAAACCAGCAGGCACAGCCCAAGCAACAAGGCCTGCCACATCGCAGTCGATGCCGCCCCTTTGAAAAACGGACGGGATAACGCCAGGCCAAACAACAAGACTGCCAGCGTTCGCAAAGCCAGCAGCAGGATATCTCGCAAGTGCAGAATTTTGCGGTTGCGCTCGATGGCTTCGCGCAGAAAGTCCATGGCTGCCCAATTTACCGTCTTGAATCGACGTCGATTCAAAAGATGGATCAGGACCGGTCCAGCGGTCGCAATGGCTCCGGCGATGGCAAATGAACTCGCGTCAAAACTAAGCATGAAAACTCTTCAGGGATTAACTACCGGTGCAATCGCGAGCCATCTTGCATCAGAATTTGGATTCTGAATTTGTCAATCAATCGTAAGAAATCTCGCCGGAAAACCGACTTACTTGGGTTTTTCTCCACCTAACTTTTCACGCAATCCTTCGATCTTTCCCTCTTGAAGTATGGGTAAGTACCGGTTTGGAATCGCCAGGATGAAACACCCGACAGCAGTCCCATAGAGCTGCCCCTGCTTCCCATGGACCCAGCGCGTGTCTCGCCACGAACCGTCTTCGGCGGGATTCTCGGGCTTGCGAACTTGTGAGGCGATCAAGTGGTCTCGCAAGACTGGATAATTTGTCCGCCAACTGCTGCCACCCGATTGATATAACGCCTGACCGACGTAATAAAGCGTATACGCATCGAATGGTACTTCGCCGTTACCCTTCACCGGTGAAATTCGCGACAATTCTTTCGAGATATATTCGAGATTCTTCGAGATCCGCCAGTCGTCGTATTGACCGAATTCCTGCAAGCAAACCACGCCGCAAGCTGACATCGCCACCGTTGCACGATTGCCGTCGTAGGTAAATTGTCCTGGCCCGTCTTTCGCACGATCTTCTAATCCGCGAGCACCGTTTTCAGCCTTGTAGTGATCTCGAACACTCTGGATCGCCAGCTTGATGACGTCATTGCGAACCTCGAACCCGCTATCGACGGCACTGCGTAGCGCTTTGGCTTGCATCACCGACAGACTAAGGTCATGCCCATGCGGCTGACGTTTCGCTCGATAGTCCCAACCGCCGTCGTCGCATTGCGTGTTGGCGATCAGCTTGAGCGACCTTTCCAGTGTTTTGCCAATCTGCGGATCGTCAGTCATCCCATACGCTTGACCCAGAACGAACGCCGCAAGTCCATGATTGTAAAGGTCTCGCTGAGCATCAGCGATGTTCAGCAGGCCGGATGGTTTAGCGTTCTTGACGACATATTTCAGCGCCCTGTCAACGTTGTCACCATACTTGCCCCGGCCAGGCATGTGACCTGCCGAAAGAAATGCGAGAGCCCCCAATCCGACCAGCCCCAAATCGTTGGATTCCCAGTTTCCCTGCACTCCCTGGGTTTTTGCCAGCCAGGCCAGCCCCCGTTCCAGAGCAAGTTCACTTTCGGGGCTGACTTCCCACTCATTCTGAGCCCACACCGGAACCGCCAGCACCGCCAATAGAACTGGAGCAATGAAAAACGCACGAAATCGTTGTGAAGTGATAGGCATATGGTAAGTTGACCGAACTCAAACAAAGGTTACGTTTTTTTACCCGGGTCGAATCGGGGATGAAATCCTTGTGTCAAGCAGCAAAGTCAGCATATCCAAAAGTCACCACCAGTGCGCTGACACCAGCCCGGGATTGATTTTGCCCCGATCACCTCGGTGTCGACACAGAATCGTCGCTGGTTTCGGAAATCGCTTGAAACGCCGTCTCGACCGCCGGTAACATTAGCCACAATGCCTTTGATGATCCATGATTGGAAGTCGTTTTTCGATACCACTTCACGTGGCTGAAATTCGCAGCCAGGAACTTTGATCTATTGTTCAATTTCAGCAATCAGCATGAGTACGAGATGCGACTGGAGCAGCACCGATGCAAAGAATCGACGTCCTCATGCGTTTTGATCTGCCTCGTGTTTTTTATCGCGGGATGCCATTCCGATTCCAAATCGGCAAATCAGCAATCGCAAACGGATTCACCCGTTCCTTTGAATAAACCGACTCAAGTCACGGAAAAACCAGTGATTAAACCTCGCGTCGTCACCGCGACGCCAGATGACTGGTTTGACGACCTGACCTCCAAGACGGGAATTGAATTCGCCAATCAGAACGGCAGGGATGCGGGTCGCTTCCTGATGATTGAGAGTTTTGGCGGCGGTGTCGCCATTGTGGATTATGACCTCGACGGGATGGTCGACGTTTTCGTAACGGGAGGGGGAACGATTTCTCGTGAGTCACCGGTTCAGATCCAGGGACTGCCACCGGCACTGTTTCGTAATCACGGAGACTGGAATTTTTCAACGGTTACTTCGCAAGCCGGGCTGGTAAGGCCAATCGATTACTCTCAGGGCTGCGCTGTGACGGACTGGAATGCAGATGGATTCCCCGACGTATTCGTCTGCTGTTACGGTCGCAGTCGGATTTTTCTGAATTCTGGCGACGGTACCTTCCTGCCAGCCGTTGACGACCGATTGCTTCCAGACTGCGGCTGGGGAACTGCGGCCGCTTTTGGAGATTGGGACGGCGATTCGTTACCTGATCTCTTCCTGACTCGTTACACCAATTGGAGTCTGGAAACGGATGTTCCGTGTTACGGAAAGGGAACAAATCGCGAACGTGATCTTTGTGGTCCGACATCGTATCCCCCGACGACCAGTCGTTTCTTTCACAACAGTGGCACTGGGACTTTCGATGATTGGTCCGACCATCTGGGGTTGGTGGCAACCGCACACGGTCTGGGTGTGATTGCATCGGACTTGAATCTTGATGGCTGGCTCGATTTCTACGTGACCAGTGACGCGCTTCCCAATCACCTTTTTTTAGGCGGAAAAAATCAGAAACTGATCGAGACTGCCATGGAAGCGGGGGTTGCAGTCGGCGAGTGGGGACAAGCTGAAGCGAGTATGGGAGTTGACGTTGCCGACTATAACGGCGATGGCTTGCCGGACATCTTTGTGACGAATTTTGAAAAGGAAGATCACGCACTCTATCGAAACCTCGGCCATGGAATGTGGAAGCATTCGACGATCTCCGCTGGGCTCGCTGCCTCGTCTCGATTACGCGTCGGATTCGGAACTGCGTTTTGCGATTTCGATAATGATCATTGGCCAGATTTGTTCATCCTGAATGGAAACCCCATTTATACGACCGCCGAAACTCTTTATGCACAGCGGCCACAACTCTTTCGAAATTGTGAGGGAAAACATTTCGAGGAGATTTCGCTCCAATGTGGCCCCTATTTCCATGAAGAACATTCAGGGCGAGGAAACGCTGTTGCAGATCTGGACAATGACGGTGACTTTGACATCATTACCGTTCTGATGAACGAACCGATTCGTATTCTACGCAACCGTCGCCCGTCCAACGATTTCATCAGTGTTCAGCTCCATGCCCGAAACGGAGAACGTGACGCTGTCGGAGCTCGCATAATTTGCCGTACTTCAGAACGAAACTGGACGCAGTTTGTCGTGCGAGGAGGAGGCTATTTTTCTCAATCAGACGCGCGCATCATTTTTCCTTGCGATGAATTCTCTGGTCCCGTTTCGATCACAGTCTGTTGGCCTGGTCGTCGTGCGGAAGTCTTTCGTGACCTCACCGCCGGCCAATTCCACCATCTGGTTGAGGGCCGTGGAGCATACGAGGATGAGTGACTTGAATTCATCAGGACGGGCAAAATCTCGAATCCGATTAGGAATCCTGACTGGCATCATGATTTTTGGCGGCCTCGGCGTGGCAATCTGGATCTTCGGAGTCGATCGCTCAAACCTGCTCGACGATGTTTTGCAAACTGCGGACGAGAATCCGGCAGTTGCGGAGCGGATCTTGCGTCAGCAGTTGGATCGTAACCCGTCACAGAAATCCAATATCTCGCTCGCCCTTGCCTGGCTGGATGCCCGACGTGATGACTGGGACGAAGCGGTTTCGTTTTTTAATCAGGTCGAGACTTCGACCTGCCGTACGGATTTGCTTCTCAAGTTCGCCTCAAAGGCCTCGCGGTCTTACCGTTTCAAGCTCGCAAATCGCGCACTGAAACCTCTCAGGGATCGGAATGTTCTGGAAACGCCCGAGGCCTTGCAACTGTTGTGGAGGAATTATTCCGCTCAAGGTGAACGGGAAGACGCGCTTGACAGTGCAAACGAATTGTTAAAACGGCAACCTTCCAATCACGCGTTCCATTTAGAAATGATCAAAGCCCTTAAAGCAGCCTTTCTCGATGTCGAATGTGTCGATGAAATTCGAAAGATCATGCAGTTCAATTTACCCAGGAATTTGCAGTTCGAAGTAGATTACCTGTACCTGGACCAACTGATCGTTCTGGGAGATTCTCAGTCCGCCTGGAAACAAGTGGAAACAATACGAAGTCGTTTTGGAAACAGCATTCAACTGCAAGCGAAAATCATTGACCTGTACCGGGCCGAAGGAAAGCTCGAACAGGCACTCGAACTCGTGACGGAAATATTTTCACATGTCCAACAGATGCCCGCCGCATATCTGACTCGCGGCAGTATTCTTCTTGATCTGGGACGATCTGATGAAGCGATTGTTGACCTTGAAAAATCGATTCAGCTTGAGCCATATAACGAACGCTCTCAATTCAAACTTTCCGAAGCGTATCGCAGTTCAGGTAAAAATTCCTTGTCGGAAAAACACCGACAACTGGGTGAAAGAATTCGTCGTAATCGTGGCCGCATTATCGAATTAATGAAAAACCTGTCACACGCAAGTCAACGCGAATTCGAAGAGCTCTCGTTACTGTACCTAGGCCTGGGGGATGCTGAATCGGCGCGGTACTTTAAGCAGCGAGCACAAATCGCCGACAAGTAACAACGCTTCAGCCAAGAATCAGCATTTATGGTATTCGCGATACCAGCGCACGAAACGCTCAACGCCAAGCTCAATCGGCGTGCTTGGTTTGAATCCAACGTCCCGCGTCAAATCATCGACGTCTGCGAAAGTCGCCGGCACATCGCCCGGTTGCATTGGTAAAAAGTTCTTCACTGCCGTCTTGCCCAAATTGCGTTCTAACGTCTCGATCAAATGCATCAATTCGACCGGTTGATTATTTCCAATGTTATAGATCCGGTACGGAGCGCGACTTGACGCAGGGTCGGGCTGGTTGCCTGACCAGTCGGGATTTCCCGATGGAATTCGATCGGAAACGCGAATGATGCCCTGCACAATGTCATCGATATACGTGAAGTCGCGTCGCATCTGCCCGTTGTTAAAGATATCGATTGATTCACCCGCAAGGATCGCTTTGGTGAACAACCAGAGGGCCATGTCCGGCCGGCCCCATGGTCCGTAGACGGTAAAAAATCGCAGGCCTGTCGTTGGAAGCTGGTAGAGATGGCTGTATGTATGCGCCATCAATTCGTTCGCCTTTTTCGTCGCAGCATACAAACTGAGTGGATGATCCACGTTGTGATGGACTGAAAATGGCATTTCGGTATTGGCACCGTAAACGGAACTGGAAGACGCATACGTGAGATGTTTCACCTCGTGATGCCGACACGCTTCCAGCACATTGACAAATCCGACCAGATTGCTGTCGACGTAGGCGTGAGGATTGGTCAACGAGTATCGGACGCCGGCTTGTGCGGCCAAATTGATGACGGCATCAAATCTCTCTTTTGCGAACAACTGCGGAAGTCGTTCTTGATCAGCGAGATCCCCTTCTTCGAAATGAAAGTTTGCTTTCCCGATAAGTCGGTTCAGACGGCTTTGCTTCAGCGCCACCGAATAATAGGGATTCAAATTATCGAAACCGACAACGTAATCGCCTCGCTCAAGCAGCGACAGACTAACGTGATTTCCGATGAATCCTGCTGCGCCTGTGACGAGATACTTCATTTGCTGGTTGCTCCGCGCATTGACGACTGTGCAAATCAGGACATGTTCTTTGGGTCCGAATATCGGACGGCGAGACGGAACTTAACAAGTCTCGCAAGCCTTGCCGCGAAATACAATTCCCGCGCACAAATTGGTATCTGTGGCGTTCGTTAAACCGCAGAATCATTGGCATCGGACTCTGTGCCATCTGAGTCGGTCGAGATCACCGGGGCTGCGCGGGGTTTGCGCAGCGACTCGGCCATCGGAAGTGCATCCAGGCTTCGCAAACCGAACAGCTCGAGAAATTGCCGCGTCGTCTCGTAAAGAAAAGGCCGACCGAGCGAATCGTCCTCGCCACCGATCCGAACAAGACCCCGATCCATAAGATGCTTCAGCATATCGGTACAATTCACTCGCCGAACCTTTTCGATGTCGGCTCGTGTAATCGGTTGACGATATGCCACGATGGCAAGCGTCTCGAGTGCAGGGGGTGTCAGTCGCAATTCCGCTTGACGCTGATGCAGTTTTCCCAGCCAGAATGAATATACCGGCCTTGTTAAGAGGCGGAATCCACTGGCAACAGGTTCGATTCGAAACGCAGAACGATCGAGGTCGTAAGCGAAATTCAATTTTTCGACGAGTTGTTTTGCTTCGCTGACATCTGCCAGCGTCGCAAGTTGTGCAAGCCGTTTCGCAGAAAGGGCCACGTCCGAAACAAGCAGCACGGCTTCGATGCGGGCCATCTTTGCTGTTCGTACGCAGTCGGCATGGGTCCCGTTCACAACGATGATTGTGGGCGAATTCTGTGGATTTCGCGCGAAAAAGGACCAACGGTGTCCATTATAAGAAGAGGCTTGCCATTCCGATTTGAACGCTCCGAATGTGCGCCCTGGCCAGATTGAGGAAATCATCGATGACGCCGCCATTCGACGATTTGCTCGATGACTTTTTCCACCGCCTCCAACGGCTGGTCCGCTCCGGCTTCGAATCGGTACGAAACAGTAGGAGTATCGGGTGAAGTATATGAGCAAATAAATACGAACTGACCTGATCGGTCACCAGGCTCAAGCCGAAAACTTCGAATGTCAAATTCGTTAAGACGTTCAACCGCAGCGGCCCATGTCAGAGGTTCCGACCCCGGAGCACGGCTTTTTAATCCAAGGCTTTCGCTCGACCGCTTTCGATTTTCTTCGTTGGAATTCCGAGGTTGTCCTCGAATTTGAGCCTCGTCGGTGAATCCAGACTGGGTCACAATCTGATCAGGATCATCGACCCTTGCCTGACGAATTTCTTCATTCGATTTTGCAACTGCGGATAATCGCCGCTGGTGTCGCGGCAATGCTTTTTGTTGCGGAACATCTTCTGAATCGTCGCCGTCGAACGAACGATCTCTCACAGCCAACTCGTCGGATGCCTTAAATGAAGGCTGACGCGGACTTTTTGGCCATGTCGACCCTCTTTCCCGGTCACTAATCAAAGTGTTAACTGAATCGGAATCCACCCGCCGCAGACTTTTTTCGCGTTGGGCAGGTTTCGATGTGCCCCGATTGCGAAGTGAAGTGGTGGAACCCGGCTTGATCTCTGGTTCGGAATTGAAGCCTTCAATCTCGTCAAACAAATCATCTTGCGAATGCCGGGATGAATTTCCACCGCGCGATTCACGATCGGAATTTCGACTTTCGTCAATCGGGGACGCAACGACAGGCGCAAACTGCGGGATACCGAAGATTGCGAGTGCTGGGACCGTCAGCACGGGTATCATTAACAAAATTGTGGCGACACCATTTGACTTCATGAACCACCTCCTTGTGGCATGTATGCTCGCCTGAAACTTCCCTGTTTCCCGAAAAAAATCGGTGACGACATCGCCTGATACTAGAAGAAGGTCTTAAACGTGGCAATTGGAGATTGTCATTTCAACAATCAGGACAAATTTTGATGCCACATGGCCCGTCAAAGAAACAATAACTGTTCACAATAGCCGGAAATCCTGTAGAATCCTTATTTCCGTCTTTTCGAGCGCCGCGAAAATGTTTACGCGGATACCTCGCCGTCCTGTCGAGATGCGGTCGAAGCCCACGCTGGGGACACAGTTGAATCGTCATTCAGAAGCTGCTGCCAATAAAACGCACCTTTGTGATGCGCATAAACGACCTCGATTAACGCAACAAAGTACGTCGTCTTCCGTGAGATTGGCAAATTATTATCCACGCGTGGGTTATTTTGCTTAGGCGAAAAATGGCGTAGAATCGATGATTTCTGCCGCCGTCTGATTCGGAGTTTGATCGCCATTACAGACGAAAAATGCCGTTTCTTTGGGAAAACAATCAAACTTTTCCAACATTAATGGCATTCAGAATTCTTAAATCCAGTAGAAGTTTTTAACCAATTTTTCTCCATTTCGCACTTTCAGACTTGAAAATGCATGTTTTCAAAACGTATCATTCTGTACTTCCAATAACAACCACTTCCGAGATTCTCGGTTAAAATCGCCACTTTTCATCCTCGCGAAAGCATATGCTATGAACAAGATTTCTCGCGAATCCGACACAGCTATCATTAAAACGACTGCGCAACTCATGATTAGCAGTGGTCCTGCCGAGGGAACATCAATTCCATTGCATTCAGGGCAGATCACGACGATCGGTCGCGCGACGACTAATCGTCTGGTCATTCCCGATGAAATCTGCAGCCGTAGTCACTGTGAAGTATTCTTTGACAGCGGTATTTGGAAGCTTCGAGATTTGGGAAGCCGGAATGGAACGCGAGTTAACGGCGAACCGATTTCCGGTGATGTCCAATTGACCGAGGGGCGAGAGTTCCAAATCGGAAACACGACGATTGTTTTTAGTTTAAATCCAAAATCAAAATCGACTTCCGTTCCGAAGCACAAGCACTTGACTGATGATTACAATCCTAGTGAGGATACCATCGCGAGGGCCGGTTCTGAGACGGTGCGAACGCCTCAGCCGGTGACGTCAGAGAGTCGATCCTCAGCGGAAAGCCGATCGTCTGCGGATACTCATCCCGAGATCGTTCATCACTGTTATGTGAATCCGTTTGTTGACATCGAACCGAATCAGCAGATTGCACGTGGACGTGCAGGGCACGAGGCTCAGCGTTTAGTGCAACTCGGCTTAAAAATGGGTGAAGAATCCGATGTTCGACGGTTGTCTGAAATCGTTCTCGATGGTTTATTTAACGTAACGTCTGCCGACATTGGCGCCGTGCTGTTGTTTAATGACTCAAATGCAAGTCGCGATAATCATCGAAACCTTGAACTGGTCGCGTTCAAATCTCTCGATTCGTCGCGACAGTTCGAAAGAGTTTCTGATTACGTAACGAACATTGTCCTGGAATCACGAGCTGCCGTTGTCGCTCACGATATCAAAACCGATGGCGAGTTTAGTGCGAGCGAAAGTCTCAAAGAAATGCGGGTCGAGAGTATCATTTGTGCTCCGATTCGAACATCCGAGCGGCTTCTTGGCATGATCCAGCTTTACTCGACAAATCCCGACAATCGTCTGAAGGCGGAGGATGCAGAATTCACATTGGCAGTTGCTGATCAACTGGCTGTGACGCTGGAAAACTTGAAAGAGCGTAGCCGACTGGCCGCGGTCGTGTCACGTGTTGAAATTGAAAACAAGAAATTAAGGGAACAGCTACTTATCGAAACAGAGCTTGTCGGAGATAGTGATTCGATTCGTCGTCTTCGAGAGCGAATTTTGCGGATCGCCCCGACCGGAGCGACCGTACTCATCCGTGGCGAAAGTGGCGTTGGTAAAGAGTTGGTCGCGCGTGCTATTCACCAGCACAGCAATCGAGCAGATGGCCCTTTTGTGACAATGAACTGTGCTGCCTTAAGCGAAAGTCTGCTCGAAAGTGAACTTTTCGGTCACGAAAAGGGCTCGTTTACCGGTGCCGTCACACGCAAGATCGGGAAATTCGAACAGGCACATACCGGGACAATCTTCCTGGATGAAGTCGGTGAAATGAGTCCCGCAATTCAAGCAAAGTTCCTGCGGGTTCTGGAAGGTCATCCTTATGAACGCGTCGGTGGTGGTGCTGAGGTGAAGGTCGACGTTCGCGTCGTGGCCGCAACCAATCGCGACCTTGAAAACTCGGTCGATCAGGGCCGATTCCGAAAAGATCTTTACTTCCGCTTGCAGGTGATGGAACTTGTCGTTGAACCGCTCCGTGATCGCCGGACTGATATCGCAATCCTCGCCAAGCATTTTATGCAGCGATTCTCGAAAAAGTGCGGTCGCTCCGTAACGACCATTCTCCCATCCGCCATGTCAACACTAGTAAACTATGGCTGGCCGGGTAACGTTCGTGAATTGCAGAACACCATCGAACGAGCTGTCATTTTGTGTGCAGGCGATACGTTGGCTCCGGCTGATATCCAACTGTCAGCCTTGGGTAGAAGCGATACACCATCTGCGTCGTCGTCAACAAATAGCGGCTATCGTGCAGTTCCAATCGAAATAATCGAGCAGGAGCATATTCTTGCGACTTTGGAATGGACCAAGTGGAATAAGTCACAGGCCGCGCACATCCTTGAAATCGAGCGTTCCACGTTGGATCGAAAACTGAAGAAGTACGAAGTCGAACGACCTGCTCGTAATCGATAGAGGTCTATCTTCGACGTGCATCGTAGCGTGTCTCGATCTAACTCGAATTTCATTGGTCGACCAGCATGACTCGGAGTTCGGGTCGTATATCTCGTTCGCTGGGGTCGAATTATTCGACCCCAATGGGGCGACGCCTCCCCAAGGATTTTGCATATTCTGGCGTTGCGGCCTTATGGATCGTCGGATTCTTCGCCTGGTTTCAGAGCTTTGGTTTTCCAAATAATCCGGGCGTAAAACGCTGGGCGATCTGGCCCGCTATCCCGTTTGATTTCCTGGACATCGTCGATCCACCGATTCTTCAGGGGGCTGCTCCCTGGAGCTGGTTCTTTTTACTTCAGCGGGTTCCGTTTTTTCTGACGGCCGTTGCGATCTGGATGGGTGCATGGGGACTTGGTTCGCTCGCCCTTCGATGCTTCAAGTTCGATTTTGTCGCTTGCGAGCGCCTCTTTTTTTCGACCTGCCTTGGACTGTCAATTGTTTCATTAGCGACGTTGTTCCTCGGTCTTTGTGGCTGCATGAATCGATGGCCACTTGGTTTATTACTCGTGGCTGGTTTCATCGGCGAAAGTCTGTATCACTTTCGACAGCAAAAACTTGATTACACGGAAGATGATTCATCAAATGACATGCCACGTTGGGGTTGGATCGCGATCGCCATTCTTGTCCCGTTTGTGTCGGTGCAACTGCTGGGGGCAATGTCGCCGCAAACAGACTTTGATGTCATCGAATATCACCTTGGCGGCCCCAAGGAGTGGTTCCAGCAAGGACAAATCGCTCGATTGCCTCATAACGTTTACACAAATTTTCCATTTCTGACCGAGATGCTGATTCTGGCAGGAATGATTCTTTACGGTGACTGGCAATGGGGATCGCTTGCTGGTCAGGCGGCGATTGCGGGATTCGCACCACTCACTGCAGTCGGCTTGTTCGCGGCGGGGCGAAGGTGGTTCTCAGCAGAAGTCGGCACGATGGCCGCCCTGGTTTATCTCACGTCACCCTGGACGTATCGCATTTCAATTATCGCCTATGCGGAAGGGGGACTCGCTTGTTATCTGCTCGCCGCATTATTTGCCGCGCTGCTCTTTCGGGAA
The DNA here is from genome assembly GCA_903904835.1 of uncultured Schlesneria sp. Taxonomy (GTDB): domain Bacteria; phylum Planctomycetota; class Planctomycetia; order Planctomycetales; family Planctomycetaceae; genus Schlesneria. The sequence continues at coordinate 45,478 of CAIVEI010000054.1, read as the reverse complement.
CAATTTGCTTCTGGTGGTACGCCACTCCGACAAAACTCAATCAAGCTGGCACTTGTAACGGGAATGTTGGCGGGCAGCGCCATGGCCTGTAAATATACAGGCTTGATCTCAGTCGTAATTCCTGTCGGATGTCTACTGATTTGGACCGCTGTCCGGCATGCTCATAGCGCCCGATTACGATGGACGCTAATTGTCTCGTTAGTTTTTTCCGTGGGCGTTCTGGCCAGTGTCGGGCCATGGTTATTGAAGAACGCCATTTGGACGGGTAACCCTGTTTATCCACTTGCCTATCGTATCTTCGGCGGCGTGGATCGTGACGAGACGCTGGACACTAAATGGCGTAATGGACATGCTGCAAAGACTTATTCTGGTTGGAATCAACGACTGAGTGACGCGTCAACAAAATTGACTGATGTGACGGCCAATAACGACTGGCATAGCCCGCTGATGTTTGGGTTGGCTCCGCTGTCGCTGGTATTGTGGCTTCGACGACGCGATCGAGAAACAGTCGTTCCTGTTCGCAGATCCCTTCAGCAAACGGTGATCGGCCTGACGTGGTTGTATGTTTGTTGGCAGTTTGCCAACTGGTTTCTTTTCACGCACCACATTGACCGGTTTTACGTTCCCATGTTTTCAGCCGTCTCGTTGTTGGCTGGGGTCGGTGCATGTTGGCCTAAATTTCTGGCATCAGACTCCAAGACGGTTCAAGGGTTGACCATTTGGAAATGGTGCTGTGGAACAATGATTGTCGCTTCGATTTTCTATAACGCCGAGGTGATGATGTTCATCGGCGGTTTTAATGCGGGTCGTCTCGATTTGATTTCGGCCCGTGAGATTGCGGCTTCCCCCCGAATCAAATGGTTGAACCAGGAATTCGAAACGGGACATCTTCCACCAGATTCAAAGGTGCTTTGCGTCGGCGATGCAGGGATGTTTCATGCCCGTTATCCCTACATTTACAACACGGTTTTCGATCGCTCGTTGTTCGAAGAATTGTGTGCCGAGCCAGGGTCGGGCGGCGACCATTTACGCGATGTCCAGGAAATTCGTTCGCGGTTTCGCCAACTGGGGATTACTCATATCGACGTAAACTGGTCTGAAATCCGTCGATACCGCGAACCGGGCAGTTATGGCTACAGCGAATTTGTTCAACCCGAACGCTTCGCCGATTTGCAGCGACTCGGGTTGCTCGGTCCCAGTCTTTTCACAACGGGAAATCGCAAACCGGAAGACATCACCGGCCAGGTATTTCCCATACTCGATTGATTAACGAGGGGGATTCAGGCGTTTTTGTCGACGTTCTTCCCTTAATCGTCGAGCTTCTTCGCGGCGCTGAATTGCTGCCGGTGATGGACCCTCTTCAAGTTTCTTCAACGCCGATTCGGGTATTAACTGTTGCATTCCATCTGGAACAAGTGCTTTCAAAAGCAGCGGTGCCAGCTTGCGCTCCAATGGAGGATTGGCCTTCGCCTTTTCCTTGGCTCCCTCGTTATCCTTTTTCTCTGCAGCAGCCGGGATGACCACAGCGTTTTCGGCAGGACCGAGTTGTGCTTGTTGAGACCCATCGGCTTTTCGTTTTCGAAAAGCGTCGAGCAGCTCGAATTCCGTGGCAGACCAATTCCGGTACAATGACAATAATGTCAGTCCGACCAGGACAGGCGGCGCGTTTCGAGCTTCGATCAGGACCCCATCTTTCTGTCTCGTGATGACGGCCGTGGAGTCACCGAAATAAGGTGAAATTGCTGCAGTCGAAGGAAGAGAATAGGAATCCATCGATATCCCCTCTTCCTCCATGCGGTTAAGAAACACATGTCCTAAATAGGGTAAGAGAGAGCCGACAAGATTGCTGGCACGAGGTCCGTTTAAATAAGCGTATGACAAGGTCTCGCCGGCAGGAACCGCAACCTTGCTACTCGCCTGCTTGTCGAACCCGGGACGATTCGACTGTAAATGACGCAATTGGGCCTTCATTGCCTGAGGATGAACAGCGAACATCAGATGTTTTTCCGATAAACAGAATGTCGGAGTGATGGAAATGCGTCCCGGATAACTTGCTCCAGACGTATTCACATAAAAAATCGAGTGATTGAGAAACGATTGGTGACGCAATGATACCGATTCGCCATAGTCCATTTCCGAGTGTTCAGCAGACAACGATTGTTCGATTAGTTTCATCAAACGATCGAAAACCACTGCAGCTTTTTTACCATCCCGGACTTCAAGGCTGACAACGAGGCTCGTTGCGATCAAACCTCCGGCAGATGGCGAATCGAACGCGACTAAGACGTCACCAAACGCTGGCAGAACATCCTCGACAATTTTCAGCTCAAGCTCGGATTCCAATTGTTTGACCGCCTCGTCAAAAACTCGAACGGATAATGGCTGGACACTCTGCAGCAACCGTCTCGATTCCTGAAAAATGCCTCTAAGACTGATGCTGGTCGCGAGAACGAGGTCAGCGTCCGCGGGAACATGCGCAAACTGTTGGGCCTGGATTGGTGACCCGGCGGCCAACACCATGACTCCATCGGTTCGTCCTCCCGTGGCAACAAAAGTCCGCTGCATCATCTCGCCATTATCGACGCCCGACACCTGAACGATGTGGTCGATGGCATCGACACCCGTCATTGTCAGAATGGGTCTGACCAGGAACCCGACCGGTCCAAGAGCTGCCGTAATGCTTGAAACAAGTCCTTTGCCATCCACCCAACCAACGGTCCCGATTCGCGGAACACTGACACGTTCGAGTGACTTTCGAAACGTCGGGTTCGAATCAAGGCCTGGTGGTCGACCTGACAATCCTTCCGTAATTCGCGCAAGGGTTCCATCACCAAGAGCGAAGATAATGCGCGGACCTTCACGATGGATGACAAGTGTGTAGCCGGGAACGGCGATAGGAATCGATTGGGTCAACGAGTTCTCGTTGAACTTGAACTCTGGGATCGATTCCAGCGATTGATTAAGACTCCGCCATAAGTTTTCGGTGTCATCACCACTGCTGAGAATTAATCCGCCGTGGACCCCCGCCAGCATCCGAAGCCACGTCGGAAGATTGGTATTATTTGGTGGAGGGGGTTCAAAACCGGCAAAAAAACAACCTGGATGAGCAGAAATTAACTTTACCAACCGCGGAAACAGTGGACGCAAACGAGACAGTGTTCCCGACTCGACATCGTCTTCAGAGCCCTGATTGACCTCTTGGACTTTTGTCAGCGCGGCATCGAGCAACTGAAAGAACTGCCGAATTTCCAGGTCGGCTGCGAATCCATCGACCCCCGGAGCCCCGGCGACACCGTTGCTGCGCGCTGCCCATTCAAAATAGACAAAGGTTTGTGGCGGAACGGACTTTACAAGGGCCAGATCTCTTTCACCGGGTGGCAAGCCCATCAGGCTGCTTCCCGTAACGATCCAGATCAAAAGTTCCCACAGTCCCGAACTTGCTTGTGCCTGCATGACGAAGTCTCCTTTCTTGACCATTTTCGTAAGGAGTCTCTCGAAAAGAAAGGGACTGTGCGTCTGGATCGCTGGCGATTCCCCTTTCAAAACGAAAACGCCCCGGTTCAATATCCAATGAACCGGGGCGTCCCGAACTCCGCGTCATGTACCGTTCCATCAGCCGTCGGCGCGGTCGGAGAGTCTTACGATTGTTTCTCAGCTACAGCCGTGGCTGGTACCACAGTTGTGACAGAGATAGCAATTTCCATTGCGGACCGTGATGGCACCGCAATTACTGCAACTTGGTGCGTCGGACTGGAACTTGGCGAATTGCTGATTTCGACTCGCAGCCGATTCAGCAGCGGTCACCGCCGGTTGCAGTGTCTTGAGCGAAGAAGTCATTCGCTGCAACACAGCGACTGGCGTCTTTCCATTCGCATGTCCGTTCGTCCCATGTCCATTAGTTGCGTGACCATTGGTCGCATGACCATTTCCGTTGTGGCCATTGGTCGTATGGCTGCCATTTGTATGACCATTCGTCGCAGGGGCCGAAGTCGCAGGCATCGCCTTCGTCGAAGCGACTTCGGCCGATCGATGGCTTTCCGCGACATCCTCACTGTCACCAAAAACATTGGCTTCAGGTCGTTTCGGTGTGTTCGCTTCGCGAAAACCTGGCAAGAACTGAATACCAAGCCAGCGGAAGATATAGTCGACAATACTCTTGGCATTGGGAATGTCTGGATTCGGCGTCCAGCCGCTTGGCTCGAACCGCGAATGTGAGAACTTTTCGACCAGGACTTCCAGAGGAACCCCATATTGAAGGCCCATCGAGGTTTCGGTCCCGATGACGTCCATCAGCCCACCGATGGTGCTCCCTTCTTTCGCCATGCTGATGAATAACTCGCCGGGAGTCCCATCCTCGAACAAGCCGACAGTGATATACCCTTCGTGGCCACCAACCGAGAATTTGTGTGTCAACGAATTGCGCGTTGCAGGAAGTCGACGTCGAGCTGGTCGATCGCCGGCGGCACCACCCTTCTTGCGATCCCCTTCTTTGGTCGTTGACAACGGCTGGCTTTGCTTTGAACCGTCGCGATAAATCGCGAGTGCCTTCAGTCCGAGACGCCAGCCTTCGAAGTAAGCCTTCTCAATATCGTCAACCGTGCTGTCAGACGGCATGTTGACCGTTTTCGAGATAGCGCCCGAAAGGAATGGCTGGGCGGCAGCCATCATTTTCACGTGCGCCTTCCAGTGAATCGTCCGTGTTCCGTTGTTGGCCTTAAACGCACAGTCAAAAACGGCAACGTGTTCGGGCTTCAAATCAGCCGCACCCTCAATCGTCTCGGTCTCTTCAATGTGCTTGACGATTCGATCGATTTCCGGTGCGTCATAACCCAGGGTTCGCAGCGCGAGTGGGACCGTCCGGTTGACGATCTTCATCATTCCCCCACCTGCCAACTGTTTGTACTTCACCAAGGCGATGTCAGGCTCGATTCCAGTCGTATCGCAGTCCATCATGAATGCGATTGTTCCGGTGGGAGCCAGCACCGTTGCTTGAGCGTTTCGGTATCCGAACTGACGACCCGAATCAACACACTCGTCCCAAACTTTGCCTGCGGCATTTCGCAAATATTCAGGACATGTCGAATCAATACGATCGACCGCATCGCGGTGCATTCGCATGACCCTCAGCATTGGTTCGGCGTTGTCCTTATACTCGGCGAAGGGGCCGAGGTATCCGGCAATGCGGCTGGATGTGAGATAGGCCTGACCAGTCAGAAGCGCCGTGAGAGCGCCAGCGATTCCACGACCTGCGTCACTGTCATAGGGAATCCCCATCGACATCAGCAAGCTGCCGAGGTTGGCGTAACCCAAACCAAGCGGCCGATACAGGTGGCTGTTCTTGGCAATCGTTGGCGTGGGATAGCTGGCGTTGTCCACCAGAATTTCCTGGGCAGTGATAAACACCGAAGCTGCTGCACGGAATCGTTCCACGTCAAAACCGCCGTCCGGTCGCTGAAACTTGCGAAGGTTCAAGCTGGACAGGTTGCACGCGGTGTCGTCGAGGAACATATATTCCGAACAGGGATTCGAAGCATTGATACGACCTGAGTTGGGGCAAGTGTGCCACTTGTTGATGGTCGTATCGTACTGAACACCCGGATCGCCACACGACCAGGCTCCTTCCGCCATCTGGCGAAGGATGAATTTGGCATCGTACTCAGGACCATTCTTATTTGGGTCGGTAACCCAGCGAGTCTTCCACTTCTTGTTTTCTTCGACGGCCCGCATGAACTCATCGCTCAAACGGACGGAAAGATTGGCGTTCTGGTACATGATCGACGAATAAGCTTCGCCGTTAAAGTTCGCGTCGTATTCGCCGCTATCAATCAGAACACGAGCCTTTTTCTCTTCTTTTTTCTTGCATTGAATGAATTCAAGAATATCAGGATGCCAATCCTTGAGTGATTGCATTTTCGCGGCGCGACGGGTCTTGCCACCCGATTTCACGACCGCGGCAATTTGATCGTAAACACGCATAAACGAAAGTGGACCCGATGGTGTTCCACCGCCAGACAGCTTTTCTTTCGAACCGCGAATCGTTGACAGGTCAGTTCCCGTTCCCGAACCAAACTTGAACAGCATGGCTTCGCTGGTCGCGAGCCGCATGATGTCTTCCATATTGTCGTCGACGGCTTGAATGAAACAGGCGGATGCCTGGGGAAGCTCGTATGAAGTCTCAGGTCGCTCAACGACTTGCGTTGCCGGGTTGTAATGGTAATTCCCCTTGGCCCCCTTCACTCCATACTGGTGGTACAATCCGACATTGAACCAGACGGGGGAGTTGAACGACCCGTATTGATGCAGACACATCCAGGCGAGATCGCGGTAAAAGCTTTCGCCATCCTCGCGACTGGCGAAATAACCACCCTCGATACCCCAGTCGGCAATCGTGCGAGCAACCCGGTGAATAACCTGCTTTACGCTCGTTTCACGCTCGGGAGTTCCGTGCTCACCATAGAAATACTTGGACACGACGACATTCGTCGCAAGTGGAGTCCATGAAGAAGGAATTTCGCAGTTCGTCTGTTCGAAAAGAACCTTTCCGTTTTCATCCTTAATCGCAGCCGTGCGGTAATCCCATTCGACCGTTGTGAAAGGATCTGTATCGGCTGGGCAAAATCGGGGAATTACAGACATCGGGCGAATCTCAGGCAACGAACGCCCAGGAAGACCTGAACTGTTCGGAGCAGTCGTTGAAGCCACGGTGGAACCGGAAGACGTCATTCCATTGGACTGGTGCATCATGCACACTCCTCGCTTATCCTGGGGTCATAAAGACTGCCACAGCCTGGCAGAAGGCGTAAAGAAACATCAGATCTAAGAGACAAGGGGGGCTGCTGTCAACATCTATCGACACAATAGGTAGCGGTTATGAGATGAATTTGACGCTACATGTGGTGACAGCCACCACAACGCCACAATAAAAATCACAACCCGGAAAGTCAACAGCACGATTCTTCGAAGTCAAACATTCGACCTGCCAAACTCGCCTAAGTTGGTGTCGAACACTGAGTTATTTTCTTGCGAAAAAATTATGAATTCCTTAACGACGGATTCAAACCTTCGGTTTCCGAAACGAAACAGAGCTCTTTGTGATCAGGTGACAAAACGGCGAATCACAACTTATCGAAAAAAGCCGATTTGACGGCATTTCGCTCTTGCGTAACATTGAAATCTTGGAAATGATCATAGTGTGGGTCGCGGAAACGTACGCGACGGGACCCTGCAAGCCGTGAGGTGGCTGGTGCTGGCTGACCAGTCGAAGCGGGTGGCTCAATTCAAGAAAGGGAGGTGGTCTAGTGGATTCCGACAGTAAACGCCAGCGAGGTGGCAACGTCTGACAGCAGTCGACGGGCTGTCTACAGACGGCCACTGTCTCGTCCCGAGGATCCCTTTCGATCCCGACGATGACGCTTAGCGGCAGGCCTGGTCCTCGCAAGGGGACCAGGCCTGCATTTTTTGGTGAATGGTGTCAGACAGCAGGATTGGAATAGGACATATGGGACCCATAGGACTTATGGGGCTTATGATGAAAGCCCGAGTTGGGCGCCAACTATTTGTTCTTCTTCTGTTTATCGTCTGCGGGTGTCAGTGGTGCTTTTGCCTCTTCTGCTGTCAGCTTGCGAATCTTGATCTCTTTCAGTCCGGCCATTGTTGCGTAAGTGGAAATCCCGAACGGACGCGACGATTCAACTTCGGCTCGAATCGAAATCTTCTTTCCCTTAGTTGAGACACCCACCACTTGTTTGTTGTCGATCCAGGCCAGGAGGCCTGCTTCCGTCACTCGTAACCGAATCTTGTACCATTGGCCCGGTTCAAAACTCTCATATCGAGCCGTTTCGTTGTTGGCTGCGTCGAGACCATCAAGGCTCGATATTCCCACGATGCCTCCCCCCCATCCACCGATAATCAAACTGCATGGGTCGTCATTGATTTCAAACGTCATACCACAAAAGAAGTCGTTTCCTTCGATTCGCTGCGCCATCACAGAGACTTCGTAATTCATTTTCGGCAGGGCTTCTCCGGTCCAGGTGATCCCTGTCATATCGGACCCCTGATTCAGGACGATCATTCCCTCCTCGACACTAACCTTGCCTTCCCCACCGAAATCGGAAGATTTCCAGTTCTTTAATGTCTTTCCATCAAACAGAGATTTCCAGGCGGGATCGTTTGCCGCAGGCTTTTCATCGGCCGAGATCGGTAAAAAACCGATGACTACGGTCGCAAATCCGAACGCCAGAAAAGCGATTCGAGGAAGAGTAAATACATTCCTGTAGTCATTCAGTCGCTGCATGATTCGTCTCCTGATTTCTGGGATCACTGGAATACGGGCAAAAAATTTCCGGAGCTGGTATTCCGTCAACGCTTCAATGTGAGGTTGTGTGCCACTGGCATGCGTCTTCGCTCGCCAGTGCTCTTCGATTTTACGGGCAATTCGAGTCGAAGCTACTGGCGGCACAAAGCTGCCGCCGGTGGTACCCACATTTTTTGCGGTGACGCGGCACTAGACGTGAAACTTCACGTCGGATGAAACGTAATGTTTTCCAAATCGGTTGGCGAGGAAACCATCGAAGTCTACCTGTTCCTGCCGGACAAAACCGGTGTTCGGCAGTTGTCCGTTGACATGCAGGTCGAGCACCGCACAAATCGACGCTGCTGTCGTGATCTGAATGGCGCTCCAGACTTCGTCGCCATGAGTCTGGTGATAAACCTTGCGAGCATCCCACAACTGGACCATCTGACCATCTCGCTGCCCGGTCGCGGTACAAAAAACAACCACCACGTCCTGCAATGTTCGCGGCAAGGCGTTTTCGAGAATCTCTTTCAACAGCTCGCGTCGTTCGCGTAATCGAAGTTCATCAAGCAAAAATAACATCCGGTCCCGGTGACCAATATAGCGCACCGTCTTGTAATTCATTTCGCGCAAGTGACCGTCAAACGTCTCGCAAAGCGTTCCCAATCCTCCGGAAGTCGAAAATGCTTCGTATTCGACTCCATCAATGGAGAGGTGTTCCAACCCTTCCAGGGGCCAGCAGTCTTGCCGCTTTCCCTGATGAATGACGTCACACGGATTGCAGTATTCGTTGATCAGGCCATCGGTCGACCAGGTGAGATTGTACTTCAATGAATTCGTGGGAAACTCGGGCAACGCGCCAACCCGCAGTAATAACGAGTCGAGGGTATCAAATTTTTTTGCCAGATGATTGGCAGCGATCCCCACGAATCCAGGTGCCAGTCCGCATTGCGGCATAAAGATTTGACCAATTCTGGCAGTTGCCGCCAACTCGCGAACCGCAGCAGTCGTGGCAACGTCTTCAGTCAGATCGAAATAGCTGACGCCGGCAGCCAGAGCGACGCGAGCGACAGTCGGGTTCAAGCTGAATGTTAATGCAGAAATCACCGCTTGAACGCCGGTCATCGCCGACATCAATTGAGCTTCATTGGCGGCATCAAGAACAACGGTCTCGACCCCAAATCTGGCGTGCAGTCGTCGCAAGGCTTCGGCGTCAGAATCAGCGATTCGGACAACGTAATCTCCCGACTGAACCAGCAGGGTCGCGATCATCCGCCCGATCGTCCCCGCGCCCAAAAGCAACACGTTCGTCATCGGCATCCCTTTTACGATGTGATTCAACAGCCTCCAAGCCGCCAAACGCATCTTATGTCAGGGACCACCGTTTCCCAAGCCTGACGCACGTCGCCTTGACTCGTTACCAAGCTCCCGCTTGGTAACGAGAATCTTCGAAGCATCGCTTCGCGAATTCGCAAATCAGTCCACGCTACTCAATTGTCGTTCTGATATTCAATCGGGGTTTACTTGAAACAGAGGAATATTTTTGTTTCACTGAATACTGATTGGATTTGCATTTATGGAATTCGGCTGCGGGAAGTCCCATGGTCCCGTCTTCCCTCGACGGTGCCGACTTTCTTGAAACGTCCCATTGACATACCATCCATATTGACGGAATCAGGGTTAGCAATATTGGAGCTAAGTTCCACGTTTGAACTGAATGGGACTCGATGACTGCGGACCTCATTGAATTTGCCGCCGTGCAGCAACGGTGCTTTGACACGCTGACATCGGCGGACGAGCGAAAAAAACGGGGCCACTTTGGCACGCCGCCTGTCATTGCGCAGGCAATGGCGGCAATGCTTGGAGCGTTCGAAAAATCACACAAGAAGCCAGTCCGGGTTCTCGACGCGGGTGCAGGTGTCGGAACGCTTTCCGCTGCCATTTGCCAACGTATTCTTCAACAAAAATCGGCTTTTCGGCTGAGTTTCGAGCTATGGGAGAACGACCCAAACCTCATCCCGCTGCTCGAACGGACAATGGAGAATTGTCAAAAGTCGCTTGAAGTTGGCGGCCACACAATGGAATTTGTGATTCGAACGGCTGATTTTATTCTGGAGAATACTCAGAAGGACCTTTTCCAATGTGGGCCAGAACCATCGTTCGATGTCGCGATATTGAATCCGCCGTACTTCAAATTGAGAAAAGACTCGGTACATGCCCAGGCAATGACGCATGTGATACACGGCCAGCCGAACATCTATGCGCTGTTTATGGCGGTCGCCGCAGACTTGCTGCTTCCCGGCGGTGAAATGGTAGCGATCACGCCGCGAAGCTACTTTAACGGGCCGTACTTTAAACGGTTTCGAAAGTGGTTTTTCGACCGGCTCGCAGCTCGTCAGATTCACATTTTTGAGTCCCGAACGGATGCTTTCAAAGATGATGAAGTGCTTCAGGAGAATGTGATCCTCAAAGCGCAAAAGGGTGGCGAAACAAGTGGTGTCATCCTTTCGACGAGCAAAGGACGTGATTTCGCGCAGGTTGAGCGTAGTCTTATTCCGTATGACAGAATTATTGACAATGGAAACGGAGACCACATCGTTCGAGTCGCGACGAGCAATATCGAAAACGAAATCGTTGAAAGGATCGACAGCCTGACCAATCGATTTCGTTCGATCGGGTACGCCATCTCAACGGGACCGGTCGTCACTTTTCGTGCCACGGAATTTCTCAGAAACGAACGCGGTTCGGATACCGCACCACTTTTATGGATGCACAATGTTCGTCCATTTGTGACCCAGTTTCCCCCCAAGAACGGAAAGCCGCTTCATATCGAAGTCAGTAACGAATCCAAGCGACTGCTCGTGCCGGCGAAGAACTATGTTCTTCTGAAGCGGTTCACCGCCAAAGAAGAGAAGCGGCGACTTGTCGCGGGTATTGTCACTGAAGCCGATTGTTACTCGGAATGGGTTGGGTTAGAGAACCATCTGAATTATGTCTACCGGAACGGTTCCGAATTATCTCCAGATGAAGCCTTCGGGCTGGCTGCATATTTTAACTCGTCGATCGTCGATCGTTATTTCCGCGCAATCAGCGGGAATACTCAAGTGAATGCGACGGAAATTCGCGGAATGCCCGTCCCTGATATCGATTCGCTGATTCAGATTGGCGAACGAATTCAAAAATTCGAAACGAAAGACCTTGTCACCGTCGAAAAAGTTGTTGGTGACGTAATGGGAATACCGACCGCACTTCTCGATCAACTGATCGGGGTGGCCGCATGAGCAAACGTGAGGACGGTCTTGAGATTCTCAAGAGCCTCGGTCTGCCGAAGCAACAGCAGAATGAGCGGTCAATTCTGACATTGATTGCCTTGGCTGGGTTGAAAGAGGATGACGGATGGGCAGAAGCAGCGCGACCGTTACTTCGCATTTGGGACATCATGGCTTGGATGCGGCTTCATTACGACAAGGACTATGCCGCCAATAGCCGAGAAACGATTCGCCGCCAGACAATCCATCAGTTTGAACAAGCCCGCCTGGTTGATCGCAATTCAGATGATCCTAAACGACCAACGAATAGCGGCGACACCGTTTACCAGCTTACCGCGGAAGCTGCTGAGATCCTTCGCTGCTTCGGCAGGAAGAATTTCACAAAGAAATGCAACGCATTCATCGGGCGTCATGCCACTCTCGCTTCCAAGTACGCGCGTGAACGACGTTTAACCAAAATTCCAGTCACATTGATCGACGGATCAAAATATGAACTTTCGCCTGGTGCTCACAATGAACTCCAGCGTTTGATCATTGAGGAATTCGCCCCTCGATTTGCGCCCGCCGCAATTCTGTTGTACGTCGGTGACACAGCAGCGAAACAACTGATTCTCGATGAAAAACGTCTGAAGGAATTGAATATTCCTGACATGAACCACGACAAACTTCCAGACATCGTGCTGTACGACGAAACGAGAAACTGGCTATTTCTGATCGAAGCGGTCACCTCACACGGTCCCGTTTCACCGAAACGCCACGCGGAACTTGAGGCCGCATTGAAAAAATGTCCCTCGTCACGCGTCTATGTAACGGCATTCATGAATTTCGCCGGTTTCAAAAAATATGCGACGGAGATTGTCTGGGAATCCGAGGTTTGGATTGCCGACTTCCCCGATCATATGATTCACTTCAACGGCGACAAGTTTCTTGGTCCGTACCCTCAGTGAAGTGGCATTTTCAAACGCATCTTATGTCAGGGACCACCGTTTCCCAAGCCTGACGCACGTCGCCTTGACTCGTTACCAAGCTCCCGCTTGGGAACAGAAATCGATCACTTGGCGGCGACGGGTTGTGACAGGCCAGGTGCGGCGGTGAACTTGATCAGTTCTTTGCCGTCGTCGTAATTCCAGATCCTGACCTGTCCGTCGTGGCTGCCGCTGGCAACTCGTTTCGATGCGGGGTGGTAGCTGGCGGCGTAGACCCAGTCCTCGTGGGGACCGAACTGTTTCACCTGTGCACCGTTGGTCAAATTGTGCTGGCGGGCGAACTTGTCGGCACTGCCGCTGAATGCAGTTCCGTCTCCTTGCATCGTGATCCGAAAGACCTCGCCACCAAGCGCGATTTCGCGAGCTTGTTTCGCATCAGCACTGTTCCAGACACGGATTCGATTGTCGCGTCCGCTGCTCGCCACACTGACACCGTCCGGAAGAAAGCCAACGCCAAAGACCGGTTGGGCATGTCCGTTGAATGTTGACTGAGATTCACCCGATGTACTGTCAAATACTTTGCATGTTTTGTCGCGACTGGCTGTTGCAATTCTCTTGCCGTCGGGAGACCACGCGACATCCATGACCCAGTCGGCGTGATCTTCAATCAGCTTTTGCGGTTGTCGAGTTGCCACATCGAATAGTCGTACCGATCGATCGGCACATGCGGCGGCGAGTCGAGTTCCATCAGGGCTGAATGCGACCGAAAAGACTTCGTCGTCGGTGGTGAACAGGTCTGCCAGTAAAGCTCCGTCAGCCACGTTGAACAATTTCACCTCACCCATTTGACCCGGTGTCCCAGCGGCGACTGCCAGGACTGACCCATCTGCTGAAAACTCGAAGTCATGAGGACGCTCGGCGAGATTTTTAATTCGGCGAACAAGCTGGCCGTCGGCTGGGTTCCAAAGCAGGACTTCGCGGTAGCCTGACGTGGCGAGTAGGTTTCCATCAGGACTGAATGCCAGCGCCATCACGGGTACCGAAACGCGATAAGATTCAGGAGGCATTGGTTGAACCAGTTTAGGAATAATCGTGATCAGTGTTGCCGTTGCCGCGACGCCGGCATCCAGGCGAGCACCGGTCTCAACCCATTTCTTGATGATCGCAATTTGTTCAGGCTGCAACGGGTCGGCGTCTTTCGGCATCGAATGGTCTTCAATCATTGTTTGCAACAACGATTCAGCCGGCTTGCCAGCAACGACCGATGGTCCGCTTTCGCCACCCTTCATCAGGTTGGCAAAGTTTTCCATATTCAGCCGTCCCTTGGCCGTTCGTGCGTTATGACAGGCCAGGCATCGTTGAGAAAAAATCGGGGCCACCTGGTGTGCGAACGATACCAGTCGACCGGTTGCGACAAGACTTTTTTCGAGATCAATCTGGCGAGCGACCGCTTCTTTGCTGAGCGCGGCAAAGGCTGCTTCGGCCGCCTGCAGTTCCGGCTGGAAAGCGGCAACAGCCGCCTCAGCGGTTTTGACTTTTACGGGTTGTTCGGCGATCAGTTTCCGAGCGTCGGCCAGAGCGACTTCAACGGGTTGAATCGCTTTCAGTGCCTCCTCAAGCGCTTTCGTCGTAGCAACCAGCTTTTCGGCGGCGGCTTTCGATTTGTCGGCTTCTGCTTGTTCAGTTTCCTTTCCTTTCGCATCAAGTGCCGCTTTTGCGGCGGCGGCGGAATCGGTTTCGGCTTTTGCTCGTTCTTCGGCGGCTTTTTTAATCGCCTCCTGCAGCTTAGGAAGCTTTCCTTCAGAGTCTTTAACGCTTGCTTCTGCCTTGTTCTGCTCGACTCGCAAAGCGGCGACGGCTGCCGCTCGTTCTTTCGCTGTCGTTCTTGCGGTGACAACCGCAGGTTCACCAGCGATTTTGCGAGCAACCGCCTCATCGGCCAGCTTTTGTTGTTCGGCGATCTTTTGATCGAGATTCTCTTGAGCCGAAACTTGAGTGGCCAAAATCAGGAACAACGAATTGACAAGTAGTATGTTGGTTAAGCGCTGCATGGAGGAGCGATCCTTAATCATGTTTCTTGACGATGCTCGACGGGTCACGGATCTGGAAAATCCGAGACAGTCTCATTGCACAGGCGGGAAAGTCGGGCAGGCAGGGTCAGCCAAATTGCTGGAATCAGCATCGCCCGATATGAGACCGATGTCAAGCGGCTAATCCTTTGACCCTGGTTTGTGGGGCGGTTCACAAACCGAGATTTCTGCCGATAATTGCGATCCGAACAAACGATCAGACGTCGAAGAACAGCGTCAATCCGTCATTTGTTGCGACCGGAAGTGAATGCGCTATTCCAAGACAGCAACGTTGAAAATCGGCAGAAATTGCAACTCGTGACTGAGGTTTGATTTCTTCGGCGACTTTTTTCACGGAACATCCGACGGTTCATCGTTGGCTTCTTAATCTCGGGTAAATGCGTGAAGAAGACATGGTGGGTTAACAGAGTCGATGATAGAGACTGCGGAAGATTCCGATTTCGGTCATGGGTCTAAGATCGCTGGCCGATACGAATACGAAAAGCGTCAAAAACCAAAATCAAACCGTGACCAGTTTCATTCCAGTTGATCGAACGGCCTCAGGCAGAGGCATGTTCGCCAATTCCCGGACGAATTCGCCCTTGATGCTGGGAAACTGGACTGTTTTGAAAGCTTGCAGATGTCCTCAATACAGTCGTTTCGAACGCAAGTTGAATCCAAGAACGGACACAGTGAAGACGGGTCTCAGATGAACGAACTTTTGCCAGTCAACTCGTCCCTGATGAACGTTGAAGAACTTCCTTCGATCGCGTGGAAAGAGGGCAATGCACCTGTTCAAGCCCCCCCTGTTCCGGCGCCTCGCAGTCCTCGAACATTGTCAGAAACAGGAATTTCCCTGGGACATTTAAACGACTTGGTTCTTAAAACTCTTTATGTCCATGGGGTTCTGCAAGGAAACGATCTGGCACGGATGACTCGTTTGCCATCCAGGGTTATCGAAGAATCATTACGGAAGCTCAGGGAGCAGATGCTTCTGGAGGTCAGTTTGACCGATGTATTAGGTCGCATCGGAAATCGCTACGAGTTAACTGAGAAGGGTTATGCTCGCGCGAAAGAGGCCGTTGATGCCTGTCGTTACGTGGGGCCTGCACCAGTTTCACTCGAGCAATATATTGAACATTGCCAGCTTCAACGTGTGACGGGAACGCTATGCAATCCCATGGCACTACGTGCGGCATTCCATGATTACGTCATGCGGCCTTCGATGCTGAGTGAGTTGGGTCCGGCAATCTGCAGTGGCAAATCCATTTTGTTGTACGGGCCACCAGGTAACGGAAAGACGGTCATTGCAAAAGGGCTGGGCCGTTTCTTGAGTCTGTTCTGCGGCGAAATCTATGTTCCCTACGCGATCATGGCCGAGAACTGCATCATCACGCTCTTTGATCCTGGCGTCCATCAGACGGCCGACGACGATGATTCGGTTCAACGCGGATCGTCATCGTCATCCGAATCATCCAGACACTCCGGCAACGATGGTCCAGTCGATCTACGTTGGCGTCGAATCAAACGCCCGGTTGTGATCACCGGCAGCGAATTGACTCTCGACCTGTTCGAACTGAAATACAACAAACAGGCAAATTTTTACAATGCGCCACTACATATCAAGGCAAACGGAGGGGTGTTTCTGATCGATGATCTCGGGCGGCAAGCCATTCGAACGAGCGATTTGCTTAACCGATGGAGTGTGCCGCTTGAAGAAGGCGTTGATTATCTGACGCTTGCCACTGGTCGAAAGTGTGCGCTTCCGCTCGAACAACTGACAATATTCGCGACGAATCTCCATCCCAGGGAGATTGACGACAGTGCGTTCATGCGTCGGATTAAACACAAATTGCCGATCAATCCGCCGTCGCGAGAACTGTTCTCCGTGATCTTCCATCTCGCTTGCCGTCAACGAGAGATTCCGTACGACGAATCGATCGTCAATTTTCTTTTTGAGAATTACTACGATAAGGGTCGGACACCGCGAGCAAGCGACCCGCGGGATCTGCTCGAAATCGCTCGCTCCATTTGTCGATTCAGTGATATGCCGTTTGAGCTTACAGAAGATCTGATTGACGAGTGTGCTCGACGTTTCTTCGAAGCCATGTAACCCTTGCTTGATCGTTGCGCTAGTCACTGCATACAACGGTTTCGTTGTTACAGTGACTTCGCAACGAAACGAGGGTGTGGCATGTCGACGATTGTCTGGTCTCTTCGCGCTTTAGTGTTCGTCCTGGGAATCGCCTCGCTGCCTCTTCTCGCGGCAGAAGCAACCTGGAAAGCTGGTACGGCACGCGCCGTCATCACGCCGAAAAAGTACCTGTGGATGGCGGGTTACGGCGGCCGGACGGCACCTGCCGACGGCAAGCAGCACGATCTGATGATCCGGGTGCTGGTCCTCGAAGACGCTGCGGGACGGCGTGGTGTGGTCCTTTCGAGCGACACCCTCGGAATTCCGCAGTCAATGTACAACGACGTCTGTACGCTCTTGAAAAGTCGCTACGGACTGGAGCGTTCTCAGATCATGCTGAACGCGTCGCACACCCATTGCGGACCGGTTCTGAAAGGAGCGCTACACGATATCTACCCGGTGAATGACGAGCAGCTACGTGATATCGATGAGTATTCGAGCTGGCTGACTTCCGAGATTGTCACCACGATTGGCAAGGGACTTGACGACCTTCAACCCGCGACCGTATCGCGCGGGGTTGGCATGGCCGATTTTGCTGTCAATCGCCGTACAAACCGTGAACCGGATGTCCCGACGCTTCGAGAACAAAATCAACTATTCGGACCGGTTGATCATACAGTTCCGGTCCTTGCCGTGAAGCGGCCCGATGGAACATTAAAGGCCGTGGTCTTCACATACGCCTGTCACAACACGACGCTGAGTTTTCAGCAATGGTGTGGTGATTATGCGGGATTCGCTCAGTATTACTTGGAAGAGAAGTATCCCGATGTCACCGCCATGTTCTGTATGGGTTGCGGGGCCGATCAAAATCCGCTTCCGCGTCGGACAGTTGAACTTTGTCAGGCCTACGCCAATCAATTGACGAAAGCCGTTGTTGCAGTACTCGACCAACCGCTGGTTCCCATCAAAAGTTCATTAGAAACACGTCATATATTCGTCCCGCTGGCAATGGACCCACCCCCGTCCCAGGCACAACTCGAAAAAATGTCTGCGGAACCGGTCAGTTACACTCAGCGTTGGGCTGCCCGACTTCTGAAGGGGCTTCAATCAGGCACCTTGCGATTGTCCGACTACCAGTACCCCATACAGGCGTGGCGACTGGGCGGCGACCAGTTATGGATCACGTTGGGCGGCGAAGTCGTTGTCGATTACTCGTTACGCCTGAAAGCGGAACTCGGCGAACAGACCTGGATCACTGCCTATTCAAACGACGTGATGGCCTATATCCCCTCGAAGCGAGTGTTAATGGAAGGAGGATATGAAGGACAAAGCTCGATGATGGTCTATGGCCTCCCAACCGAACGCTGGTCGCCTGATGTGGAAGAGCGCGTGATCACGGGAGTTCACAACGTTGTCAGGTCTCTGGATCACTCAGTACGACCCAATTAACAAAAGAGAAAGGTTTCGTCATCTCTGAGAGAGACTAACGGTTTGTCGACGATATTTTCGCTGACAATCACGACATGATTCTGTTTCCAATGATCGATTGAACTGGTCAAGACGATTCGACTTTATAGGATTCTCTTGCTCATGTGTTCGAACGAAAACTTCTTATGAAGAAGGGCCATCATCGGGTAACAATCATGTCGAAACATTCTCATCGCTGGATTGCATTGGAAGCCGTCATCACTCTCCTGGCGACATCTGGATGTACCTTAGTGGGACGGCCATATTCGTCCACGCGATGGACGACGAACAGTCCGCAGTATGTTCAGCAGCGATGTTTGCCCGTAAGTTCGAGTCCACCCCCCGAACAAATTCCCGCAAATTTCTGGAACATGCCGGATGCCCACGATCAGGAAGAACTGAGCGGCCATTACATCAGTGGTGGAAGCACTGATTCCCGCCATTGGCCTGCAGCGATTGGATCGACCGGTGCGTTTCACATGCCAAATCACTGGTCGACGATTCGGTACGGAGTTATGGGTATGGACAATAATGGCTTAGGGGCGGGTGGTGTTGAGGCAGGAGTTCGGATGCATGCCCCGACTCGATTAACCCCCTATGTAGGATTATCAACAGACCTGGGAATCAGTAACGTCCATACGAAACCTTATACGTATAGTAACGGAAGGCATGGCTCCACGATCACTAAGGCATCGGGCATTGCAGCGATCGTACCGGAAGCAGGCGTGTCCTACTGGTTAACCTCGTCGACTCGTGTGAATGCAGGAGCAAGCTATTTTGTCGCGGTTAATCAGCCGGACTTTCTCGTATTCGGGCTCTCGGTCGAATTTCTGTCACCACAAACCAAAGCTTCGACGAGCGCCAACTTCATTCCGCAGAACATGGGCGGAGAAGGAAATTACTGGGAAAACAACGAGAACAGGGCACCTTATCTCGTTGAGTCGATTGAATCCGTCAGCCCGATTGATCTTGTGCACGCGAGTTCGCTCAATTTGCCTGGACCCGCAAGTCCTGCAATCATCTTACAGTAAGCCGAAGAGATCTTAGTGAGCCGGAGATCGTTGCGGCCCGCTGGCCGTGACTGGCCGCGATTGCTCGTAGGGCAGCGCTTTGATGATCTGCGTCAACGATTCGATTTCATCGAGTTCTGTTTGGAAATCGACATTCGATTGCTCGAGGGCTCCCTGCTGAATCTCGCCCGCTCCATGCTGCATCGCGGGTCCAACCACAATTGGTCCTGAGTCATCATTCGCCATCAAGAGCGTTTGTCCGACTGGCTGCAATCGAGCAGGACTGGCAACACGTGCCAGTTGCAATCGACCGATAATCGTTAATGTCGCTTCGGTCGACTTGAGGATTGTAACGGTACCATCGGCTGCGACCTGAATCTCGCGGACATCATCGGGAACCGTAATCGTCGGTTGCAACAGAACATTGTCGTCCGTAACTGCGAGACTGAGTTGCCGGTCACGGTCCAGCGTGAATGCTCCGCACCGCGTGAGCAATTCTTTTTCACCTCGTTTGACCACGAAAAAGCCTTCGCCATCAATCGCCAGATCGAGCTGACGACCGGTGTTCTTTAGCGATCCCTGCTTGAGGTCAAGCTGAATCGGTGCGATTCGACAGCCTTCGCCATGAATGCCGGCTCCAAGCCAGGAATTGGGAACGGCCTCATTCGAGACGGCGGACTCCAGTGACGCCGACGAATAGCTATCCACCAGTGTCACTCGCAATCGCTTGAAACCAGGCGTCGTGGAATTGGTGAGATTGTGCCGCAACTGAGCAATCGCCGTCTCGATCACGGCGATTGCTGACGTTTCGTCTGGGAGTTTGAATCGAATCTTCTGAGAAACGGGCTCCGCAGCGATTTCGTGCGTATTCGAACCCCGGTTCGGGTCAGCAGAAGCCAGCTTTTCGGGGGATCCTCCCGTTAACTTTGGCATTGCGCGAATCTGTTTACGAACCTGTAGCAGGTCACGTACGACACCGGCCGGTAGTGCTTTCAATTCGTCGAACCAGATATCTCGTTCTTCACGCGTCGTGTGGGACAGTTCGCGTTCAATCACATTTCGAACCGCCTCATTTCCATTTTCGTCGTCATTTCCTTCGGCACGATCTGGCGTGTCAACCGGAACTGCGTCAACGGGGGCGGGAACGGCGGTCGGCGGATCACTGGCGCGCACCGTTCGGACTCGTATCTCTTCGTGTTGGACTTGGAGCGCAGAAATAATGTCAGAGCTGGACGGTGCCTGATCGCAACATTTTCGAATTCCCACCTTGTTGGCCTGCGTGGAATCAGCAACAGGAACGACGAATGAACGCCGTTCTTGTGACGATGTGGGTGAACCTGTTGTTCGACCTTGTCTCTCGTCAAATGGGATCGACGAGAAACCAGAGTCGCGTTCTGTCATTCCAGGGCCGTCGAAATCAACGAACGAAACGGAGGATCGAGTTGATCGAGCGAATTGTCGTTGAATTGCCGCAAAACAAACAATGAATGCCACCAACGCCAGAGAAACCACGAAACCAGTGTTCCGCATCTCTTTCATCGTCAACTCCTTTTGGCGATCACTCGTCATAAACTTGGCTCAACCGTGATGATATCGCACGGAATGATCCAAGAATTCAGTCCAGCCAACCGACCTAAGGGCAGTCCAAGCCCGTACTTTCGTCGGACGTTAATGGAATCGCGAAATTTCGGCAATACGCAGTCTGCAACCGATCAACAGATGTTGTTGGGAACGGGGGTATTCAGGGCGTTTCCCATCTCGGCCAGTTTTTGCCATAACCCGGCGCTCGCCTTGATCCCGCGGTGAAAATCGGCGACAGAAAAATGTTCGTTCGGGCTATGCAGATTGTCGGTGTTCTGACCCCAGCCAAGCAGCAAAGTTCCAACTCCCAGCACTTCTTTGAATGTTTGCACGACAGGGATTGATCCCCCTTCTCGAATGAGACAAACCTTTTCGACGCCCCATGCTTCGCGAATTGCTGCGGTTGCCGCATCAATGTACGGACTGTTCGGGTCGAATACGTATCCGGGGCATCCGTGGTCGCTGGTAAAATCAAAAGTCAACGACTTAGGACATTGAGATTTCAGGTAAGTGTGCAGGGCGTCCGTGAGTTTCTGCGGGTCCTGATAAGGAACCAGTCTGCAGGTGATTTTGACAGTCGCTTTGGAAGGAACAATCGTCTTCGGTCCGATTCCAGTATAGCCGCTGAACAGGCCATTCACTTCACACGTTGGTCGAGCCCAGCGTCGTTCATTCGTCGAAAAGCCAGCTTCGCCCGAGACTTCCGTAATTGCCAATTCTTTTTTGAAAGCCGCTTCATCGAAACCGAGGTCGCGGAACTGTTGTCGCTCGGCTTCCGTTAACGGAAGAACGTCGTCGTAAAAGCCCGGAATACGGACTCGTCCCTGATCGTCGTGCAACGATGCGATCAACTTGGCCATGCCAACTGCCGGATTAGCGACAGCTCCACCAAAAACGCCTGAATGCAAGTCCTTCTTCGGGCCAGTGAGCGTGATTTCAACGGCAAGAATCCCTCGCAGGCCGTATGTAATTGCTGGCTGATTGGGGCCGTACTGGCTTGTATCACTGACCACTGCGACGTCACATTGAAGTTGATCACGCCGCGAGTTCAAAAAGTCTTCGAGGTTTTTGCTGCCGACTTCTTCTTCTCCCTCGATGACATACTTGAGGTTGACGGGCAATGTCCCCAGCGTCTGCAGCCAGGCCTCGGCCGATTTGATATGAGTGAAAACTTGCCCCTTGTCGTCTGTCGCACCTCGGGCATACAGGCAACCATCTCGCAACGTCGGCTCAAAAGGGGGGGTTGTCCAGAGGTCGAGTGGATCAGCCGGTTGGACATCGTAATGGCCGTAGACCATGACCGTTGGAGCGCCGGGTGACTTGAGCCATTCCGCATACACGATCGGATGGCCAGCGGTCGGGACAATCTCGGTCTTGAAGCCCAGGTTTGCAAATTGCCGATGAACGAATTCGGCACCCCGCATGAGATGTGGTTTACAAGCCGGATCGGCACTCACTGTTGGAATCCGCAGAAATTCCTTCAACTCTTCGACGAATCGATCTGCATTCTGGTGAATGAATTCAGAGACTTTTTCGTTGATCGTCAAGATACCGTCCCTTTATTGTTCGTGAGTGTCTGTCCACAGAAAATCCGGATTTGACCGAGACCATTAATCGCACAGCGAAGAATACATGGATCGCTTGTTGCGAGGAAGGACGGATAGGAAGTGCAAATCTCCGAACATCATTTTTGAACGTTTTGTCGTCGTTGTTTGTAGCCCAATGGAATGATCCGATAGAATACCGACCACCGAAACATTGCCGATTTTGAGCCGATCTGAAAACGACATGAGACTAGCATTATCGTGTCGTTCCTTCGGAACGAATTGGGACTGCCCCCTGATGTTTGGCGGTTTAAAAGATAGCAATGATTCGGCATTTGCCTCGCACCATAATTCGGTAAAATTTACCAATCGAGTCGATACATTTCGTCAGTGAACAATTTCGCCAGGAACCAGCGACTATGGATTTTCCGGTTTGTCCTTCGTGTCGTCAGTCGGTCATTGATGATGACGCCGTGGACTGTCCGTTTTGCGGCGCATCAATGAAGGCCAAGCCTGGATCAAAGCCAGCGCCCGCAGCGACAAAGTCGCCCGGCACGACCCCGTCCAAGCCGGCCCCGACAAAACCAACTTTCGGAGTGACCAAACCGACGCTTCCTGGTGACGACCTGCCGTTTGAATCGGAGTTAACGACAGGCAAGTCGGCCATCCCAGCGATGCCGAATCCGACGAAACAGCGGACCTTGCAAGTTATCTGTCCGATGTGCGATACACCGGGGTATCTTCCCCCCACTGCGGCTGGTCAAAGTGTTCGTTGTGCCAACTCAAAATGCGTGATGCCGGTTTTCACCGCACCGTCCGAAAAGAAAAAGGAAGAAACTCCACCTCCACCGCCGCCGCCTCCTAAGTCAAGTAATCTTCCGATGATTGCTGCTATCACGTTGGCGGCGGTCGGTCTGTTCGCTGGCGGTATCTATCTGACGATGTTCCATAAGAGCGGCCCGGCTCAGAAGGTTCTGTCGGAAGAAGAAAGGCAGATGATCGCTGAGATGGCGGGTGGCAACAAGAAAAATCCCGCAGTCAAACCGAACCCCGCAGATGTCGGGCCGGGCGTTCAGACGCCGAAGGATCATGGAAAAGATCCCGCTGGTGCAGACAAGACCATGCAATCCAATGACGAACTCATCAAATCTGCGTTGAAACAGATGAAAGATTCGTCACTCGCGGCAGAAAAGCAACGAAGCAAGCCTTATTGTAGACAGTTAGCTGCTGAAGCCAACGCGGTGACCGGTAACGCTGTAACAGCTCGCGAACATTTGGAGCAATTATCCAAAGTCGGTCCTGCGGTGACGTATTACCGCGTAATTCCGTTACTCGATCTCTTCTGGGGGGAATTCAAAGCTGGCGACAAATCAGGGGCCACGAAAACTTTGAACGGTGCTGTTTCAGAGATCGCAAAGCTTCCAAAATTCGGTCGAACTCGGTTAGAGATCGTCGGTCGCGTCCTCACAGCGCTGGCCGCCGCCGACCGAATCCCCGAAGCATTAACAATGCTTTCCACATTTCAATCGTCGGAACCCGAAGCGCAATTGGCCGCACGATTGCAAATGGCGACAGATGGCAAACTAGGCCGACTGGTTGATTCGAATTCGGTATTGCCCTGGAAAAATCCTCAAGCCGTTGCCGCGACATCATCATTAATCGCTCGAGATCAAATGTCGGCAGCCGTTGCCTGGATTGCTGCTCAAACGAACGAAGAGGCAAAAGCCGAATGTCTGTCGGTCTGGGCGCAAGAGACTGCTTTTCGAAACGCTGCCAAGGGTGAGTTAGACGCAGACGGAACAATTGCGGCTGCCGTCGAAAAGCTTGCTCCCGCGTTCGCCGCCAGGGTCTGGGCACGAGCGGGATGTGGCCGGGTATTAGCCAAGGACCAGGCGGGTGCCGCTGCCGCTGCTGGGCTTGCTCAAGAAAAACTCGCTACGATCAGCATTCCAGCCGAACCTGCGATGCCATCCATCAAACAGACTGTGAAATTTCCAAAGGAAATGCCCGCAGCAGAACCCCTATTTCAAGCCGCCGTTGCCGCGGGTGAACTGGCGTTCTTGCAGATCCAATCGAAAGAAATGAAAGCCGATGCCGAAAAGTCGCTCGATCAGGCTTTATCGTTTGTTCGTGCGACGGCGCCGACATTTGCCGCCGCTCAACAACGACAGGATGAAGCAGAACGACTGGGGCCGGTTGGTTTGCGCGATCTGCTCAAGAAGGAATTGAAACTCAAGTCGGACGACGACGCTCGAACGACCGCCAGTAATTACAAGCAAGCCCTGAAGGAAATCTTAGACGTTTCACAACGGAAGTTCGCAATTGAAACAGAGTTGTTATCACAACTGCGTGGTGCCGGTGTGGGGTTAAACGAAAAGGTCTGGATCGTCGTCAGCACGCGTTCAACTGCGGATGATATTAGTCGAAGGGAAAACTTTTTCACGACAGGACTTCCGGGGGAGCTGATTGAAGGATTGAAAGGAACCTCCGAAGAACAGGCGATCCTCGGTGCCTGGTCACTGCGATCCAAAGCCCCTGCACCTCCTCGACCGGCGCTGGTTGAATTGAATGAGTTGCTGAAATCCAATTTGCCCGCTGCGGCCGAGTTCGTGCAATCGATTGATAATAAGACCAGCCGTCGAGATGAACTTTTACTCCGAACGGCGTCATTACTCCCCACATTGAACCAACTGTCAACTGCCTTTCAGTTCATCGGGAAATTGGACGATCCGCTGGCACGCGAAGAGTGTTACCGGTTCGCAGCAGCGCTCGCAGCGCAGCGAGGCCAATCGGACGAAGTTTGGAAACAGGTGTCGGTCGTCCCGCAAAATACAGAAAAGGTCGCACTTTGTCGTGGTCTGATCGCGGGTCTGCAATACGCAGGTAAGCTTG
Source organism: uncultured Schlesneria sp. (assembly GCA_903904835.1). Taxonomy (GTDB): domain Bacteria; phylum Planctomycetota; class Planctomycetia; order Planctomycetales; family Planctomycetaceae; genus Schlesneria. The sequence goes on along the minus strand of CAIVEI010000054.1, from coordinate 20,293 downwards.
TTGAAGAACTACCTGAATCAACGCGACGTCCGTAACTTAGGGTGTTTCATACCGGTCAAGACGCTTTGCATCGAAGGGTGTGTCTTCTTGTCAGCTCCAGATTCGCCGAGACTTCAACGCTTAGCCTTTTTAGGGAAACCGCGACCTTTCAAGGGTTGTCCCGTGTGATAACCTCGTCAAAACTTTAAATCCTGAACACTCGCGTTTGCGCAGATCGGTCCACCTTTGCGGGCCGGTTTCAGCTTCGATACACTCCGACAAACAAAAAGTGAATTGTCACCGTGAACATTCGGGTGCTTCTGCATATCCGATTGCAGGCATGTGGTGTTTTTCGATTGTGTTGAACCAGGTAATCGCCCAAGGTTTTCCTGACGTCGAAGATCAAAAGCACACGGTCCTTTTTTTAACGATGACAAACCCTTTGGCGGTATTCCAAGCATCCTTCCAACTCAACTTTTCCAGGCAATTTCAACATGAGCTATTTTCCCGACATTCCCAAGATTCAGTACGAAGGTCCTACCAGTAAAAATCCTCTTTCGTATCGCCACTACAACCCTGAAGAAGTGGTGGAAGGAAAGAAGCTGAAGGATCTGCTTCGTTATACCGTCTGTTACTGGCACACCTTCCGGGGAACCGGTAGCGATCCGTTCGGCTCGGCCACATTGCAGCGTCCGTGGGACGATGGGTCCGATTCGGTGGAAAACGCCGTGAAGCGGGTCGATGCCGCGTTCGAGTTCATCGAAAAACTGGGCTGTCCATTCTATGCGTTTCATGATCGCGACGTGGCGCCTGAAGGGGACACGCTGGCTCAGACAAACAAGAACCTGGATACTGTCGTTAAAGCGCTAAAGGCCGCGCAGGAACGGACTGGGATCAAGCTGTTGTGGGGTACTGCGAACATGTTTTCGCACCCACGCTTCATGCACGGTGCCGCAACGACATGCAACGCCGATGTCTTCGCGTTTGCGGCCGCACAGGTGAAGAAGGCTTTGGAAGTCACCAAGGAACTGGGTGGCGAAAACTACGTCTTCTGGGGTGGTCGTGAGGGGTATCACAACCTGTTCAACACCGATATGAAGCGGGAACTTGATCATCTTGCCAAGTTCATGCACATGGCAGTCGATTATGCCAAGAAGATTGGGTTCAAGGGCCAATTCCTCTTCGAACCAAAGCCGAAAGAACCGACAAAACATCAGTACGACTTCGATGCGGCAGCCTGCTTGAACTTCTGCCGGGCCAATGGATTGATGGATCATGTCAAGCTGAATATCGAAACCAACCACGCAACGCTGGCTGGTCATACGATGATGCACGAACTCGAATATGCTCGTATCCAGGGTGCTCTGGGAAGCATCGACGCCAATACAGGCGACCTGCTGCTCGGCTGGGATACCGATCAGTTCCCGACGGATATCTACCTGACGACGCAGTGCATGCTGGTGATCCTCGAACAGGGTGGTATCGCGCCGGGTGGAGTCAACTTTGATGCGAAGGTTCGTCGCGAAAGCTTTGAACCGGTTGATCTGTTCCACGCCCATATCGGTGCGATCGACGCTTTTGCGCGTGGTACAAAGATCGCCGCTGCGATTCGAAAGGACGGGGCCCTCAAAAACTTCGTCAAGAACCGTTACCGAAGCTTTGACACGGGCATCGGAGCAGACATCGAATCGGGCAAGGCTTCGTTCGAATCGCTCGAGAAATATGTTCTCGGCAAGGATAAACTTGATCCAAACGAATCAGGTCGCCAGGAGCTGTTAGAAAACATCATCAATCAGTACATCTGACTGTCTGCCAAAGATTCTGATTGCCTATCAGAATCGGCCCTCCGGTCGTGCTGACGTAAGTGATTGATGAAACCACGAACCAGCCATCGGTCCGAAGCAGGGACAAAGGCACAAAACGGGAACCGTTCACGGTTCCCGTTTTTTTGTGACATTGCCAGATACGCTTTGCAGGAATATAAACTCACGAACACAGTTTCGCTTAGTTGTCTGCTCGCGTACGAAATGCACACGCATTTTTCGGACGATGATAATCGATTCTTACGCGATTCAATGTGTCGTGGTCATGGTCTGTTCGTCCAAACGCTCTGGAGTCGAATGCCGTGTTACAAGAGTTTATCGACAATTTTACGCATAACCTTTTCAAGCCGTTGCTGTTGTTCTTTTACGCCGGCTTCTTGATTCCAATCCTGCATGTCAAACTCGAATTTCCCAAAGCGGTCTACCAGGGCCTGACGATCTATTTGCTGCTGGCAATCGGATGGCACGGTGGAGAAGAATTGGCGGGGCTTGAACCGGCCTTGTACCGCCAGGCTGCTGGATTCATGCTGATTGGCTTCTGTACGAATTTCGTGATCGGAATCGCGACTTACAACATTCTTCGATGGGCGACCCGGCTTCGTCAGGTCGATGCCGCGACGATCGCTGGTTACTACGGCTCGGATTCGGCAGGAACTTTCGTGACTTGTATGGGCGTGCTGGCTGCCGGTCAAATTGCGTTCGCACCTTATATGCCCGTCATGCTGGCCATCATGGAAATCCCAGGCTGTTTAGTGGCCTTGTATCTCGTCTCGAAAATGCGGCAGCGAGGAATGGATGCCGCGGGAAATATGCCAGGTGAGTCAGGCTACAATGTTAATCGCAAAGCAATGACCGGGGCACCTCGTCATCTCGACCACGTTGAAGATAACGAAGCCAGCGAAAAAACCGAGTTGGCACATGCAAACACGGCTGGCAATGAAGGTGTGCGATCCACTTCGGTATCGACGAGGCCCGAACGTTCATCAGTTGCACCGCCGAAACCTGGTTCTCAACTTAGCGATCGACCGACGCATGAAATGACGGAAGGGGAAAAGATCGCCGACGAACTTGAAGCCCACCTCGCACTGCAGCAGGTCAAGCTACAGCCAAACGACTTTCCACACCAGAATAATAGTTCGTGGCTCAGCGGCGAACTTTTGCACGAAGTTTTCTTGAATCCGGGGATCTTTCTGCTGTTCGGCGGAATCGCAATCGGGTTCATCTCACGTCTACAAGGCGAAAAGGTCACCGCGACCGACGATGTCTTGTTTGTGAACCTGTTTCACGGACTGCTTTGCGTCTTCCTGCTCGAGATGGGGATGACAGCCTCGCAGAAGTTGAAGGATCTGGGGAATGCCGGTTGGCAGTTCATTGCCTTCGCGCTGATTGCTCCCAACGTGTTCGCGACGTCAGGGATGTTGATTGCCCATGCTTACAGCATGTTTCTCGGACAGCCGCTGGACGTAGGCACGTATGTCCTGTTTGCTGTGCTTTGCGGAGCGGCTTCATACATTGCTGTACCTGCCGTACAACGACTGGCGATTCCCGAAGCGAGTCCAACACTTCCGCTGGCCGCCTCGCTGGGTGTGACGTTTAGTTACAACGTCACCATTGGAATTCCAGTCTACATCTTCATCGCGAGTGCTTTAACAAAGCTGGCACCCGTTCTGGCATCCTGAAAATTTCCGTCGCCCGTTGCCTCGTTGAACGGAACGAATCCTCGGCACGTAACACGTCATGGCGGCTTCCGGCCGTCGAATATTACGATTGCTTTTAAACGTTGATTTGCCCGTTCGATGGCTTTGCCGACCGACCCGCTTTGGGCTTGGGGCCTGGCTGTTCAGAAATCAGATTCAAGATCTCCAATAACTCACCCACCGTGTGATGCATTTCAAGAGGGTGCCTCAACTTCAGGTCCGCGTTCACACGGTAATGGTTACAGCGCCCTTCCTTCGTGATGTCCAGGTAGCCAGCTGTTGCCAGGTCCGCGACGATTTTCTGAACCATACGCTCGGTAATGCCTACCAAACGCGCAACATCACGAAGTCGCATATCGGGATTGTGATAGAGACATAACAGGACGTGGGAATGGTTCGTCAAAAACGTCCAGACATCGTTCGCAGATGGGATATTCAAAATCTCAGGCGTGAGCGATTCTTTCTTTGCGGAAGAAGCTTTCTTCATGAGTTGGCCCTTGAGATTCGGCAACGCTGGAGATGGATTCGAAGCGAGTTTTCAGATAAGTGGATACGCTTATACTCTATTCGAACCCGGCTCACATCTACAACGATAACCCGGCTTGTGATTTGATTCTTTTCATCGCAGGGCAAAAACAACCGCTTAATTGACCTTCGAATGGCTTGCGCGACAAACTTATTTCGCAGTCAGGTCGTAACACATTAGCGTGTTCTGTTCGCGAAGATACAGTTTTCCTGATGCCACCACCGGATGTGCCCATGATTCACGTTCTTGAAAGACCGGCTTGAAACTCCCCTTGAGTTTGTATTCCGTCGGCGTCGCTTCGATCAGCGCGACTTCTCCCGACTGGTAACGGAAGATCAGGTGGCCATCAACAGCGGTGATGGCGGCTGAACCGTTACCCGGCCCGCGAATTTTCCCACCCCATTTGACATCGCCAGAAATCAGATCGACACAGATGGGAAGTCCGTTATTGTGACCTTCACCAAAGTAAAGATGATCCCCGATCAGAACGATTCCACCGTGGTGATTCTGCAGTTCTTTCCCTCGATAATATTGTTCGACCGCGTCGACACCGTCACCGTTTCGAGTCAGTTTCAACAGGGCCGAGCCACCTTCGTTGTACCCGGTTGAACCGAACACATAATCCCCCTTCACGATGGGAGTCGGAATGTCGGCAACACCATTCGCAATTCGGTTATAGCTCCAAAGATGCTTGCCATCGCTTGCCCGAACACCAATCAATCCTCGGCCGATCAGTTGGACATACTGTTTGATTCCTGCACCGTTGCTGATTGCCATCGCCGAGTATCCAGCTCCCGGTTTTCCCGCGTTACCTTGATCCGGAACGGCCGATTTCCAGATTTCATTTCCGGTCATTTTGTCGAGACAAACAATCATTGCGTCAGCACTGCCCGGTGTGCACAAAACGTAGTCACCATCAACGAGTGGAGATTCCGAGTATCCCCAGCCCGACATCATCTTTCCCTTCCATTCGGTCTCGAAGACTTTCTTCCAGACCACGCTGCCGTCGGCAACCTTGACGCACGAGATTTGACCGTTCGACGTGATCGCATACAGACGATCGCCATCGACACTCGGCGTGCAACGGGACCCGTCGTATCCGTGTTTGGGAACCGAATCGGTCAGTGGAGCCGTCCAGGCGACTTTCTGCGTTTTCAAATCGACAGCAATCAAAGCCTGAGATGTCCCAACGTTACCGGTTGTATAGAGCCGGTCTCCTACGACCGAGACGCTGGCGAACCCCTGACCCATCCCATCCAATTTCCACAAAAGTGTCGGAGGTTTGGCTTCCCAGTCGGTCGAAATTCCTTTGAACTGGCTGATGTTATCGCCGTTCACGCCGCGCCATTGAGGCCAATCCTGTGATGACTTCAGCTCAGCGGCCCCGACGTGAGAAAGAATCATTGAGCAGGCAGCAAGAGCGAAAACGCCGAACACGACAGACAGCCGAGGCATCAGAAATCTCCTGAAACGAAAAAGTATCCCTACCCACCTGGCCCAAAATACCTCAATCCTGAGAATCAGGATTGAGGGGCGAAAATCCGTAATGGATCGTCCAGAGAGCCGACGGCGACTCACTTGAGCCAAAGCGACGTCATCAAAACAGTGAGCCCGTTGGGACTCGAACCCAAGACCTACGGATTAAAAGTCCGTTGCTCTACCAACTGAGCTACGAGCTCAGACTTCACTGCATTGCCAGTTGTATCGAGCAAGGACGAATCACGCCTCCCTCAAAGACCTTCAAAAAAGGCCTATAAAGCACAGTTTGCAATCCAGTTTCCCAGAATTCAAACTAAACCGAGCAGGATCTGAAACCGGACCAACCAACCCGATCTTTTCCACCAAAACGCTCGAATCGCATGGAATTCTCGTCATTCTCACCGCGTACGTCAAGCGTCTCAGCCGCATCCGCTTTTGCGAAACTTTCGCAAATCAAATCCTTTTCCAATCAGGGAACTTCCGCCCGGTAAAAATCGAATGATCCGCTTCTTTCGCTGATCATCAGCAAGCTCTTCCCGGTCGGGTACCAGATCGGATACCGGAACGACGATCTCGTAGAGACGGCAAACGCTGTCGCGGATTTTGTTGCGAACTGATCCCGGCGATTCTGACAAGGCCTGTCGTTTGATGATGAAATGCCTGTGACAAATTGTCATACTTTGTTCGTCGCGCCATGTTCTTCTCTACGAGAGGCCTGAAACCATTCATGAATGAACGCGTCTCAGACCGCAGGACTTCGGTCATCGCTTTGGGAACATTACTCGTGATGTTGCAGGTCGCGGGAATTGCGGTCGTTCTGATACTGGCGTCTCAAACGGTGCCTCCATCGTATTTACGACCCTTTGAAATTGCGACGATTCATCGGAATGAATTGCTGTTACTGTCCGGCAACCCATCGGGGATTCATTACGAAATCAAGGCCGTGGATCTCCAGTCGGGCCGTGAACGAATGAGCGACTACCCAGTCCATTTGCCGTGGAATGGATGGGTAACCGACGGCAAACTGCTATGGCTTATTGGTGGTGGCCTGGTGGTTGAGATCGACGGGGAGCGCCAGACCGAATACCGACCGCAGCGAAAGTTAAACGCCCAGATCTGCATGCCATTTCTTTATGAAGGTTCACCTGCCGTGATTGACAACGATGGGCTTTACCATTTGCTGGTCTTGAACAAGGGGGAATGGGAGGACCGCGGCGAAGTCGCCTTGCCTGGCGTCGGACGTCGGTGGGAAACGGATGAGCACACCAGGGAAGTACGACTCGTTCCACTTTGGAAAGAACCTCGATCAAACTCCAATCCTGCGTTGGAATACCACAGAGTGACATCCGTTGGAAACACACAGCATCTTTTTCATATTGAAGGCCATTTGCAGATAGTTTCCTATCGCGAAGGACTGGAATTTGTCACCCGAGACGGCGAAATCGCTTCCGCCACATCTCCAAGCAATGTCGCATCCGACGTGACCGGTTGGAAAATGCTCGACTTTGGTCCGGGTTTCTTGGGATTTTGCCGCGCAAACGATGGCATCTTAATTGCAAACCTCTTACAGCCCCATATGCCGATTCAATTCTGGGAACAAACACCGCCAGGGAGTGAAAAGCCGTTTCAAGTGGCCATGGAAACAGCCCCAACATCGTGGCAAACGATCTCTTTGGCCAGCACATTCGATGGGAAAGATGTCTACTTCATCGAAGACCGGAATCTCTTCAGCCCGCGAATTCGCCGTTATGAACAGGGTGAGCTGAAAGAAGTGGATTTGCCGATCAGTACTCCGATCACCAAGTGGCTTCACTGGACGAAACGAGTCCTAATGCAGTTCGCTGCCATCATGTTTGTCGGCACGATTCTGCTGGTTTGCGGAAGCATGTGGCTTTCTCGTTCGCAAGACTCATCGTACCAGTTCGGTCACGAGACCGCGTCCGGTTAGCTCCGATTGGTCGGCGATGTCTTGCGCGAGCCATTGATCTGATCCTGCTGTTCAGTCCGCTGATTGTCCACACGGCAATCTCAGGGCCCCATGTTCATAACGAACAGATCTTTCGACTTTACTGGGGATCGGGAGAAAGCCAGCGGGCCTTTGAAGAGTTATTCCACACGCTACGACCCGACGGACTGGCATCGATCGTACTTTTCATCGTAATGATCCTGATGCAGTCTCGCTGGGGACTCACACCTGGCAAGTGGCTGCTAGGGCTGCGCATGTTGCGAACGACACTTCGTCACTGCGGCGTTGTCCGATCGCTTTTGCGTGAATTGCTGATGGCCGTGGACGCACCGTTGCTCCTGACACCACTGCCCGGGATCACGAGCATGCTGGCAACCGACTGCCGCCAACGATTAGGAGACCTCGCCTCCGATACACTGGTGATCCAAGTAAGGTGATCAACCTCGCCGCCGCATAGTTTTATTGAACTTAGAAATACTCCGAAATAAGCCGCGAATCCCGGTCGCGAGTCCTGCGTGCAATCCCAATCAGTCGATGAAAACGAAAGATCTTTAACCACGAATCTGACGAATCGCATAAAAAGGAATCTGGAGAAAAAAACCGAATTTTCTGATAATCGAAAATGAGTGATAATTAGTGTTCTCATCTTCTTTTTAATCGTTTATCACCGGTTCAACGCGTGAACGATACCGCTAATCTGAACCCGTCATCCGACGCGCATCAACCGGCTATGCCGGCTGTGCCGTGCGAACTGGTAGTAAATCACGCCCGCCCCAATCAGTGCGAGGACCCAGGCCAGCTTGTCCCATTGTTCGATTAATGTTCCGACGAGTGCGATCACGTAAGTTGCGATCAACAATCCGGGGGTAAACGGATAACCCCATGTTTTGTAGGGGCGTTCGGCGTCTGGCCTTCGCACTCGCAACACGTAGACGGCTCCGACGGCCAGGCTGTAGAAGATCAGTCCCGCACAAATGACGGCGTCGGTAATGAGATCGAAAACGTCTTTAGGAGTCGGACTGAAGGAATAGAACGCGACGATCAGAATCGATGTCCACAGTCCCTGAATCAAGATGGAATTCGCGGGAGTGTGAAAACGTGGATGAACCTGCTGGATGAAGTGTGGAACAAGCCCGTCGCGCGACGCGGCGAAATAGATTCTTGGTCCAGCAATCAGATTGGAATTCGCCGCTCCAAACGTCGAGCAGCACACGCCAAGCGCGGCGAATTTGCTGCCCCATTCTCCGAATAAGACTCGAAAGATATCTGAGGCTAGCGTCGAACTTTTCGCAACCTCGGGCATTGAGAGAACCAGATGGTAACTCATGTTGGCCCCGACATAGACCAGAACGACCACGGCGATCCCGATCGCCAGTGCTTTGGGGACGTTTTGTTGAGGTTCGTGAATCTCTTCAGCGACCGGAGCGATATTGATCCAGCCATCATAAGGCCAGAAGACCGCAATCAATGCCAGTCCCAACGCCGCCAGCAGCGATCGTTGCGGGTGTTCATCGCTGGAATTCGGTACGACATCAGCAGCAGAATCAGGAGCATCATCATCATCATCATCATCATCATCATCAGCAGCAGCAGCATCAGGACCAGGAGCAGAATCAGGTGCAGAATCAGAATCAGAATCAACAGCAGAAACCGTCGGTTCCGGCGATTCGACCCACAATGGTAAAAGATGATCGGTATTCATCTTTCCCATTAACAGAGGCAAAACGATCAGCATAGCAAGGAAGCCCACTTTGACGACGGTCGCTACGTTTTGAACTGCCGCTCCCCAGCGAGTGCTGATGATGTTGATCGCCGTCAGACCGATGACGATCGACAGGGCCATGATGAATTGCCCCATGTGACCCAACGGTGGCTCGGCCGCATGCGGCGGACGAAGGAACTCGTCGAGATAGATCACACTCGCGCACGCGAGTGCACCCAGTGAACCGGTTCGAACGACCCAGAATTCGGTCCAGCACCAAAGGAATGCAGGAAGTCGTCCATAAGCTTCCCGCAGATAAAGGTAGGGTCCACCAGCATGAGGATACATGGCAGCCAGTTCGGCCAGCGCCAGCGATCCGCAGAGTGTGACAAGTCCGACAAAGATCCAGACGCCGATGATCGGCAGGAACCCCCAGGCCATCAGAGCCTGATCGACCTTGCCCACCTTCAAAAAAATCCCCGACCCGATGATCGATCCGACGACCAGTGCCGTGGCATCGAACAGACCCAGAACCCGAGGCAGTGACTTATGAGCAATCTGACTGGCGGGTTCTGAATTCGACATCGTTCTTCCGTAGGTCGTTTCGTGATCACACGATGTTTTTTATGTTCGACAGATCGCCACTACAATGCCATGTGGCCATTATTCAAGCAACTCGACAAATGAAACGATAAAAATCGAGGCACCATTTTTATATTCAAAAATCACGTCGACCAGATGAAACATGACATTCTGTCTATTGCTTTACGGGAAATCCACAGAATACAATCCGTTGACTTCTTTATTCGGTGAACGGGAGGAATCATCATCGGAGACTTCTTCAAACCGTGGCGAACAAAGATTGGCATTTTGACGCTGCTGGTCGCGTTGGGGTTTATGGCGGGCGGATTTTGGAGCAGGTTTTATCTGCTAACGCTTGAAATCCCCTTCAGCAACAGATCGATTGATCTGACCTCTCAAGGAGGTACTTTAACTGCTTCTTACTCCTATCCGCAGGGCGAGACGTCCACTCAGATTGCGGCCTCGGTGTATTACAATTCATTCCCGATCAATCGCGGAAAAGGACCCGTCTATGATGGGACCGGGATGACGCCTCTCACCCACGTCTACTGGCAGTATCAATTTGGGTTGTTTGGAATCTCTTCCACCAGGTTTGACGATTGTTACGCATATAGCTGCGGGGTTCCGTATTGGTCGTTTGCCCTGCTTGGTTCACTTCTCTCGGCGTATCTGCTGCTCAGCAAGCCGCGTACTTCGAAACCGAATGCCGTTGTGGGGCAATGAATATCGTCTGCGCGATTCGTTTGAATCGATTCAACATTTTTGTATTTCGGTCCATTAGGGCAGAAAGATGGTTGATTCGCAACGAAGATTCGCGCTCCCGTCCGCTGCGTCGCTGGTATTTCACCGCGAAAAAGTCGTCACCGCGTTGTCTTACGAAGCGTGCGCCGCTGCACGAACGCAGAACTGGTAGTAAATCTCAGCCGCGTGATCGAGTTGTGATATCTCGATCCATTCGTCTTTCGTGTGGGCTTGAGCGATGTTACCGGGACCGAAGACAACAGATGGGACCCCTGCTCTTGCAAAGCGGGATGCGTGAGTTCCGTACGGAACGCCGATCGTTTTTCTTTGGCCGACCACAGCCTCGATGGCCTGCATTAATTCGTGCGACAATTTACTGTTGTTGTCGTCACCGAGTGCCGGGCTGGCACAATAGGGTGCGTCATGGAGCACCTCAAAATCCAGTCGGGATCGCAGGTATTCTGCGATCTCGTCGATGACGCCAAAACGGTCTTCACCGGGGATAACTCGGCGATCGATTTCGATTGAGCACGCATCAGGAACGATATTGACGCTGCTGCCACCGTCGATTCGACCGACACTCAGCGTTGCCGGACCGCAAAGCGAATGAGCAGGCCGCGAACCGGGTAACCAGTCTGCGTACTCTTCCAGGCACGCCACGACCTTGGCCATTCGATAGATCGCGTTGATCCCTTCGTTGGGACGTGAACTATGACAGGCTCGGCCCGTTGTTCTCATTTTCCAACGGGTCGCCCCGCGATGAGCCACGACGATATCAAGCTCCGTCGGTTCAGCCACGATCGCCACATCAGGCTTGACGGGGCACAGACGATAGGACGCAGACTTTCCCGACCAACTGTCCGTCAGATGATTGATGCCGAGACTTGTCGACTCTTCATCGCACGTCATCGACAAGACGACATTCGGAATTCCGCTTGGCCGTTCGTGGGCCAGGCGAGTGAACGCCGCCAGCATCGACGCGAGGCCACCTTTGACATCACACGACCCGCGACCGTACAGGCGACCCGATTGCTCGATCGGATCGAAAGGCGCGATCGTCATGCCATCGACGGGAACAGTGTCTTGATGAGCATCCAGCAGCACAGTCCTGGTGGCACCGGGCGAATCGAGACGAGCCAGCACATTCGACCGGCCCGGGACGATGTCAACTTGTTCGAACAGAACCCCAAGTTCTGTCAGATATTGGACAAGGTATGACGTGACGCGCGTTTCGAAGTACTCAGATCCCGAGACGTCTCGTCCCATCGGGTTCACACTCGGGATCGCGATCAGGTCTTTGAGTAACTTTAAGGGGACTGACAAAGGAGCGTATCCTGAAAACGAGTTCTCGAATTTTTTCGTTTTGCAATCTGAGCCGCTGGGAAGACTTTAGCCGGTCGCCACGCAGTTTCACATTCCGAATAGTTGATGCGTCACGATTCAAAAGCAGCTTTGCACCCTCCTTTTGCAACTTTTTCAATCGAGAATGCTTGTAACCGTTACAATTCGAAGGGGTCCAAAATGACAGATACTGAATTTTCCAGCGGTTCCCCTTTGAAAACAGGCTGTTTTTCAGGGGTATTCGCTATTCGGCAAAAAATTCTTTCAAGAAATTATCTTTTGGCACGCCGACTGCTTTAGTCAGCATCGGAGTGAACAATCACCCAAGTGATTCACGCAACTACTCTTCAGTAGTTCGAGATTCATACATCCTGCCGGCCTGAGGGAGACAGGCCAAGCACCCGCCTACAGCACACCTCGACTTTCCGCCTACACAGGCCGGTACGTTGCCCGCAGCGTACCGGCCTCTCGCCTTCTTTGGGTAAAAAAAACGTTGATCTTTCGTTAGCCCGACGCGCGAGCGAGGGATCTTATTGCCGTTTAAACGAAGAAAGATCCCTCGCTTGCGCGTCGGGCTAACGTTACAGGGCTTCCTTGCTTTTTCTATTTTGCCCGCTTCAGCAGATCGAGAAATCGTCCGTAGGCGTCGTTCCATTGCACCGTGTTCTGTGGTTCGTACCGCTGCATCGTTGACGAGGCGCGAACGATATCTCGGATCTGACCCAGTGATCCGACCGAACCGCTGGTTCGTGCCTGGACGAGAACGTTGCCGAGTGCCGTGGCTTCGACAGGTCCGGTAATCACCGGTCGACCTGTGGCGTTGGCGGTGAATTGGTTCAACAATTCGTTCTGAGTTCCCCCGCCGACGATGTGGATCACTTCGGTCTTCTCGCCAGACAATTCTTCGAGCCAGCCGAGAACCATTCGATACTTGAGCGCCAGGCTTTCCAGAGCACAGCGGATCAGGCCTCCATCCGTATCGGGAATTTCCTGGTTTGTCGCACGGCACCAGTCCCGAATCGCTTCGGGCATATCGTGCGGGGCGAGGAACGCAGGGGAATCAGGGTCGACAAAGGCTCGGAACGGTCGGGCATCGCGAGCGACCTGGGCCAGCAACCCATAATCATAGGCCGAACCGCTTCGTTCGAACGATTTGCGGCATTCCTGAACCAGCCACAAGCCCATGATGTTCTTCAGCAGTCGGTAGGTGCCGTCGATACCACCTTCATTCGTGACGTTGAGTTCCAGCGCCCGTTGAGTCAGGACGGCGTGGGGCAATTCGAGACCCATCAGCGACCATGTTCCGGAACTGATATAAGCCCAGTTCGCTGATCCCGTTCGTTCCGTGGGAACGGCGGCGATGGCGGCACCCGTATCATGAGTGGCGGGGGCGACGACTTCCAGGCGAGGCAAGCCGGCTCGTCGGGCAACATCTTCACGTAATCGGCCCAGTTTCGTTCCGGGGGCGACAACCTCGGGGAACATCTGCGTCGGCAGGCCGAGTTTTCGCAGCATGTCGATCGACCAGTTTCGATTCGTCGGATGATACATTTGCGATGTCGTCGCATTGGTGAATTCGACGACTCGACTCCCCGACAGCAGCCAGTGAAAGAAGTCAGGAATCATCAGGAACTTGTCGGCCATTTCGACCAGAGCCGGGTTCGTCTGATTCATCGCCAGTAACTGGTACAGCGAGTTGATCTCCATGAACTGCAGACCGGTATTGGAGAATACCTCAGCTCGCGGAACCCGTTGGAATGTGTGTTCCATGACACCGCGAGTTCGCGCGTCGCGATAGTGGTAGGGTTGTCCCAACATTTCGCCGGTCTTTGAAAGCAGCACGAAATCGACACCCCAGGTGTCGACCCCGACTGACACAATGTTCTGTCCGAATCGGGCGGCCGCCTTTTGAAGACCGACCTGAATCTGCGACCATAGCCTTAAAAGGTCCCAACGCATCGTGTCGGCGACGTTGACGGGTCCATTCGAAAATCGATGCAGTTCTTCCAGGCGAATGTGCTGACCGTCGAACATCCCCGCCATGACGCGACCACTTTCCGCACCCAAATCGATCGCCAGATACACTTGTTCTGCCATGTCCGAACTTTCTTGATATTTATTTTAGAGAATCAATGATTGCAAAATTGAGTCAATCTTGTAGCCCGAAGCCATCAATCCACCAGTTCAAAGATCGTTTCAACTTCGACGGCGATGTTCGCAGGAAGTGATCCCATGCCGACTGCGCTACGTGCCCCTCGGCCTTTGACCTCGCCCCAGATTTCGACCATCAGATTGCTGAAGCCGTTGATGACTTGCGGGTGGCTCCCGAAATCCGGTGTTGAATTCACCATGCCGAGCGTTTTCACGAGCCGATCGATTCGGTCGAGTGACCCAAGTTCGCGACGAAGTGTCGCCAGCATCGTCAGACCCACCTGACGCGCCGCTTGATAGGCCTCGGCCTCGGTCATGGTGTCGCCGACCTTTCCTGTAATCATGGAACCGTCAGTCCGCAGCGGACCGTGCCCGGAGACATATGCCAGCTTCCCCACGATCAGCACCGGATGATAAATCCCGCCTGGCTTAGGTGCTGGGGGAAGTTCAAGTTGCAATTCGGCGACACGGGCTTCGGCACTCATCAAAAAATCCTTTCGGTCACAGAGATAGTCGGGCGGCGTTGTCATCATAACCACGAGTCGTGTACTGATATACTGAATCGAGGGGATGGTTTTCTGCGAAAATCGTCGTTACCAGTGCATCACAAAACCACCATCAATGTTGATTGTCTGGCCGGTCATTTCGGAGGCCCTGTCAGAAGAAAGAAACGTCACCAGGTTGGCGACATCTTCAGGCCTCTGCCAGCGTCCCAGAGGAATCACATTTCGGACTTTCTCGTTCGCCCAGTCTTCGTAGCTGCGTTGAAGATCAGGGGGTTGCTGGTCATTCCAGGCTTGCCAGACAGACCGATTCAGTGGCGTTTGAACCATGCCGGGGCAGACCGTATTCACGCGTATCCCATGCCGGGCCAGGTCCTTTGCCATGCATTGTGCTAAGTTGATGTTTGCCGCTTTGCTTGCGCTGTAGGGAGGATCGGTCTGAGACCCGATCTGACCTGCGACCGATGCGATGAAAATCATTGAACCACTGCGACGGGGAATCATTCGAGGTGCAATCGCGTGCGCGACGTTCACCATCCCTAAAACGTTAACGTCGAGAACCCGATTCCAATCAGCGGGATCGACATTCGTAAATGGAAATCCGAATTTTCCAGATGAGACGGCTGCCGCGTGGACGACCAGATCGACCGATCCGAATTGTTGTTCCGTCTGGTTTGCGGCCGATTCCACATCCTTCAGGCGGCTGACATCGACCGTCAGTCCCAGCGATGAAACACCGCAATCGGTACACAGTTTGGAAGCAGCGTCGACACACTTTGAAGAGGCATCCCAGATCGCGACACGACAACCTTCACGAGCCAACTCCGTGGCACAGGCCAATCCGATGCCGCTCGCGCCCCCCGTGACGACGGCGACTTTATTTCGTAATTGAAGGTCCATTCGATTCTCTTGTTGATGTTTAGAAGTGGGGTTGCGGCCGAGGTTTGCCTTCGTTACCCGATTTACAACAGGTTTCAAAATTCCTCGTAGGCAGACTTGAAGACAGAGTAATGCGATTGCGGCGGATTGTCTTGTTAGACATTCTGACAACGCCGTGAAAGCTTTTAACTTAGCGTCGCTCGACACGGGTCGCGATTTTCCCACAGGAAAAAGTCTTGCCATTTTCGCATTTGTTTAGTCCCTTCGGGACAAAAAAACAAATACCACACCAGCATCCATTCCATAGAAAATCGTTACCCGGATTGAGTAGCGCATTACGATCAATATCCATATTTCGCCCCGAAACAATCCTTCAACTTACCGCATGTTTTGCCTTGAATTGGCGTTAGCAGTTCGTTGAAGGTATCCTCTGTTTTGTTGGGAGTAAAAATTGCGGATCGCATGAACGGTTGAAGATGTCATTGAACACAGAGGCGGGTACTGTTGCTAGAACTCGGAAGCTGCTGTCGGATTGCGGTTTGCGGACGACTGCGGCTCGTTTGGCCGTGATGCATTGGCTGCAACGAGCGAACTCACCCGCGACTCACGCCGATATTTCTGCTGATCTGGTTCCGCTGGGTATCGATAAGGCCACTGTTCTGCGTAATCTAACGGACCTGGTCGAAGCGGGACTGGTCACACGAAAAGAACTGGGTGATCACGTCTGGCGATTTGAGCTTCGTGACGCATCACACCCGGACGGTTGCCAGCATGCACATTTTATCTGTGTCGATTGTGGCCGTGTCACGTGCCTTCACAAATTCGATTTCCCGAAATCGGCGCTCACCTCCGTAACGGAAGTCGGTAACGTGACCGAGATCCTGATCCGCGGACATTGTTCGCTTTGCCAATGAAAGAAGAAATGTCGAAGCGAGTTGTTCTGGCGATGAGTGGTGGAGTCGATAGCTCTGCCTCAGCCGTGCTGTTGAAAGAGCAAGGGTACGAGGTCATTGGGCTTTTCATGCGCTCAGGAGCTGTCGAAGAAACAGCCTGTCGCGTCGAACCCAAGGCAAACCTCGTGGCATCTGGTGCGATGTCTGGAGCGGACTCGCCACAGGCGGCTTCAGCAGCACTTCCGACGCTCCCTATCCTCGGAACAAAGGCCAACAAACAAGGGTGCTGCAGCGCATCGGATGCTGCCGATGCTCGTCGCGTGGCCGATGTGCTTGATATCCCCTTTCACGCGCTGAATTTCTCGGATGCATTCGGGCGTATCAAGGATTATTTCGTCGATGAATATCTCGCGGGACGTACTCCCAATCCCTGCGTGATGTGTAACAACTGGCTGAAGTTCGGCAAGCTTTGGGATTTTGCGGTGAGCGTTGGAGCCGACCTGATTGCAACAGGACATTACGCCAGAATTCAGACAATCGAAGGCAAGCCCGCACTGTTACGAGGGCGTGATCTGACGAAAGATCAGTCGTACGTTCTGGCGGGGATCAATCGCAATATCCTCGATCGAATTTTGTTTCCGGTCGGCGATTTCAATAAGCCCGAAATTCGCGAACTCGCTGCACAGGCAGGCCTTCGAGTCGCGACCAAGCCTGACAGTCAGGAAATCTGTTTCATTCCCGATAACGACTATGTCGGGTTTCTGGAACGTTACCGGGGTCGTCCCGACATGTCGGGTGAATTCGTTGATCCGGCAGGCAACGTTCTTGGAAAGCATTCCGGATTCGATCAATTCACGATTGGCCAACGCCGCGGACTTGGTATTACGTTTGGTGAACCTCGTTTCGTAATTCGCATCGAACCCGAGTCACGTCGGGTTGTTCTTGGGACTCACAACGATCTGGCGTGTCGAGAATTGGAAGCGGATGGAATGAGCTGGCTCGTCAATGATCTTCCCGACGAATTCGATTGTCTGGCTCAGATCCGCTATCAGCACACAGCAGCGGTCGCTCATGTGGTACGCATCGCACCAGATCATGTGCGAGTGAATTTCACAGAAGCACAATTCGGAGTAGCACCGGGTCAGGCATTAGTCCTTTATGAAGGCGATCGGGTTCTGAGTGGTGGCTGGATTCGACAAAGCGACAGCCGTTGAAAGTAGAGAAGTCAATAAAGGAAGAAATTGCAAAGGCCATTTGGCCACAGATGCACACAGAACCAAACAGATAAAACACGCAAATGTATTGAGAATCTTACTGCCGATTCGACATTGGATGTGTACGCAATTTGTATTTATCTGTGTGAATCCGTGTGCATCTGTGGCGAATACTCTTTCCCTGACCTGATTCTTTTTCCTGTGAAACAAGTCGACTTGATACATTGTCAACAATGTTATTCGGCCAAAGGCCCTGCACATTGGGCTGTGAGAAATGACCGTGTCGGGACATCGCGTTTGAAGTACTCCAACAGTTCGATTGTCCCCCCCCATTCTGGAGGCTTAGTCTTTTGTGATGCACACCTTCACCAAACTTGTATCATGCGTTTTCCTTTGGAATGTCATCGCCGCGGTTTCGGCGGCGGACCCGTTAAAACTGCCTGTCACGCGCGACGCCTGGATCTCCGCCTATCCTGGCGAACAGGAAGGAAATAACGGCGGTGCACCCCGATTGAAGTTCAAGGGGATTCAGGAGTTTTCACTGCTCGACTTCGACAGCACAACATTGCGTGGAAAGCGAGTAAGCCGTGCTCAGTTGTGGTTGCATCTGGAATCGAAAGACGCGCCGTTACGGCGAATGACGGTTTCCACGGTCGCCAGCCCTTGGGAAGAAGGGACCGGTAGCGGATACGCGAAAGGAACGGGAGCATCGTTTCGCTGGGCGAAACCCGACCAGCCTTGGAATGGTCCTGCTACGGACGTCACATCAGTGGTCAATAGCGAAGCCGGAACCATCTGGGGATTTGGTGATGCATCGCCACCTGATGCGAACGGGTGGCAGGTCATTCCTGTTGATCCCAAAGTGATCGAGGCCTGTGCTGATGGACGAAGTCACGGCGTCTTCGTTCAAGACGATGTCGGTTCCGAGTACGAACGCGACGGCGAAAAGTTCACCTGGAAGCTGTTTCCAAATCGCATGGTCGCCTCACGCGATATGAACAAGACGGTCGCCCCGTACTTCATGGTCTGGACCGACGGAGATGCCAGTCAACCACCAGCTCTCACCAGACAAACGCCCCGTCAAACGGAAAAATGTGTTCTCCCCGCTGCGACGACGAAACGACCAAGCGCGGAAAAATCGTTACTCACCGACCTGATGGGTGTTCCACTCGCAAGCCATCTGGATGCCGCCAAGAATGAAGCGGTGACTTTCTTCATCGAGCGTAATGAGAATGAAACGGTCGAAGTCGAAGCGGCTGGTCTGAAACCAAAATTATTTGGACTGATCAAAGCCGCTGCCGAGGGTGACGCGAGAGATGTCCTGACCGAATCTCTTCAGCCGGGTCGCGTCGTTTGCGAAATCTATGTACCTCACTCCGTCAAAAGTGGAAAACATTCCGTGACAGTTCGCACTGGCAAAAAGTACTGGTCCATTGAGCTGAATGTCTGGAATTTTACACTGCCCGATCAGCTCTCTTTTGTCCCCGAAATGAATGCTTACGGTTTACCGGTTCCTGCAGAGGAAGAAGTCGCCTGGTATCGACTGGCTCATGAACATCGCTTAAACCTCAACGTCCTTCGCTATGGCTGGAATGGACGTGTGGCAGATGGCTGTGCGCCGGTGAAGAAAGCGAGTGCATGGTATTGGGAGGCATGGGATCGACGGTTTGGTCCTCTTCTCGATGGGACGGCGTTTCATGATTTGCCACGAGCAGGCATTCCGGTTGATGCGTTTTATTTGCCGCTCAACGAACATTGGCCTGCCGATGTCCACCGCAATTTCAAAGGAGGGTATTGGATTGAGGATGCCTTCGATGAAAGTTATTGGCACGAGTTTTCAACAACAGCAAGAGAATTCGCCGACCATGCCGCGAAGAAGGGCTGGACGAAACCGTGGCTGCAGTTCTATCTCAACAACAAAGTCTATTTCAAAGAGCAGCGAGGAACGTGGAGTTCCTGTTCCGCACCCTGGGTTTTCGATGAACCGGTTAATACTCAAGACTTCTGGGCCTTGCGTCGTTACGGGCAGGAATTTAATCGAGTGGCCCGATCGATTGCCCCTAATGCCGTGTTTCGATGCGACATTTCTCGACCGGAATGGCAACGCGATCTGCTCGACGGCGTGAGTGGAGTGGAAGTGATCAGTGGAGCCCTTCGTCCTTATCGAGAACGGATTGAACGCCGTCAGGCCCGATATGGCACGATGGTCACGTTCTATGGAACCACCGCGCCGCCAACGGAGTTTCCTGTGCAGCCTGTGGCCTGGTGTCTCGACGCCTGGTGCCTGGGGGCGGACGGCGTCTTGCCGTGGCAAACGATTGGTACAAAAGAATCATGGGATAAGCCGGACGCGTTGTCGCTGTTCTACCCGGCGCGTAATCCACAAGATCCGGTGGTTTCTCCAAGCCTTCGGCTCAAATCCTATCGTGAAGGTCAACAACTGGTTGAATACCTGACAGCCTATACGTTGATGACGGGACAATCTCGCCAGGCCGTGGCGGAAGCGGTGCGGGAATTCCTTGGTCTGGAAGTTGACCTGAGAAAGAAGAATTCTGAGGATGCCGGGACAAGCGAATACAAACCTGCGGTTGCTCAAAAACTGCTTGAGCTGCGTGAGCGACTCGGCGCGTATCTCGACTCAAAACATCCTGAAGCCCAAAAGCAATTGGTGCATTGGAAGATAGAAACGACCGAAACAGCGCGTGCGGCGGTTAAACCCATTTTCCGCACCCTGGCACGCGACCTAAAAATGCGTTGAACAACGCGTCTTGAATCGGTCGGAGACCGATTTCATGTCGGTGGTCGAGGTAACAG
Organism: uncultured Schlesneria sp.; assembly: GCA_903904835.1. GTDB lineage: Bacteria > Planctomycetota > Planctomycetia > Planctomycetales > Planctomycetaceae > Schlesneria. Next base: position 3 of record CAIVEI010000054.1, on the reverse strand, counting down.
TCG
>CAIVEI010000053.1 GCA_903904835.1 uncultured Schlesneria sp. | reverse complement strand
GCAGCGTCGGCCACGTGGCCGACGCTGCTAGCGTCGGATCTGACCGAAAAGCCATCGCAATTTGTTATTCGACGTCAATCGGTTCGTGGAAGTAATAGCACATCCCGTCCGGAGCAATGACAAAAAAGACCTGGAGCTTTTGGCCGTTCCGTTCATCCACACGCCAGTTGCCGACCTTTAATCCTTTTGCCTCGAACTCCTCTTTGAGCTTCTGAATTCCCGACACGAGCACTGCTGCACCGTCCTGAGACGCATCGCCACCATTGATCGCAAAACCAATGCGCGTGCCATCTCGTTCCAGGATCACCGTTGGTACAGGTTTGTCATGCCGTTGAACTTCAACAATACTGAAACTCTTTGAGTACCAGGCAGAGGCAATGTCGAGACCCGTGACCGGAAGGGCTAAGACATCCTTCTGGTAAGGGAACGCGGCCTTAAAAGTGGCGTGGTTTTGTATTCAAGATTCCCATTGTCCCGGCGGTTCTGGGGGAAAACTGCCCGATGATCTCGTAATCATACCCAGCCTCATTCGGGAAGCGAAGTTCCGCGTCGGGGCAAATCATTCACAAGAGAGGCCGTGAATACAATTTATGAGTCCTGACCTCGTCGCTCTTTTCACCACGAAGGTCACGAAGAGCACGAAAGAATCAGAGGACGAAACGCCTTGATGCCATCTTTCAGCCTGGTTGTTTTAACGTTGATATTAACCCGATCTTCACGGCAGACAGTTTCAGGCACGTTAATGACGCGATCAGAAAGGTCGTCGAATTCCATCTTCGTGACCTTCGTGGTGAATTTCTGCCATTGTCTGCCGCCGAATACCAGCGTTAGCAGGCGGCGTACGCTCCGCCTTCGTTGAATGCCAAGTTAGCCCAAGCCGTAATCACACGGGCTGGAATTGTTCCCCGTCGTGTTCGAATTGTGAACCGACGGGCGCGTTCAAATGAGTGACGATTTCGGGCGTGGACTGGACAACAAATGCAACCGGATAAACATGAGTATTGTCGGAGTCGTCGACATATTCCTGGGATTCACGGCCGGAGAAAAATCGCCAGCCGCTGTCGTCTGCGTTGTCGGGTTCTTCCCGATACATGTATGCGACGGGCTGACTCTCTTTCATGACCATGTTTGTGGCAAAGCATAATTGCGAGTAGATGCGGTGATCCGGCAGTGTGGCAGGATCGCCGCTGGCGCTCGAAAGAATTTTGTAAGCAAGTTCCACGTCTGATTCGTCGTCGAAGTAGAACGACAGTTGCAAATGCCCAATATTAGAAAAAACAAATGCATTAAGCGCCGGCACGCGTTCATCGTCTGATTCTTCAGCCAACCGATACGAGTAATAGATCCGCCCGTCCTCTTCGTACTCGCGCTCATCGAACTTTTCTGGCGAAGCGGTATCGGCAAAGTGTTTCTTCAACTCAATGATAGACCGGCCGGTGTCGTTACCCCAAGCGTTCAACCAGATCGTGAAGCCCGGCCTCCAGAGAACCATCGCGCCGTCCTCCATTCGCAATTTACATGCGACGGGGAGATGTAGTGACCAATCCTCTGTCAGTGCAATGCGGTTGATTACAAACGGGAAATCGGATGACATCGGTAAAAGTCCTCAGTGGGGTAACGACACGGTTAACCGGGCCACAGCTAACCAACTCTCTTGAGGAACTTGACGATTTAGGTAGCGTCAAAGTTCCTTGGGTTCATGGAGCGGAAGCTCCTGGCGAACCGCCTGTGGCGTCTTACCATTTGAAACCGCACGGCCCACGGTCTGGTTTAACCGATTGTTAGGCTGCTCTCATTGACGCACATAACGCAAGTGTGTGGCGGCTGGACCGTCAAGAACCTTGTCAATGCGAAACTGGGGCCCGGGCTCGCGCAGGTTCTCGAAGAGACGCCGCCCACGACCGAACAACACGGGTACCAAGGCGATTTCCAGCTCGTCGACGACATCCAGGTTCAGGTACTGCTGAATGACATCCGCGCCACCCGCAAGACGAATATCACGACCGCCTGCGGATTCCCGAGCCAGCTCCAGGGCACGCTCCGGCCCGTCGTTGATAAAGTAAAAGGTCGTCCCACCCGGGCGTTTCCAAGGTTCGCGTTTTTCATTGGTAAGAACGTAGACCGGTGTGTGAAACGGAGCCTCCTCTGGCCAGGCTTGCTCGCCTTGGTCGAACATTCGCTTGCCCATAATATTGGCACCGATACGCTCTATGGTACTTCGAACCAGATCATTGACGGGTCCGGTCTCTCCCCCTGGTCCGAACTTAAGGTTCTCTCGGAAATACTGCTGATTGATGATCCAGGCCATTAGCGCACCCCACTTGGCTCCCCAGTTCTTGTATCCGGGATTCGCCATGGTCATTCCATCCGGCGCCATATAGCCGTCGAGGCTAAGCCCAATGTTGACGAACACTTTGCTCATGCTTCTCCCCTCGGAGGTTCGAATTTCGGTCTAACGTTTAAGGAAACTTGCCCGCAATGAACAACGGGATTCGAATCAACACGATAACACTTTGAACCAACAGCGACTGCTGGTCAAGTTGACCGATTCGCTCGGGACGTTACCGGACTTTTGAAGTCATGTCGATTTTGATGTGAGTAAGTTTGCGTCACGAGACAAGCGCCATTTTCCATCCGGCTGACGCCTGAATATAGACAGGGCATTCCCTGATAGTTGTTTGGCAGCACCGCCGTTCTTCGGTGTTACCGTGATTTCGAGGCGAGCCGTCGCGTAGGCCAAATCACCATCCACAACAATTTCCGTGTACTCGCCGTCGCAATTCATCGCGACGTGCTCCTTCATCGCCTTGAACGAGTCGATGAATTCTTGTCGCCCAAACGGTGTTCGACCTGGAGAGAGGAAAGCGACATCATCCGTCATCAAGTCGGCAATTCCCGCAACGTCGCCGCTCATTGTGGCTTGGAACCATTTGAGCTGAAGATCGCGAATAGTGTCTTCATCCGTCATCTGGGCATGCCTCGAATGTCGCGCCGAACGTTGAAGGTAGCGCGGACGTGCTCACCTCGCGTTGACCGTTTCGCGAGGCCATTTTATTGCGTCAGTTCAGGTTTGGAAACGAAACGGTTCGTTCAACTTTGGCATTTGGTCGCTAATTGGACTTGTCTTTTCTTGCCCCAAGGTAACGCCAGAGTCCTCGCCTGGCGTTCATCGAATTTTTCGATCTCTCACAGAGACACAGAGACACGGAGGAGTGATCAAAGCTGTCCGTGAATGATTCGCGTGATTCCATCTTTCATTAATGGCGAGCCGAAATTGAGCACATATCCGAGCTTCATTCCGGTCAATCGCAGATAGGTTAACAATTGCTTTTTGTGTACTGGATGAATCATCTCGACTGACTTCAATTCGACAATGACTTTTCCGTTGATGATTAAATCGGCACGAAAACCCTCTTCGAATTCCAGCCCCTCGTAGACGATGCGAATCGGAACCTGACGCTGAACAATCAGCCCTCGCTTCTCCAATTTGCGTGCAAACGTTACTTCGTAGACGGTCTCAAGCAGTCCCGGGCCAAGGTCTTGATGCAATTGAAACGCGAAATCCACAATCGCAGTTCCGATCTCATTTTCATGCATCTCCGCGTCTCCGTGACTCTGTGAGAGATCATTTCTTCGATCGAACGAATCAATATCCGCGATTGATCAGTAATATCAGTGATGGCACTCCGTTTATCGGCCTTCGCGGATATTACGATCATGGCGCGATGGCGTTTTGCAAGCGGATTCCGCTGCGTACGTGGACGATGACGCCCCATCGAGCGTCCCCGTTAAGCCGCTGAAAGACGGAACCCGTAACCGGTCATCTCGACGCAACACACGCCAGATCAAACAATGATTCCGTCGCCGGAAAGATCAATACCCGTGAAAAATTGCTAAAAAGGAAAACAAAGTGGTCCATAAGGTGCATGGCTCTCAGGTTCGTCTTACCGAACTCAGTGCGGGGTTAAGATACGATCGCCCAACGTGCCGCATTTTTTCGTACTTTCATTCTTTCGTGTTTTCGTGATCCTCTTGGCGTTTTCGTGTTCTTGGCGATTTCGCAAGATGTGGATTGGTATGTGATGACCGCATGGCTGATCGGCGGAAAACGCGAAGAATCCGTGGACTTAAGTCGTTCGGCTCGCCAGTGAACTTGGACTCGTTGGTTTGAGCCCGATTCCAACGGGGCCAGGCTCCCTTTGTGGGCAAATTCTTGCGGGTTGTTAGACTGTGGAGGTCATTGGAAATGTCTCATTCAGAACGATTTCGTAGAATATGCATAAATTTCGACTTGCCATTGCGACTCGTTGCTTCCTTCAGCCACTCGTGGCGTCGATCAAGTCGGCGGCCGAACTGAACGTGCAGGGCTTACAGTTTGATGTTCGAAACGAACTCAAAGCCAGCGAATTGACCGAAACCGGGCGGCGTGACCTGTTGCATCAGATCCGGGAACAGGGACTGACCGTTGCCAGTGCCGTGTTTCCTCTCAATTATCCCTTGTACGAGCCTGACAAAATCGATGTTCGCATCGCTGCAATTCGCGATGCGATGCGATTTGCCTATTCGATCAAGGCCAATACGTTGTGCCTTCGCGTCGGACGGATTCCAGAAGATGCGGAATCGAAAGAGCGAAAACTGCTGGTTGAAGGCCTGAGCGATCTGGCAAAGCACGCCAACCATATTGGAACGGCCCTGGCGATCACTCCTTCGAACGATTCTGCGGAAACGCTTCGAACGCTGTTAGACGAAATCAAAACGGGGCCGATCGGAATCGATTTCGATCCGGCTCATTTTGCCATGACCCGGCGTCCGGTGGCTGAGTCGCTACGGCTACTTCACAATCTGGTGTTACATTTCCAGTTACGTGACGGCGACGCGGGAATTGACGGAGGTCAGGAAGAAGCAGTGGGGCAGGGGAATGTTGACTGGATTGAAGTCCTGGCAACTCTTGGTGAAATGGACTATCGAGGCTGGCTGACGTCGATCCGCAATCAGGGAAGCGATCCTGGTTATGATGTCAGTCGCGGAGTCAAATTTATCCAGCGAATTTTGCTTGGTGGCTGAAGCAGTCGTCGTCTCAAACACGGATTCATCGATTTCTCGTTAGAAAAATATCATGGCGAAACTTTATATCATGACGGTTGTCGCAGCGAATCGGACAGGGATTCTGGCTGCGCTCGCAAACGCATTAGACGAACTTGGCGGCAATATGCTGGATGTCAGCCAGGTCGTCATTCAAAAGTTTTTTGCGATGATGATGGCCACCGAGTTTCCTGAAGATCAGGACCCCGAGGTAATCATCGACCACATCCGAGCTGTCTGCCGCGCGTTCGGCGCCGAAGTAACGCTCCGCGATCCTGAGGTCGAGATGGGGTTTGATGGCGAAACAGAGCCGACTCCCAAGGAGCGATATGTGCTGACCCTTTCGGGGCCGGATCGGCCGGGCATTCTTCGCTTTCTTGCACATCGTCTGGCTCAGGACGGAATTGACCTGATCGATCTTCAAGGTCGTCTGCAAGGGACGAGTCAGATGTTTCTCGCGGCGATGGAGCTTTCTGTTCCACCCGGGATCGATGCGCTGCATTTGTGCGAAGAACTCCGTAACGAATTTCGGAATGATGGAATCACGGTCGCATTACAGCATCGAAGGGTGATTGCCGGGTTGGCTCATCCCGAACCGGTCGGATTTAACACGGCTGGTCCCTAAGAGAGATCTCGATCCCAGCGGCTGACAGCATTTGCCTTATCGTATCGGATTATTCAAAGCACAGAGCAATTGAGCGACAATTATGGATCAACGGTCTGGGTTCTTTTCAGCTCTACAACAACTGCGACAATTGCCGCTGGATGTTCGGACGGTCACTCTGGGGATTAATATCTCGGATTGTGCTGATCGCAACTTTCATAAATTGTGCGATGGGATTTATCAGCGAATCGTGGCCAAAGCAGGGCGAATGAACGCCGTCTGTACAGAGGTCGCGTCACTGATGGGGGTTCCAGTACTGCAGCGGCGACTGTGTGTCACACCGATCGACCGGGTCGCCCAGGGCTTTCACGCGGCCGACTTCGTCAACATCGCCAAAACGCTGGATGGTGCGGCAGCCAACGTGCATGCCGAACGAATTGGTGGATACGCAGCCGATGTTCAACATGGCATGACTCATAGTGCCCGGCAGTTGATCGCGAGTCTCCCCGAAGCACTCAGCCAGACCGAACGACTACGTGCGGCAGTTCACGTCGGGTCAACCGAAAACGGCGTGAACATGGAAGCGATTACACTGGTTGCCAACACATTGATTCAAGCGGCAGAAGCATCCAGCCATCGAAACGGCGACGCCGCAGCAAAGCTGGCTGTACTGGCAAACGACTCCACCGGCCATCCCCATTTGACCGGAGCCTGTCTCGGCGATGGCTGGGGAGACCTCGTTGTTCACGTCGGCGTCGGAGCGGCCGCGATTATCCGGCATGCACTCGAACAACGATTGCTGGAAAATCCCAATTCACGTTTGGACGAATTGGCCTCGGTGATTCAAACAGCCGTGTTCCAGGCAACTCGAACAGCAGAATTGGTCGGTCGAGAAATCGCCGATCGACTGGGTGCAGACTTCGGCAGCATCGACGTGACACTCGCCCCGACCCATCGACCGGGCGACAGCGTTGTCGATCTGTTACCGCTGCTGGGGATTGAACGAGTCGGGGCACCAGGGACCGCCACGGCGCTTACGATGATCCTCAGTGCCATGCGCGCCGGTTCGGCGTTCGCGTCGTGTGCCGCAGGAGCTTATTCTCGAATCATGTTGTCGGTGCTGGAAGATGAATCGCTCGCTGCCGCAACGCAGTCAGGAACGCTCACATTCGATCAACTTTGCCTGGCAGCGAATGCAGGGACGAATGGGCTCGACCTGATTTGTCTTCCAGGTGACACGGACGTGGCGACGCTTTCCGCGATTATTGCGGACCAGATCTCTGTGGCCGCCTTAAATCGCAGGCCAGCCGCCGTTCGACTGATTCTGGTCCCGGGAAAGCAAGCAGGTGAGATGGTTTCCTATAGTCGCATGAAGAATAGTACGGTCATACTGCCGGTTCGTGGGGGCGGACTTTCCGGACGATTCATTGAACGAGGCGGTCGCTTGCCCCCGACTCGGTAGGTTGCTCAATTCTCGGTACTTTGTCACAAACATCGTCGGGCTCCGGTTGGGATTTTATGAGTGGCGACTACAATGAAAAGATGATCGTCGCGCCACGACGAATGCTTGGCAAAACTGATTTTTCTTCCTTTTGAAAACGTGAGACGATGTCCTTCATTGATTTGCTTGAAACGTTCCCTAACCCGTTCCCGCAACGGGATTACTCGATCGAAACGATCTGCCCTGAATTTACGTCACTCTGTCCAAAGACCGGTCAGCCAGACTTCGGCGTCCTGACTCTGACCTATGTGCCAGATCAACTTTGCTATGAGCTCAAGTCGCTGAAGATGTATCTTCAGCAGTACCGTAATCACGGTGCGTTTTATGAAGCGGTAACGAACCAGATTTTGGACGATCTTGTCGCCGTGACCCTTCCTCGATCAATGACACTGATCGGAGCCTTCACGCCTCGCGGTGGTATCCGCACAAATGTCACCGTGAGTTATACCGCTCAATCGCTCAAATGAATGACGATTCCCGCGAGAACATCACGGAATCATCTCAACGTTTGAATCTCGTGTTTGACGCAAGATGTCCGTTCCTTTTTTCAGTAGAGAGAAACCCTATGAAACGCACCAGTGTTTGGCTTCGAATGGTTTGTTTGACGGGAGTCACTGTCGCCGCGTTCGCACTCGGCGGATTCGCAAATCAAAAAGTGGAGAGTGATTCAAACTTCGCCAGCCAGACGATCGACGTCGGAATGGTTGTCAGCGATATCGAGAAATCGCTCAAGTTCTACAAGGAGATTCTCGGCTTTAGCGAAGTGACGGGATTCAAGGTTCCCGGTCAGTTTGGCCTGGACACAGGACTTTCAAACAAGCTGGACCTTGACGTTCATGTCCTGGTTCTGGGACAGGGCGAAACAGCAACAAAGCTCAAGTTGATGCAGTTCAAGACTGCACCCGGTGCCCGTGTTGATAACACGTTCATCCACACGTCGTACGGGTTTCGGTATCTGACGATTCCCGTCAAAAGCCTGAACCTTGCCGTCGATAAAGCGGCGAAAGCCGGCGGAAAACCGATTGCGAAGTGCCCGGTTCCACTGCCAGAAGGATTTCCTGCTGGTCTCGCGTTGGCGAACTACCGCGATCCCGATGGGAACCTGATCGAACTCGTGGGTCCGTGGGCGAAATGACGGGATCAAAATGCGGCTTGCAGGATTCCGAGCAGGTCGGCCTCGGTCGGCTGACGGCCGTTTAGGAGCATCAGGCGTTTGATCTCAAACGATTTTTTGGCAAATGTCGGAAGTTGGTCAGGGGTCCCTCCCAATTCCCGAATCCGTTGAGGAATTCCAACCGCGGCGCGAATGCGCTCGACCGCAGTAATAGCGCGTTCCGCCGCGGCGGATTCCGTGACACCCGTCGTGTCTTCTCCCAACAGTTGCGCAATCCGTGCGAATTCGGCGGTTCGGGAAGGAAGATTAAATCGCATCACGTATGGCAGCAGCAATCCGTTTCCTGCTCCATGTGAACAGTGCAGGGCACCACCGATCGGGTATTCCAGGGCGTGGACAACCGCCACGGCATTATTCGAGAAAGCCAGTCCTGCCAGCGTCGCAGCAAGCGCCATCCCTTCGCGAGCGGCCAGGTTGTCGGGTTCGAGAACGGCCTTGACCAGATGGCGACCAATCAACTCGATCGCCCGTTCGGCAAGACAATCACCAATCGGCTGTTTACCGTCGTAGGGGAACGGTTCGTCGGCAGGAACATCCAGTTCGTCGAAATGGACTGCGGTAAACGCCTCAATCGCATGCGTCAGAGCGTCGATCCCACTATCGGCAGACGCCTTGGGAGGACATGTCAGCGTCAGCTTCGGGTCGACAATCGCCAGGTGGGGACGCAGGTAATTGCTAAGGCAACTGATTTTCGTCTGATTGACTGTGTCTGTCAGAACGGCCGCATGCGAGACTTCGCTTCCCGTTCCGGCCGTGGTCGGGATACAGACCAGCGGCATAATCGGGCCTGGAACTTTGCCAAAACCGAAGTAGTCCCGGTAGTGGCCGCCATGTGTCAGGATATTCGCCACGATCTTCGCGAGATCAAGATTGCTGCCACCACCAACTCCGATAATGACGTCAGGCTGTACGGTCCGAGCCAACTCAATGGCCTTGTCAGCGATCGCAAACGAAGGCTCAGGTTCCCCTCCATCAAAGACCGAGACAGACATGCCTGCTGCTTTTAACGGCGATTCCACTTGAGCCACAACCCCGACCCTGGTCAGGATCGAGTCCGTGACAATCAGAACATTCTTCGCTTTCCAGGGCTGAATAAACTGTTCCAGGCGGCGGACAACACCCGAGCCAAACACGATTCGCCCGGCCGAATAAAAATTCCAGTAATCTCGACGATGCATAGTGCAGTCCCAAAAAGGTCAACATCAAAAGATACGATTGGGCCGGATGATCACAGCGAAATGATAGTCCAAATGGATGCAAGCAAACACAGCGGGGAGGCTGGTTTCCACTGACACAAATCAGGCCGGTGGTCAGAAAACAATCAGCGTCTCAACGACGAAGGGGCGTTTTTCTTCGTCTCTCATCAAACCAACTGGTGATTTTTTTCGATATTTGCCAGAAATCTCTTGTCCGACAACAATTTGTAACGATACTGTAGTCTGACGTCATTTCTGGAGAATTATTTGAAACCAACGCAAGCGAGTCGTGAACTGACCCGAATTCGTCTTCCCCGACGAAATTCGGCTGCGTTGTTGCCTCTGTTAGTCTTCCTGACGTTTTTCGGACTTGGGTCATCGAAGGCGAATGCCACCTGCGGTGACTACCTCTCACACCATCACGTTCTGTCCCAACATCATGTTGTTGATGAACGAGCCGTAGCCGACCCCGGCGGAAATGATTCCGCGGCTCCACAAATTCCACACCGTTTGCCGTGTCGCGGTCCGTCGTGCCAACGGGGGCCTGTCGAATTGCCGCTTTCAACACCAATCGTTTCGATTGAGTTTCAAGACCATTGGGTTTGGTTCGCGAGTCTCTTGATTCACGCTCCACAACAAGCATCTTACAGGGTTCACCCTGTTGAATCGGTTGTTTTGCCTCGGATTGCTTTTCGGCTGGATCGTCCGCCAAAAGCCTGACGGTTTGCACGCGATTTCTTTCGTCGCAGTATTGACGGCTGTGATGATTTCTCTGTTGGTGCCCGCTGCTCGCAATCTTGAAGAGAACTCAACGGGCAGACAACATTTGGCATCAGCGCCGGCTCAGAATCACTTCGTATCGAAGAATAAGTCTGTTCCGCATAGAATCGAGCGGAGCCGAACTGAAAGAATGTGATTTAAGTTCAATCGTTTTTTCCTCGATTTCAGTCGGTTACTGATTTTGTTGATTTCCTTTTTTGATAAATGGAGTTTCGCCATGAAACGGACACGTTCCCGGGGCTTTACCCTGATCGAGCTTTTGGTCGTGATCGCAATTATTGCGGTCTTGATTGCGTTGCTGCTGCCTGCCGTGCAGCAAGCCCGCGAAGCGGCTCGACGGACTCAGTGCAAAAGCAACATCAAACAGCTTGCACTCGCCCTGCATAACTATCACGAGGCTTTTTCCGTCTTTCCATTCGGAAAGGGTGCCAGCTATACGGGTGCCGCCGCTTACGCACGCTGGTCGCAGCATGCGATGATCCTGCCGTATATCGATCAGGCTCCGCTGTATAACTCAATCAACTTCAGTGCGCCGCCCGAAACACCGGGAATGGGGGGCGTGATCGCCTTTATGCCCGCCTACAGCAGCCCAACGGGAATCAACTCGGCCCAATGTCGTACGGTGATCCCGTTGTTCATTTGTCCCTCCGACACGGCAGTGAATGACGCCTGGACCGGCCAGAATAACTATGCGGCAAACCAGGGAGGGTGGCTTTGCGATCGCAGTGACCAACCGGGCGCCAGCACCGACAATTCGCCGAGCGAAGTTCAAACAGGTGTCTTCTACTATTTAAGCCAGTGCCGGATGCGAGACATTACAGATGGTTCAAGTTCAACTTGTTTCTTCAGTGAAAAGATTCGAGGACATGGTATCCCTGATCCAAAGGCCGACTTGTTTGTCATCCCGCATCAAACCTCGCTTGATGCCACGTACCAGACTTGCCAGGCACTTAATCCAGCCACCGCGACCCCTTTAACAAGTAAATGGGGTTACAGTTGGGTGATGGGTGAGAACTGCTGCTCACTTTATAATCATGTTGCGGTACCCAATTCGAAAAGCTGTGCCGGTACCGGGTTCCCAGGAACGATGACGAATATGGCAATGCAGGTTTCAGCGGCCAGCCGGCACACTGGCGGCGTTCATTCCATGACCGGGGATGGAGCCGTGCACTTCGTCAGCGACAACGTTGACCTCACGGTCTGGCGAGCATTGGGTACTCGGGCGGGAAGTGAAACCGTGAACTCGCCATTCTAAAATGGCATTGATGGAATCCTGAATGACTGTTGTTTTCGATCGAATCAATCGTGACACCTGCTATCGACTCGTGTTGGCCGTTGCTTGCTTCGTGTCATGTGGCTGCGGGGAATATGATCGATCTTCTCAATTCGTTCCGTCAGTGACGGTTGCCGAATCTGCCGTCAAAGCGGGGATGGAGGCATGGAAAAAGGGAGATCCTGTTGGTCTCGTCCAGGGGGTGACAAAGCCTTCGGTTCATGTGGTTGACTCGCATCGTAAGCCGGGTCAGCAGATCGTCAGTTACGAGATCCTGGGTGAAGTTCCCGGCAATGCGCCGCGATGTTTTGCCGTGAAAGCAACGTTGAGCGGCCCGGAAACGACCGAGCGGCTACGGTATATCGTCGTGGGAATCGATCCTCTCTGGGTCTTTCGCCAGGAGGATTACGACCTGTTGTCGCACTGGGAACACCCAATGGAAGAGAAGAAAAAAGAGGCCCCGGCAGGGGACGCCGCGAAGAATTCATCGTCGGGAAAACAATGAGACGGCAAAACACCCAGAATTCCTTATGCCGAAGGCATTTCAGTGATTAGCCGGTGGTTGAGCGTTAGCGACACCACCGGATAGCGGTACGGAAACGAAATTTGCATCCCGGAGGGATGCCAGAATTCATGTCGATTTTGG
>CAIVEI010000052.1 GCA_903904835.1 uncultured Schlesneria sp. | reverse complement strand
TTTTGGGGTGGATTTTTTTCGAAAATATCGAAATTGTGGTGAACCTTTTTTCGATGAGAAAGGTCTAATGTGACGACGCGGAGGAAATTGTTTCCACTCCGCCCGCCATTCGTGAGGCGCGATTCACGAAAATCTCAGTATTGCGGATTTTCCCCAACACAGAATTCTTATCTCGTTTCCACGGAGACTGCGGCTTTCGCAGGAGGTATCACGATGCAAGCTTTCAATCGCATTCAAAACGCAACGATCAACGCCATTGTCGGTTTTCAAGCCGGCCTGGTTGTCGATAGCGCGAATGCACATCGTGCGTATCTCTCTTTGACAACCTGCGACATGTACCCAGTACCGAAATGTCCCGACCCTATGCCCATTTCCTCAGGTGCCATATCGCTCATGCGTTCTCTAGAACGCCAGCGTCTGGCACTCAAGGAACGTGGGAGTCTGGTCAACCACCTACGTGCTGTCTTGTGGCAAGGTAAACGCCATAACGACCAGATGCTATCCAAGCAATCGAGCACACCAGGACTCATCACCACGATGTGTGGCTGAGTTCTTCGAGGACAGGACATTTCTCAATTTGGATTCCGATGAGCCTTGGTCTGGTTCTGATCGTCTGCACAACTGTATGCAGCGAGTGAGTCAGCCAGGAATAAAACTCAACGGATGATCTGGCGATTAACCAGATGAAGCGGTCGGTGCAAACGACCGCCGATTTGCGCAGCATGACAAACGATGCTCAAAAACGGTTAAAGCGAGATCTTCCTGCGAACTCAACGGGATTCGCCAACCACTACGCCCGCAGTTTCGCAAAAAATGCGTTACTGAGCGGCTCAGGGAGACGAGCGAATTATGGAAACGGAAGAATTCTTGCCGATCGTTTTGGACGCTCAGGCCGGTTGCCGGGAAGCGTTTGGTGAACTCGTTCGCCAGTTTGAAACAACGGTTTATGCAATTGCACTGCGGCGACTGCGAAATCAGGCGGAAGCAGCGGAACTGACTCAGGACGTCTTCGTTCAGGCCATGCGAAAACTCGATCAGTTACGCGAGCCCGAGCGGTTTCCTGGCTGGTTAAAGAGGATTACGATCCGACTGGCGATTAATCGGGCCGTTCGACGTCCACCAGTGACGCCACAAGATCCGGAAATCCTTGTTGCTATCGATTCTGAGACGTGTACGCCGCTTGACGAATTGATGACCGGGGAACGAGCGGACCAGTTATGGGGTGGTTTAAAGCGATTGCGATCTCTCGATCGGCAAACACTGGTTGCCTTTTACTTCGAAGGGCAGTCGTTGATCGAAATGAGCGACCGGTTTCGCAGTCCCGTTGGAACCATTAAACGAAGGTTACACACCGCACGAATCCGGTTGCGTGAAGAACTCGCACACCTTCAGCCCGTGTGAGAAACCTTTATTGGCAGGGTGAATTCAAGGCCCGCGATTGGGAATTTTCCCTTTCGTGGGCTTTGTTTTTCGGTGAGCAACTGGCAGGGAACGTTATCAGAATGTTCCAAGTGAATTGCTGTGACGCAGGGCTATCCCTAAAATCGCAACGCGTTTTCAGCTTGCTCGCCCCGCAATAGAAGTGAGGTCACAGATGATTCCCAAGTCCGAATTGATCGAAATGTTCGAAGCAATCGCCGAACAGACTGACTGGGACATGTCCGGAGAGATGCTTTGGGGCTATTTTTTTACGGATGATGACCGTGACAAACTCGAAGCATGTTCAGATCGTTTGACCGAAATGGGCTATGAATTCGTCGAAATTACGGACGGTGATGAACCTGATGACCCATTGACGCTTCAGGTCGAAAAAATCGAAATTCATTCCCCTGATACGCTGTTTCAACGGAATCTTGAGCTGTCTCAATTTGCCGAGGAAATGGGAATCAGTTCCTACGATGGTATGGACGTGGGTAGTCTCGACGGAGATGATGATGACTTCGATGATGACGACGACGAGGATGATGAATAGTCGTTGATCGTGTTCCGCAAATGCGGCGTCAGGACCGATGACATGCACCGCTACGAAAAATCGACCCGACAGAATGCAGTTTGCCGGATCATCGTGCGCCTGTGCGTTATCTTCTGCTTGTGGCAAGGCCCGGTTCCCTGGTTGCATTGCCATCAATCGGATCTCTCAGAGCTGGCTTCGCCTGAGTCGATCGTGGAACTCCGTTGTCATTTGGCGACCTTTCATGACGGGATGGCGTTGGATGATCAAGATCACGAATTCGGCTGGCATTTCCATTGGATTCTTCCGGGTTGGAGCGACGGGTTTCACGAACAGTCCAACGACGGGCAGCCAGCAAAAGGCTTCGCCAGCCTGGACTCAATCGTCGCGTGCTCGATAATTCCTGCTTTAAGCGACCGTTTATTCGATGCCGATTTGTGCCAGTACCGCTCGGTGCTCAAATTCACCGATGACAGTCGGATAGTCTGTCCTGTCCAACGTTGTCACTTTCCGCGACGACAACACGAGTTCCCTCTGGTAATGCGCTGCTAAAGCCCGTTCAAAGACTCTTCAACGGGATTTGGCCACGGTCTTTTGTGGTCCAAATTGATTGCCATGAATCGCATTCAAGTTGTCGTTGCTCTTGGAAACTGCTGGTTCCGTGTTTGATTGAGGTTCGTCGTTTGTTATCGGCGACGCACCATCGAACCCAATGACCTTGCCGCACACGACTACTCATCTGTTTTCCATTGAGATTTCGCCATGAAACGTCCGGCTCAAATTCTTGTTGGTGTCGCATTACTCGCCACAGCGGCAGCGGCGGGTTATCAAGCTTGGAAAGTGTCAGGGGTACCCGCGGACGCGGCACCAGTCGAACAGGCTGGCCCGCGAGATCATGTGACTCTCAGCGAAGAGAAATTCGCGGCAGCCGAGATTCAGGTGACATTACCATCAAGACGGGAATTGCAGTCTGTCAGGACGGTCCCCGGTCGCGTCGAATACAATGCGACCAGACATGTCGAAGTCAAATCTCCGTTTGATGGGTTAATCCGGCAAATTCAAGTCAAAGTCGGTGATCGGGTGACCGAGGGGCAGACGATTGCCGTTGTCGACAGTCCCGAACTGGGTGAGGTCCGTGCCGATGTATTGCTTCGGGAAACAGATCTGCAACAGGCCCTTAACGAACACGAGTGGTGGCATTCGATCCAGACGAATCTCGACGAACTACTGGCGAGGCTGAAGCGTCCCCAGGAAGTTCAGCAGATGGAAAAGGAATTTGCAGACAAGGTACTCGGTGATTATCGCCAACAGATTTTAACGGCTTATTCCCGGATGCGGTTGGCAGAAAAATTGAGCTCCAATCTCAAGCCCGCTCGCGAAGAAGGGGCCGTCAGCGTTCGAATGGCGCTCGAACTTGGTTCCGCTCGGGATACCACCACCGCTGAATACTCTGCCGCTTGCGAACAGGCGACTTTTGACGTCAAGCAAAAACATCTTAAGGCCGAATCGGCGATGAAAAACGCGGAGCGGCGTTTGACCGTGGCAAAACAACGACTCAGCTTGATCGTGAACCAGCCGTTCGAGGCGATTAAGGATGTCGGAAACGCAGAGGCGCTTAGCACATGGCCCGTTAAGGCCCCATTCACGGCGACTGTCGAAGAAATCCTGCTGGCACCCCGGGAACGCGTTCAAACTTCGCAAGGTTTATTTCAACTGGCCGATGCCTCGCGCCTGTGGGTACAGGCTGAAATTCGAGAACGAGACTGGAAGGCGTTGTCGATTGAGCCAGGTCAGTCTGTGTCGGTGCAAACCCTCGCCTTGAAGGGTGAGACATTACAAGCCACCGTCGTGATCGTCGGTCGCAAAGTCTCGCCCGAAACCCGGGCCGTTCCGCTCACTGCTGAAATTGACAATCACGACGGAAAACTTCGACCAGGCATGTTTGTCCGTGTGCTGATACCCGACGGGCAGACTCATGAATGTCTGACGCTGCCTCAATCAGCGGTGACGTCGAATGACGGTCGCACGTTTGTTTTTGTCGAAACCGGGCCACGTGAGTACCATCTCAGGGACGTTACGACTGGAATGAATGTCGATCCGTGGATCGAAATCCTCTCGGGAATTGAACCGGGCGACCGGGTCGTGACCTCAGGGACCGCGATCCTGAAGGCAGAATTCCTGCTCGAACCAGAGGAATAGCGTTGACTGTTCGTGTCCCCCTGTGTTGACGGTTCTACGGATTTTCGGCTTGTATCGTGGTCGCACGCTTTTCTTCGGCAGCACTCATGCGAAGATAAAACGGAGATGCTCGCCAAAAGTCATTTTCTTCCGCCAAGGGTTCGCCAACTGTTGATTGCTTTTGCGATCGGCCGAGGGACGCGATCATTGATGCTCTTGGTTGCCGAATGTGCGGATCTTTCAGCCAATGATCAGGCAGAGGTTCCGTTTCCAGCTTGGCCAATCCCGGTCCCATGACAACCGCCAGATCACTGCGGGATTGAAGAAACTCGTCAGCAGAAACGATTCGAATAGGTGAGACTTGTTCCCATGCTTGATGCGGATGACGAGTATACTCACCGACGAAAAGGTCGTCTCGCTGAGCGTCCTCAATCACAAACACTCGAGTCAACTCGGCCGGTGCGTTTTCTGCAATGGCAGCAAATGTATCGACTGCGATGAATCGACAACCCGTGGCGTAAGCGAATGTCTTGGCGCAAACCATTCCGACTCGTAACCCGGTGAAGCTGCCGGGACCACGGCTGACGGCGACCAGATCGACATCACGAGGCGTCAGGGAATGAGCATTCAGTAATTGGCCGATTTCCAGTACCAGTCCCTGGGCGTGACGGCGTCCAATCTGGTTCAGTCTTTTTTCGCCAAGACAAATCTCGTCGCGGACGATTGCGACTGAGCCTTCCAAACCGCTGGTTTCAATACCAAGAACAAGCATGCGTGTCATCTGCTGAATAAGCCCATCAAACGTTGCTCCAGAGGATACTCGTTTCGACATTCCCGTAGCGAGTCTTCCAGTCGGGGTTTCCGGGGTCGGGCGTTCAAATTTCAAAATTTCAAAATTGGCCGCAGAAATCCAATCATTATGGAAAACACATGATCGGCCAATTTAGAGATCTAAATACCAGACCCCCTCTTCAAAACCAGTCCCATTCCGGTATCGCCTGCCTGATACCAGTTCAAATTGCCCTTGGATTGCGGAAACGACGTTTCAAAACCGTATTTCGGCCAGAGACTTGCATTCTCTTTCCCCGTCCTTCAAATTCTGTAGATTCGGCGATGACTCGCTGATTGGCCGTGATCCGAATTGATTTGTTTTCCGTATGCTGAGTGCGCAAGTTTATTCGCCAACGCTATACTTTCGACAAACGTGAGGCAGCCCGGTCGCGTCTGGCGGTCGGGCTGTTCTGTTCTCAACGGATCTGGAACGAACTTGTTGCCGGGCCAGAGTTAGGACAATTATGCCATTTGACAGAAATGGCAACCTGATAGATATACTCGGACAAAGGGGCAATCGCGTGACGGGGTTAGTAAAGGCAGCGTTTGTGCCGCTGATTTTGAACGTTTCGGGAACTTCGTCGGGTGGCAACAATACCGGGTTAGTCTGGGCAGCGTTTGTGCTGCTGGTTTTGATCATTCTCGCTTTCGATCTCGGAGTTTTTTCGCGCGAGGCAAAGACCCTGAGCGCGAAAACGGCCCTGTTCCGCACCGGGATCTATTTCGTTCTGGCGCTGTTGTTTACCGTGTTCGTTTACTTTGCCTACCAGAACCATTGGTTCGATCTCGGACTCTATCCGGACCTCAAACCCGATGACCCGGACGCCGATACGGGATTGCCGGATTCAGGGCTGCAAGCCGCATTCATGTTCTTCATGGGTTACATGCTCGAACAGTCACTCAGTGTCGACAACATTTTCGTGATCGCACTGATCCTCGCGTATTTCAAAGTTCCCAGCGCCTACCAGCACCGAGTGCTGCTGTGGGGCATTCTGGGGGCTTTAATCATGCGAGCGGTCATGATTTTTGCCGGTGTCGAACTGATTAAACGGTTCGAATGGATGACGTATCTGTTCGGCGCATTTTTGATTTTCACGGCGCTGAAGATGCTGTTCACCGATGAAGACGAGGAAGTCGATTTCGAGAAGAATTTCATGATTCGAATGCTTCGCGGTCGGTTGTCCCCAACGTTCGTCGGGGACCGATTCTTTACCAGAATTGATGGCCGTTTTGCCTTCACGCCGCTGTTTATCGCGCTTTTAATGGTAGAAACAACGGACCTGATTTTTGCCGTCGATTCGATTCCCGCTGTGATTGGGCTGACACGAGACCCGTTTCTCGTGTTCACATCCAATGTCTTCGCGATACTGGGTCTGAGAAGCCTTTATTTTGCACTCGCAGACCTGATGGGACGGTTTCACCTGCTGAAATACTCGCTGGTGATTATCCTGGCATTTGTCGGTTTGAAAATGGTGCTCGAAAAGCACATTGTGCCGCAGACGGATGAATACGAAGGAGTCGTCAATGCCGTTTCCTTCGGGGTGATCATTGTCACCCTGATCGGCGGCGTCGTCGCATCGTTTGTGTTTCCGGAACCACCGGAAGCACCACACGCGGAACTGGCTGAAGAACCAAAGCCCTGATCGGCGTTCAGGCCCCACTGGAACTCGCGGCACGACGCTCAGCGGCGTAGTCTTCGGCACGTTCCATCTGAGTCGCAACGGTTTCAGCCAAAGCGGAAAAAACGCCACCTGCCCGTTGACCCGCTTCCATGATCACCGGGCCAAGGTGACGACGCAGTTTCGGAACACTGGCACCAAGTAAAGCACCCGCAACAAGTCCACCGCCGATTAACAGCCAATCTCTTTGAGTCATGATTTTCCGAATTCCTTGAAACGATCTGACAATGATTTCCTGACACCATTCCGTCTGCGACGGTTTGGATTTCAGGGATGAGTGTGTTCTACGCACCCTTTGAAACGGAACAGGCTTGTCAGCGGACGCTAACGCCGTTGCAGAGGGTAATGTTATGAACATACATCACAGGCTGCGGCGACGATGCAAAACGGCAGCAGCGACCGGAAAAAAGGAAACGGCGTAACTCGACATTAACGAATGTGCCGTTCGTAGCGATCGGATTCGACGATTTCGGAAAGAATATCAGCCTTAACTGATCATCATGTCCTTACGCAGAAGTTCGTGACCCTGCCCAACCCACTCACCCAGTTGTGACAGGATCAGTTTTCTCGTTACGACAAACCCCAGCATCCCTCCTGGTGGTTCGAACCTGACAATGCTGGTCAACAACGTATTGCCGTCGTTTGAATCCGCAAAGTGCTGCTCCTGTGTCCAGGCTTTGAACGGTCCTTGAATCTGTTTGACCACGATGATTTCTGACGGAGTCACCTGCGTAATTTCGTGAACGAACTGGAACTTGCTACCCATGGCTTTGATCTGGAACTCAATGAATCCGCCAACATCCATGATCTCAGGATGTTTCAAGGCGAGATCCCCCGCCGCATCCGTCGGAAACATTTTCATCAGATTCGCGGGACGACGAAGATACTCGAACGTTTCAATACGTGGCCGCGGCAGGATAACAGAGGCTTGAAAGACGCCCATTCAAATTTTCCTCATTTTTCGATGTCAAATTGGGCGACATCGAGATGACAACGTTCAAACCATCATTTCGGCCAGCTTCTTCAGAATTTCTTGCAGTGGGACCTCTGTCGCCACCAGTGGAATCAGGGGAAGAATCGACGCAACAATCAATATGCCGAACCCCTTCGTGTCAAACGGAACCGGCCACATGTCGTTAACATGTTCGTATGCGCTGGCGATATCAGCAAGGGATTGAATATCCGACGATCCTAAAAGCGATTCGTCGGTCTCGGCCGATTTTCTTTCAATCCACTTTTCTTCGAACTTCCGGTCATAACGCAGAACGAGTGAACCGAAGTCGAGAAGACCCGTAAATCGGCAACGCGACAGGCGACCGAAAAAGACAAGTAGCGGAGTGTAAAGTATCGCGACGGCAATCACGACGAATACGACCATGTGGTATTTGAAGTCATAAACACTCCCTTTATTGTGCAGAATCTCGTAGTAAAAGCCGGATGAAAACATCGCAGACAGCGCCATCAGCACAACTGAAAAACTGGCGACTCCCCAGCCGAGAAACCCCAGCCCCCCCGCGTGATCCGGATGAGTCGGTGACAATTGCAGATCAAGCCTTGAGACGCGGAATAAGAAAATGCTCCACAGCAGGTAGATCCACATCCATCGAAGCAGAAAGAAAAACAGAATCGGCAAACTGATCAAAGCATACCACCAACCGGCCGGGCTCCGGACTGAGTTGTGAACCTCCCAGTTTGAAGTCGATTCCGGAAACAGAAACAGCCTGAAAGTTATTGCAAGACAAAGCGCAAGAATTGCAATCAAGATTTCAGGCGTGAACGATGATCGAAGTTGAACAACTTTATTAACGGCCGCATCGAATCGGGGACGGTCACGTTCGGGGACGAGTTCGGATTCGAGAAACTGTCGAGCTTGAACGGGCAGGCTGATCGCCACAATGACTTCCGCCAGTTCAAGCAAGGGAAGAACGAACAGGAATCGCCCATACAGACCCGGGTCATGAAGCAACGGAACATCTACAATCCCGCGACCCGCATAGCCGGACAAAATCGCCAACAGCAAAAGTGGCACCCAGGTGATCAGAATTAGCATCCCGACCCGACGCATTCGAAATGCCAGTGAAGGATTACGCGGACTGAGGTTTCCGAAGAATGAGTTCGTCGATTGACGCATCACTAGTGGAAATTCAAATTCTTTCGAGTCAACGTGACTTTCCGTCATTTCGATACCCAGCGAACCAAATGGACCATCATCAGAAAAACGCACGGATCGTACGACATCCGGTGGCTCGTGTTATGACCGATGTGGAAAATAATTTCTACGCACGTTTCGCAATATAGTAGGGCGAGGTTTCACCTTGACCCGTATGAATTTGATTCCAAGTTGCCAGAGATCAAAATCGTTGTAGTACGGGAGCCGAGGCGGCTCAGAAAGTTCATTGGAGAAAGTTGAAATTAGACCAGATCAAGAAGGAAATTAACGACACCAAAAGTGGTGTATATCAACTATGGTTTGTAATGCTTTATGCGGCACAGGGAGACCAAATCAAGAAGAGAGCCGTCAATCGAATCCCTGTAATACCGATGGCATAAAAAAAATTTTGCCAGGATCGAGACCAAGCTCAAGGTCATTCTTCCGAGAGAGTCGCGAAGAGTTCGTGGCCATTGTCGATGAGAGCATCAACTAGAGTAAGGCGTCAGATGGGATGATTGCCTGGCTCGAAAGGCATCGTCCGATTAATTACGTTGGGTCATGACAATTCACCGTGTTTTCAGCACTATCCCGACATCTTTTGCGGGTTTTTGTTCGGTGTAGGTCACTTCGCCGTTGTCATCGTTGCCGTTGGGGCCGACGCTCCAGACCGTGGCTGAGGTTGCGTTCTCGCGGCGGTATTTCATTGGCTGGCTTGTCGGGCTGAAGGGGTCGTCGGGCCATTGATCGAAGAACATTGGCACAAGGCTCGTCGAATCTTCAGGAAATTCGCCGTGTTCGCGTCGGTAGGCTTGTGCGGCGAGGCCGATTTCCAGCGCCGCCTGCCTGGCTCGATCCCGGTTGGCTAAACCTGTTAACTGTTCGAAGCTTTGTGGACTTGGAACGAAGATTCTGGTGAGCATTAATCGTGACACGGCCTGATCGAGTTTCACCGGATCAAGCTGGTTTGGTTTTTCAGGCAGCTTTTGATCGTGCTGAAAGAGTGTGGTACTGGATATTCCCGCTTCTGGCTGCTGATCGGATAAGGGTTTGTCGATCTCGTTCAGTTGATTCGACAGGATCTGCCGAAGAACGCGTTGACTGGTTTGAGGTTCTCCGACCAGCCATAAAGCAATACTTGTCAACGTCTCTGCGGGCTCATTGCCCATATCGTTATTGTAGCCTGGTTCCATCGATTGAAGCCAGCCGCGTTGATTTAAAGTATGCGATGCCAGAAGGTATTCCGCTTTGAAAGTTGACGAAATCGTGTCCGTCATCCGATCTGCGATTCGGACCTCCCTGAGCGCTGTTTGAAGCTGGTCTCGCGACACATGCAAATCTTCCGCCCAGCGAGCCAGCGACGCGGATGCGGCGGCATGAAGAGCCGAACCGGTCATGCGTTGAAGGTTAAATGCGTGATAAGTGAAATGGCGGCCGCAGCGAAAAATCGCCATGTACCACTCCATCGCTCCGGAAAACTCTCCTTCAGACTCCAGCCGCAACCCTTCAAACCTCGCCAGTCGCGCAAAGTGCCGCGATTGATTAAGGGCCGGAAACTGATTTGTCACGTCAACTTTAAACTCGATTTCGCGTGGTGAAAGGTAAAATGCGTCAGAAAGTTCGGTCCCTTTTTTCCAATCTTCCAGCGGTCTGCGGTAGTCCTGACACCAGTCCTTCAGCCAGTCGTTCGCCGCGTGCCATCCGTTCGCAACGACCTCGTCCATGGTTTCGACCATGTATTCAATCGGCATGTCACGCTTGTCAGCCGTGCGAGCTGCCAGAATTCTTTCTGCCAGGTGACCTGCCTTTCGGTAAAAGGTAAACGCGTTCCGTTCGTCTGGGATTTCCACCTTGCAGAATGCGCCTTCGTCAAACGGGCGAATGTCGGGAACACCTGCGATGAACCAGGCTCGCAGCAGGAACGGAGTTGTCAGGATCAGTACCAAAACCAGAAACGACCAAATCCGGAATGTCGAACGCCACGAACGACGGACGTGCGTTTCGGCTTCGGACGAAAAAGTGATGGTCGACATAGACGGGACCTGCGGTTGTGTGAAAACTGTTGTCCGTACGATTTCCGACGCTAACGCAAATCTGCAGCGTTCGGATCAAAATGAACGGAAACGGTTGCCAGATTCTAGTGTCACGGGACGAATTTGATAAGGCGTCCAAAGGCTGATCTTTCACCGTGCTTTCAACATGATACCCACATCCTTTGCGGGTTGTTTTTCGGTGTAGGTCACATCGCCGTCGTCATCGTTGCGGTCGGCGCCGACGCTCCAGACAGCGGCTGAAGTTGCGTCATCACGGCGGTAATGCATCGGCTGACCTGTCGGGCTGAAGGGATCAGCGGGCCATTGACCAATAAACTTTGGAACGAGCGCCGTCGAATCTTCAGGAAATTCGCCGTGTTCGCGTCGGTAGGCTTGCGCGGCGAGTCCGATTTCCAGCGACGTTTGTCTTGCTCGATCTCGGGTGACATGGTTTGTGAATTGATCGAAGTTCTGTGGTGCGGGGACGAAGATCCTTGTGATCATCAGCCGTGACACCGCTTGATTGATACCAACGGGATCGAGCTGGTTTGGTTTTCCCCGCATTTTTTGATCAGGCTGAAAGAGTGCCGCATTGGCCAAACCTGCTTGGGGCTGTTGTTCGGGCAAGGGCTTATCGATTTCGCTGAGTTGATTCGACAAGACTTGCCGCAGGACTCGTTGAGTGGTTTGCGGTTCACCGACCAGCCATAAAGCAATATTGGTCAAAGTTGCGCCGGGTTCATTGCCTCCTTCGTCATCCTCGTCTGCCTGCATTTCCTGAAGCCATCCGCGATGATTCAGCGTATTACACGCCAGTAGGTAATCCGTTTTTAACGTTGACGATGCTGCGGCTGTCATCTGATCTGCGGCCTGGACCTCCTTGAGCGCTATTTGAAGCTGGTCTAACGTGACATGCGGATCTTCCGCCCAACGAACCAGCCATGCGGACGCCATGGCGTGCAATGCCGAACCGGTCATGCGCTGAAGATTGAACGCATGGCGAGTGAAATGGCGGCTGCACCGCAGGATCGCAATGTACCAATCCTTGGCCTTGGAAAAATCCCCTTCGGACTCAAGCCGCAACCCTTCAAACCTTGCCAGCCGAGCAAAGTGACGTGCTTCATTGATCACCGGGAACTGCGTCATCACGTCAACTTTGAACGTCACTTCGCGCGGCGAAACGTAGAAAGCGTCTGAAAGTTCCGTCCCTTTTCGCCATTCGGCCAGTGGTTTGCGGTAGTCCTGACACCAGGCCTTCAACGAGTCATTGGCGACGCTCCACCCGTTCTCAACCACTTCGTCCATGTTTTCGATCGGCATGACGATATTGCTGGCTTTGTGGGCCGCTTGAACCCCTTCTGCCAGACGACCTGCCTCGCGGTAAAAAGTAAACGCATTCTGGTCAGCGGGGATTTCCACTTTGCAGAATGCGTTTTCATCAAACGGCCGAATATCGGGGACACTCCAGATGAACCAGGCTCGCAACAGGAACGGAGTCGTCAGGATCAGCGCCACAATCAGAAACAGCCATGTCCGTAACGTTGGCATCCATAAACGGCGGACGTGCTCATCGGAATCGGACGACGGAGGTGTGGTCGACATGAACTGGCCCTGGTGTCAGGTAAGAACTGGTTTCCGCGTGATTTAAGACGCTAACGTAAAACTTCAGCGTTTGGATCAAATGAGCGCGGAAACCGTCGCCAGATTCTAATGTCGCAAGTCGAAGTTGGGAGGAGTCAGAAGCGATTGACCTGCTTGTTTTGATCGTGTTTTCTGACCCCTCAAATATTACAACAGCGGAGCCGCTGGGAAGTCGATTTCCGTACCGGCAACGTGGTTGAAGTAATTCGTAAAGATGTTCAAGGCGACATTCGCCACAATCTCGTTGATTTCACCATCGCTGTATCCGGCGTGACGAACCTGTTCCAGATCGGCATCACTCACCCGACCCCGTTCCTTAACGAGCTTGCTGGCGAACACCAATGCTGCGTTTGCCTTTTCATCGGCAGCCGAGGCAAGTCGAGCCTGCTGGACTTCGGTCGCGTTCAGGCCAACCATTTTGCCGACAGTACAATGGGCAGCGACGCAATAGTCACAATTGTTGGCCTGGCCAACGGTAAGGGCAATCTGTTCCCGAAGTTTTGCTGACAATGCTCCTCCGGCCAAGGCACCGCTAAACCCAAGGTAGGCGTTGGCGACGGTGATGGACTGAGCCATCGTCGAGATCAGATTCGGCACCATGCCGAGTTTCTTCTTGACACCTACGAGAAGTTCAGCGGTTTTCGGATCGGCGGTTTCGGCGTGGACGGGATTGATTCGAGGCATTTTCAAGGTTTCCTGGTAAAGAGAGTTTCGTTCAACACCTTCTTGGACGCAGGGACACCTCGATTTCTTACCCTGTCCGGCCGAAGTTTTTTGAAAAGACGAGACATGAGGAAACTTTTCATTTTTCCGCTGTTTTCTGGAAGCAACATCAGTCACAGCGTAGCCCAATGGGGCTGATCGCCACAATTTTTGCGGCATAACCTGATCGGGGGAATGATAAAACGACCTGAAAATGGGATGTTTGCCTTGTTGGTACGGATGTGATTTTGGAATAACAAGTTGCGAAAATGGGTGCCACGGTTTTACCGTCTTCGGTAAGGCCGTGCTCTTCTCACACGTTATCGAACCATGAAGACAAGGCCTTGTCGAAGACTCCATGAAGACACGGCTTTGTCGAAGACTCCAAAACCGTGCCACCCCGCGTTTCGACCGCTTTTCCGGTCATAGGGCGCAACAGTATTACGCGACCACCGTTTCATCAGGTAACCCCTTCACCCGCCGTCGGGATTAATTATTCCGGCTTCCATGCGGCGCGGCTTCCGTCCATAGCGCATTGGAAACGCAATGTTTCAATCACATGCGCATCGGAACCGTCTGGGCGGATGACCCAGACGGGCCGTTTATCCGTGGGCTTTTCTGCGTAGACCTGCTTCATCTTTTCCGGGTCGCTCCAGTATCGTTCATCGGTGTACCGGAACGAGATCCATTCGCCGTCAGGGGACCAGGCTGCGGGCGTTGCCACTTTTTGCAGTTTTGTCAGTTGCCGACGATTCGTGCCGTCGGAATTCACCAGAAACAGTTCCAGCCCCTTGTCGACCGGGAACGAATAAACAATGGTTTTGCTGTCAGGCGACCAGTTCGGGAACGTGGCACCGATGCTACTGGCCTCTTTCACAATTTGCGTTTTGTTCGATCCATCGAGCAGCATTGTGAAGACGGTCACACCTCCGCTGACATGGCCTGTATAGCAAATCGTTTTTCCATCGGGCGAGATCGTCGGGTCGTGCCCCTCACCCAGGATTGTCAGGCCGGACCCATCCGGCGCGATACTGGCCATTTCGGGTTTATCACCGTGTAATCCAAACACAATCCGCTCGCCGATCGGGGTTCGTTGCCAGCTTGGCATGTAGCAGACGGCTGGCGAGTCGACCAATCGCTTCGCGTTCGCTCCGTCTGCATCCATGACATAAAGACTGTAGGGACCGTCGCGATTTGACGTGAATGCGATCCGTTTTCCGTCGGGCGACCAGCAAGGATAGCGGTCTTCCGATGTTGGGCTTCGTGAGACATTGATGGCGTCTCCCGAATCGGGATCGACAATGAAGACCTCGGTATCACCAGTTCGGACCGAGGTTATCAGCAATGCTCGTTTCTTTGCCGTGACCGGGTTAAACCCATTTTCCGCACCCTGGCACGCGACCTAAAAATGCGTTGAACAACGCGTCTTGAATCGGTCGGAGACCGATTTCATGTCGGTGGTCGAGGTAACAGTCGACTCAAGATCTGGGCCGGGGTTGGTAGGTCGA